>JADZEA010000225.1 GCA_020850775.1 bacterium
CTCAACCTCGGCGTCGTTTACGCAGAGCTTGGCAACTTTGAGGCAGCAGAAAGATGTTACCTGAAAAGTCTTGAGATTAAAAAAGAACTTTCAGATGAACCGGGAATTAAAGACATTGAAAAAAATATGAAAATGCTTGAAATCCGAAAACAAATCAAAATTGAATTAGCAAACAAAAATGGTGGTTTTATTTTTGAGGAAGGCAAAAGCTACAACGAAATGATTGCCAATTTTGATAAACACGTCATTGAAGAAGCATTAAACCGTGCAGAATTTAACGTTTCTAAAGCTGCTCAAAAACTTGACTTACCAACTTCCACCCTAAGAAGTAAGATGGAAACATTAGGAATTAAACCTAACAAAACCAAATAAACGAAAAATCGTTTTTTTGCTGTTAGTTTTTCGTTTTTAAAACCAGCTCCACTTCTCAAAATCAAATAAATTATAGCTTTACACACTTTCCAAACCTTGTCAAAAATTGGCATAATTTTAGCATTTTTACTTTTAGCTTACTTGTCAAAACTAAGTAAAGAACGAAACAAAGTTTGTTACCATAAAAATTGTGTTTCAAGACCGCGTTTTTTATGGTCATTAGTTTTTTACTCTAACAGGTTCTTGGTCAGAAATGGGAAAAAAGGGAATTTTAAAAATTCCCTTTTTTTATTTCTAAAATTTCCTTTCAATTGAAAAAAAAATTGGCTTAATTTCTGAAAACAAAAAAACCGGGAAAAATTTATGATTTCTAAAGTTTTCAGTAGTGCTACCGTCGGCGTTGATGCTTACAAAATTGAAGTTGAAACTCACCTTGAAAAAGCCATTCCAAATTTTATCGTTGTCGGACTTCCTGATGGAGCTGTAAAAGAATCCCGCGAAAGAGTCTCCGCGGCAATTAAAAATTCTGCTTTCGTTTTCCCGACAATGAAAATCACCGTGAACCTTGCTCCTGCAGACATCAGAAAAGAAGGCTCATCCTTTGATTTACCAATCGCAATCGGGATTTTAGCAGCTTCTAATCAAGTTATTTATGAAAATTTAAAAGACACAATCATCCTTGGCGAACTTTCCTTAGACGGTTCAATTCGTTCCGTAAAAGGTGTCTTACCAATCACAATTAATGCGAAAAAAGACGGCTTCAAAAAAATAATTCTACCCAAAGAAAACGCCACCGAAGCCGCAATCGTTGAAGGAATTGACGTTTTTCCTGTTTCTTCTTTGGTTGAAGTTGTTGAGTTTTTGAATGCTTGTCTTGAAATCAAACCTTGCAAAGTTTCAGCTTCAGAAATCCTTTCAACTTTCAAAAATTATAAAATTGATTTTTCAGACGTAAAAGGTCAGGCTCACGCAAAAAGAGCCTTGGAAGTTGCCGCTTCCGGTGGACACAATGTTTTAATGCTTGGTCCACCAGGTTCAGGAAAAACAATGCTTGCGAAAAGATTGCCAACAATTTTACCCGATTTGACTTTGGAAGAGTCCCTCGAAACAACAAAAATTTATTCCGTTTCAGGGCTTTTACCTTCAAACCAGGCACTAATCTCAACAAGACCTTTCAGAAGCCCGCACCACACGATTTCTGACGCAGGTTTAGTCGGTGGCTCAAACATTCCAAAACCTGGTGAAATTTCACTTGCTCACCACGGAGTTTTATTTTTGGACGAACTTCCCGAATTCAAAAAAAGCGTTCTTGAAGTGATGCGGCAGCCTCTTGAAGATGGAAAAGTAACGATTTCCCGTGCTACACTTTCGCTGACTTTCCCGGCAAACTTTCTTCTCGTAGCTTCAATGAACCCTTGCCCTTGCGGTTACTTTGGCTCTTCACAAAAAGAATGCACCTGCAACCCTCCGTTAATTCAAAAATATTTTTCAAAAGTTTCAGGTCCCTTACTTGACAGGATTGACATCCAGATTGAAGTTCCTGCCGTTCCTTTCAAAGAACTTTCTCAAAAAGAACTAAGCGAAAACTCGGAAACAATCAGCCAAAGAGTTATCAAAACAAGAAAAATCCAAACTAAAAGGTTTGAAAATGAAAAGGGAATTTTTGCCAACTCAGACATGACTTCAAAACTTATCCGAAAATTTTGCCAGCTTGACACACAAGGCGAAGAACTTTTGAAAATTGCAATCACAAAACTTGGGCTTTCTGCAAGAGCTTACGACAGGATTTTAAAGGTTTCCCGCACAATCGCAGACCTCGAAAGCTCCGAAAAAATCTTGCCTCAACACCTTGGCGAGGCAATTCAGTACAGAAGTTTAGACAGGAATATTTTTGCTTAAAAATTGATTTCACTTACCTTAGCAAGACCATTTTTTTTGTTTTGCTGAAGTTTTCTGTTTGCAGTTGGTAAAAATAAATTCCGCTTGAAACCTGCTTTCCGCTAAAATCTGTTCCGTTCCAAACGATTGAACCGCTCGCTTTTTCAAGAACAAAATCACGCACTTTTTCGCCAAGAACGTTGAAAATTGTCAGTTTTGCCTTTTGATTGTTTGACAGTTGGTAGCTGATTTTTGTCGTTGGATTGAAGGGGTTTGGGAAGTTTTGTTCAAGTTTGAAGTTTAATTTTTTTGTGTTTTCAAAAATTTTGATTGTAGTTGTGTTTGAAATTCCTGGTGTTGGTGCTGTAAAAATTTGCCAGATTGCTCCGCCGTCGGTTACTCTGCCAAAAGAAGAATCCGTCCCAACGTAAGAAAAACTCAAAGTGTCAACCGGAGTTATCCCGTTTGAATCAAAAATCCCAATTTTTTCACCGCTTTGGCTAAGTTTAAAATTCGTGTGAAGTCCTGTTTGTGTCGCGTCGCTGTCGGTCCACACAATCAAAAAACTTTTTGCGTCCAAAGAAGTGTCCGGAAATTGCCATTTTGTTGGGCTTGAAAAATCGTCCGTCAGGTAAAGCCCGTTCAGGTTGATTGGTGAACTGCCTGCGTTGTAAAGCTCAACCCAATCGTCAAATTCTCCGTTTTGGTCTGAGAGAGTCGCAGAGTTGGAAGTCATAAATTCGTTTACAAAAAGCGAATCAATTGTTAGCGGAGTGTAAACCTGAGCGAGTTGGGTCAGGATTGAGTTTCTGCGTGAGGTAACAAAATCTTTCAAGCCAAGTATTGTTGAGCCTCCCGGACCGCCGGTAACCTGAATGTTACTTGTTTGGTTTGCAGTGAACTGACTGTTAGTGTACATTTTGTTTGTGTCGGCAAAAACGTCAGTCTGGATTAAAACGTTCAAACTATCAATTTCAGGAAAAAGTTTAGTTTCAGTAAAATCATTGTTTACAAGCTGATACAAGATTGAGTAGTAAAATTGCTGGTATTCGGGAACCTGTAAAAGTTTTTGGACTAAAGGTCGTGAGTTTGGTGGGTTTTGGTTTGCGTAAGAAATTGAAAGGTTAGTTAGTTGTGAAGCGTTCATCCCAAAATTAAAATTTCCGAAAGCCTCGTTTGTATCCCAAAAAATGTGGTCAAATTTTCCGTACTCGTGTTCGTAAAGGTAAAAATTGTGTCCTGTTCCCGGATAACTGTCAAGGTTTACAAAAATGATGTTCATCGCTTCACAAAGTAAAAATTTTTGCACTTCAAAAACTTGTTCAAGCGAATCTTTTAAAGCAGAAACTGGCGTGTTGTTGAGTTTGTCAATGAAATTAACGAGCCGTTCCCAAGCGTTTGCCGTGTTTTCCGTTTCAAGTTCGTAATCGGTCAGGTAAGAAGTTGTGTCGCTTCCTTTCCATTTTAAACTGCCTTGAGGGTCGCCTTTAAAAAGGTTTCCGTCGTCGTCAGAACCGAACCTTGATTTTAGAAAAGTCTTGTCAACCTGTTCAACGTTCAGGTAAAGTCCCCAGTAAGTTCCGTTTACAAAAAGTTTCGTGTAGTTCGTTCTGCTGCAGGGAACGTACTTTTCCGCAAAATCATAAAAAATCTTTTCCCGCATTAAAGTCGGGTCTTTGAATTCGTTGTTTAAGTTCATCGTTTTTAACCCAAAAAATGTTTGGTTCAGGTTGTAGGAATTAAAATCAATCTTGAAAGATTTTTTTACTCCGGGGTAAGAGTTGTAAGAAGAATTGCCTTTTAACCGAACACCAACACTATCAAAAACAACACCTTTGCAGGAAAAACTGCCAACGATGTCCGTTTGTGTGTTGTAATTATTTTGCAGCTGCTGCCAAAAATCAGGCTGATTGAAAACTAAGTAAACTTCTAAAATTTCCGTGTCAACAAAAGCTGAATCCGACAGTTCTGCCAAAACTGGTTTGCCAAGAAAAAACACGACTAAAAATGTTAAAACTGCTTTCATTTTATTCTCCTTGAAAAATGAGGAAACACTCTAATTTTTGTGCCAAACGCAAAAAGAAACTTTGCAAAGCACTTTTCTAAAATTAATGCTACGAAAAGGAACAAAAAGTAACCTTTTGCGAACATTTTTTTTTAAGTTCAAGCAAGAAAGGAACTTTTAATGCTTAGAAAATTTTTCACTTTTTTAGCTTTCTTGTCTTTTACAAACGTTGGTTGTTCTGAAAACTCGTTTGAAAAATCCACAACGACAATTTTTGAACTGAAAGAAATGCAAAAAGGTGTTTGCTGGGTTGGTGAAAGAACCAAATTTCCTGACGAATCTTTCCCAAAAGTTCTTGAATTTGGTGTTGAGTGGATTTCAATCACACCTTTTGGCTGGATGGAAAACCACACTTCACCACAAGTTAAACTTTCAACAACAGGTTATTTTTGGGGAGAATCCGATGAAGGAATTTCTGCAACAACAAAGGAAGCACACAAAAACGGAATTAAAGTGATGCTGAAACCCCACTTGTGGCTAACAAAACCAACAAACGGCTGGATTGGTGAGATTAATTTTCTGACGGAAACGGACTGGAAAAAGTGGGAAGAAAGTTACTCAATTTTTATTCTTCACTACGCTAAACTTGCAGAACAGGAAAAAATTGAAACGCTTGCAATCGGAACTGAACTCACCAACCCAATTAAAACACGACCAAAATTTTGGGAAAAATTAATCAGAGAAATCCGTGAAGTTTACTCGGGAAAACTTACTTACTGCTCAAACTGGTACCAGGATTTCAGCCAGACTGATGTTTGGAAAGACTTGGATTTTATCGGGATTCAGGCTTACTTTCCGCTTACTGAAAAACAAAACCCAACAATTCAGGAACTGTTGAACGGCTGGAAACCTCACGTAACAGAAATTGAAAACACAGCCAAAAAGTTTGGCAAGAAAGTTATTTTTACGGAAATCGGTTACAAAAACACAAAAGGAACGGCAATCAAGCCTTGGGAATGGCCTGAAGACCTGAGCATTTTTCAAAGCGAACTTGACAACAACGCTCAGGTAAACGCTTACGAGGCACTTTTCAGAACTTTTGGGAATAAAAATTGGTTTGGCGGATTTTACGTTTGGAAGTGGTTTCCAAAACATAATTTAGTTGAAACTAACGAAGTTGAGTTCAGCCCGCAAAACAAACCTGCTGAACAGACACTAAAAAAATGGTACACTTTTGAAAATGAGAAAAAAAACGATTAGAAAAGTATTTTCGCTTGCAGTAATTTTTATTGTTTGTGCTTTGGTCAGTGTTTTGTTTGCTTACAACAAAGCACTTAATTCTGTGAATTTTGAAGGTGAAAGCGAAAAAATTATCACGATTCCAAAAGGTGTTTCAGTTGAAAAAATTACGGAAATTTTAACTGAAAACCGGATTGTTGAAGAGCCGTTTTGGTTCAAGTTTGCTGTAAAACTTTCTGAATCGCAATCAAAACTTAAAGCAGGTGTTTTCAAGTTTAAACAAGGAAAAACTAACAAAGAACTGATTGATTTGCTTGTTGACGGAAAGCAAGTTCTCAAAAAAATAACAATTCCCGAAGGGTTGACTTACAAGGAAATTGCTGAAATTTTTAGCCGTGAGTTTAGTTTCAACTCAGGTGAATTTGTAAGACTTTGCGAGGACGTGGAGTTTTTGGAAGAGCTTGAAATCAAACAAAGTTCTGTTGAAGGTTACCTTTTGCCTGAGACTTATTTTTTTCCGCCAAGCTTGACGGAAAAAGAAGCAATCAAGTTTTTAGTTAGTTCTTTCAACGATTTTTGGGAAGAGAATTTTCCGCATGGCAAAACTGACACAACGGTGGTTTTGAACAGGAATCAACTTCTGACGCTTGCTTCACTCGTTGAAGGCGAAGCAATTCTTGACGAAGAAAGAGCAAAAATTGCAAGTGTTTACCTGAACAGACTAAAAAAAGGGATGAAACTTCAGGCTGACCCAACTGTTCAGTACCTTTTGGAAGGGAAACCGAGAAGGCTTTTGTTTAAGGATTTGGAAATTGACTCGCCGTACAACACTTACCTTTACGAAGGTTTGCCGCCGGCTCCGATTAACAATCCGGGTAAAAAATCAATTTTAGCTTCTCTGAATCCTGCCGAAGTCAGTTACCTTTTTTTTGTGGCAGTTGGAAACGGAAGCCATACTTTCTCAAACAATTTTAATGAACACCTGCAAGCAAAAAGTAAGTTTGATAAAGTTCGGAGAGAAGTATCACGTGCAAACAGCAAAAACCTTTAATTTTTTTTAAGGGTTTAAGAGTTTGTTTGCTTTAAAACCTTTAATTTGTTAGATTAAACAAATTTTTATTCAATGTGTGTTAATTGTAGGAGTAACTTAATGAAAATAAACGGCTTCAATGGTTCAATAGAAAATGTTAAATCAGATGTTACAGCTATTTTTTATTGTGAAGACGAAAAATCAGATAATTTTTTAAATGAATTTAACTTGTTGACAAACGGGGTTTTTTTAACTGCCAAGGAACAAAAACTTTTCACGGGGAAAAAAGGCGAAGTTTTTGATTTTTTTACTCAAATCAATGGAAAAATAAAGAGGTTTGCAGTTTTAGGACTTGGTAAAAAAGACCAGCTAACACCAACAATTCTTAAAAATGTTTCCGGAGCATTTTTAAGAAAATTCCAATCTGAAACCATAAAAACTTTGGCTTTGTTTTCAAGAAATCTTTTAGAAAATGAGCAAAGTGTGATTGCAGAAGGCGTAACGATTGGTTCTTACTATGCAAGTCTTTACAAAACAGGTGAAGCCAAGAAGCAAAATCAGGTTAATGAATTTTTAATTTGTTCTGAAAAAACGGAAAAAAAAGGTATTAAAAATGGAATTTTGCTTGGCGAAAGTGTGAATCTTGCAAGGCAACTTGGAAACGTTAGTGCAAATTTAATGGTTCCGCAAGATTTGGTCAACGAGGCAGAAAAAATGAGCAAGGAAGCTGGATTGGAAGTTTCAGTTCTTGACACTGAAAAAATGGCGAAACTAAAAATGGGTGCTTTGCTTGGAGTTGGTCAAGGTTCTGTTCATCCTCCATTTTTGATAGTAATGCAACACAAAGCAAAATCTAAAAACAAACCAACAGTTGCTTTTGTTGGAAAAGGTATAACTTTTGACAGTGGCGGAATTTCCATAAAACCAGGACAAGGAATGGAAGAAATGAAATTTGACATGTGTGGAGCCGCAGCAGTCATTGGAGCAATGAAAGTTGTTGGAACGTTAAAACCGGACGTGAATGTAATTGGAATTTGTCCTGCTGCTGAAAATTTACCAAGCCACACTGCTCAAAGACCCGGAGATGTTGTAACTGCAATGGACGGAACAACAATTGAAATTGTCAACACAGATGCCGAAGGAAGGCTAATTCTTTGTGACGCGATTGCTTATGCTCAGCAAGAGTTCAAACCTGATTACCTGATTGACCTTGCAACTCTTACCGGTGCAGCAGTTGCAACTTTCGGAAAAGTTAGAAGTGCTTACCTGACAAACAACCAGGAATTTGGAAACTTGGTCAGAGATTGTGCAAATTCTGTCGGCGAACTTGTTTGGGAACTTCCAACCGATTCTGAGTACGAAGAGTTTATCAAAGGAGATTACGCTGACATTAAAAATTCTGGTGGAAGATACGGCGGAACAATTACGGCAGGACTTTTCCTAAAGCATTTTGTAAAACCAGAAACAAAATGGGTTCACCTTGACATCGCAGGAACTGCCTGGGACGCAAAACCAAAATCTCATCTTGATTTTGGTGCTACAGGAGTTATGGTCAAAACCTTAGTTGAGATTGCCCATAAACTTTCGTAATAAAAATATTTGCTAATAAAATTTGTTCAAACCTTCAAAATCTAAACTTTTGAAGGTTTGTTTTTTTTAGCAATCACTTAACAAAAGAAAGGTAAAAAATGGAACTGAGTGCTGTTTCAATTTTATGTGCTGTTGTCTTTACTTTTCTTGGTGTTTTCATCGGATTTTTTGTAAAAACCAGACTTCTTGAAAAAGAAATCACTGAAGCGGGTTCAAAATCTGAAGAAATCATTAAAGAGGCTCACTCTAAAGCAGAAAAAATTAGAAATGATGCTGAACGAAAAGCTAAAGACAAACTTCAACAATCAGATAATCAGGTAAGAAAACAACTTGACGACTTAAAAAACCGTTCAAAACAACAAGAACGGTTTTTTGCAGAAGAAAAATTTAAAGTCAAACAGTTAATCACAGAGCAAAAAGAACTTGAGAAACTTAATGCTCAAAAGGAGGCTGAAACCAAACTTCAACTCGAAAAACTAACTTCAAGAGAAAAACAGCTTGAGGAAGTAATCGCTGAAGAAATCCAAAAACTTGAAAAAATTGGTGAATTTAAAAAAGACGAAGCTAAAAAATTCTTACTTGACAAAATGCAAAGGCAAGTTAAAAAAGAATCTTTTGAATATTTTAACCAAACCCGTGAACACGCACTTGAAAATGCCGACAGAGAAGCTAAAAGAATTATTTCAATGGCAATTCAAAGGCTTGCGGCTGACCACACTTCAGACTCAAGCGTTAGCATCGTAATTCTTCCAAACGAAAGAATGCGTGGTGCAATCATCGGAAAAGAAGGAAAAAACATCAAGGCTTTTGAAGACGTTACCGGAGTAAAAATTGTCTTTGATGAAATCCCTGAAAACGTTGTTCTTTCGTGTTTTGACCCCGTTAAACGGGAAATTGCAAAAATTGCACTTGAATCTTTGATTCGCAAAAATAATTTTAATCCTAAAAACATTGAAACTGTAGTTGCCCAAGCTACAAAATCAGTTGAAGAATCTGTGCGTAAAGCCGCAGAAGACACTTTAAAATTGCTTGAAATCAAGAACGTAAACAAAGAAATGAAAGAAAATCTTGGACGCTTGAAATACAGAACAAGCTACGGACAAAATGTTCTCAACCATTCAATTGAAGTTGCAACAATTGCAGGTTTAATGGCTGCTGAAATGGGTTACGACCAAACTTTAGCAAGACGTGCAGGACTTTTTCACGATGTGGGAAAAGCAGCAACAGGAACCGTTGAAGGAAGCCACATTACGATTGGAGTTGACATTGCCGAGCGAGCTAAAGAGCATCCAATTGTTGTCAATTGCATTTTAGCACACCACGACGAGGCAGAACCAATTCATCCAATTGCAATTCTTGTTACAGCAGCGGATAAAATCAGTAGTTCAAGACCTGGTGCAAGAAGGGATAGTGTTGAAAATTACACAAAACGAATTGAAAACCTTGAGAAAATTACAGAACAATTTGATGGAATTAAAAACGTTTACGCAATCAATGCCGGACGTGAAATCCGTGTGATTGCGGACGCTGCACAAGTCAGCGACCTTGAAGCAAACATTCTTTCAGAAGAAATTGCAACAAAAATTCGTGAACAACTTCAGTACGGCGGACAGATTAAAGTGATTGTTATTCGTGAGAAAAAAGTTGTCCAGCTTACAGACACACCACCAAAAATTCTTTACGATAATTTACGTAACAAAGCTTTTGAAAAAGCACTTACAGAAATACCTGCCGATTTGTAATTTTAGAACCTTTTTAAAAAGTGAGAGACTGAAAAATCAGACTCTCACTTTAAACCAAAAAAACTCAGGGCTTGAAGGTTCAGAATTTCAAAAATTTAAGTAAAAACCTGCCTTCAAAGTGTTTTAAGCTTTTTTTACTCGCTCAAAGTTGATTTAAAAAATTCACGGTTAAGTCTTGCAATGTTTGTCAGATTAATTTCTTTTGGGCAAGCAGCTTCGCATTCACCAATGTTTGTGCAGTTTCCAAAACCTTCTTCATCCATTTTTTCAACCATATTTTTTGCACGGGCAGAACCTTCTGCTTTGCCTTGTGGTAAAAGTGCAAGTTGTGAAACTTTTGCACTGACAAAAAGCATCGCAGAAGCATTTGGGCAAGCAGCAACACAAGCTCCACAACCAATGCAGGACGCTGCATCCATTGATAAATCGGCAGTTTTTTTAGGAACTGGAATTGCGTTACCATCCGGAGCGCCGCCAACATTCATTGAAACGTAACCTCCGGCGCTGATAATTCTGTCAAAAGCTGAACGGTCAACTACAAGGTCTCTAAGAACCGGAAAAGCCTTTGCACGCCAAGGTTCAATTACCAAAGTTTCACCATTTTTAAAATGACGCATGTGAAGTTGACAAAGAGTTGTTCCTGCTTCTGGTCCGTGAGCTTCGCCGTTAACAACTGAACCACACATTCCACAAATTCCTTCACGGCAATCGTGGTCAAAAGCAACTGGCTCTTTGCCTTCAAGAATTAAATTTTCATTCACCAAATCAAGCATTTCAAGAAAAGAACTGTCAGTTGAAACCTCTTTTACAGTGTAAGTTTCCAAACGACCTTTATCGTTTGAGTTCTTTTGTCTCCAGATTTTTACCGTTAAATCTATTTTTTTTGTACTCATTTTACTTGTAACTCCTTTGTGTTAGTTTTACGTTTTCAAAAACTAAAGGCTCTTTGTGAAGAACTGGTGTAGCTTCAGTTCCTTTAAATTCCCAGGCTGAAACGTGAGAGAAGTTTTCGTCGTCCCGTTTTGCTTCGTTTTCTGCCGTTTGGCTTTCTTCTCTGAAGTGTCCACCACAAGATTCAGTTCTAATCAAAGCATCGTGAACCAAAACTTCTGCAAACTCAAGAAAATCAGCAACTCTTCCCGCTTTTTCCAGGTCTTGATTAAGTTCGTTTGCATTTCCCGTAACTTTTACGTTTTCCCAAAATTCAGCGCGAATTTCCGGGATTCGTTTTTTAGCTTCAAGCAAACCTTTTTCGTTACGCGCCATTCCGCACTTATCCCACAAAAGCAAACCAAGTTCTTTGTGGAAAGAATCAACAGTGCGTTTTCCATTTACTGAAAGGAGTTTTTTTGCCCTTTCGCCTGCCTGACTTTCTGCTTCCTTAAAAGCATCATTTTCAGTGTCAACTTTGTCAAATTTTGTTCCTGCAAGGTAGCCGCCAATCGTGTAAGGAATTACAAAATAACCGTCAGCAAGTCCTTGCATTAAAGCACTTGCTCCAAGTCTGTTTGCTCCGTGGTCAGAAAAATTCGCTTCTCCAAGTACAAAAAGCCCTTCCAAATTGCTCATTAAATTGTAGTCAACCCAAAGTCCACCCATTGTGTAGTGAATTGCCGGATAAATCATCATTGATTCTTTGTAAGGATTTGAAGCGGTAATTTTCTCGTACATCTGAAAAAGGTTTCCATACTTTTCGCGGATTACGTTTTCACCAACTCTTTTGATTGCATCAGCAAAATCGAGGTAAACAGCAAGTTTTGTTTCGCCAACGCCTTTTCCAAGGTCGCATTGTTCTTTTGAATTTCTTGAAGCAACGTCCCGCGGAACAAGGTTTCCAAAACTCGGATACTTTCTCTCAAGGTAGTAATCCCTTTCGTTTTCAGGAATTTCTGATGCCTTTCGTTTGTCATCTTTGGCTTTTGGAACCCAAACTCTTCCATCATTTCGCAAACTTTCACTCATCAAAGTAAGTTTTGACTGGCTTTCTCCGTGAACAGGAATGCAAGTCGGGTGAATTTGTGTAAAGCAGGGATTTGCAAAAAATGCTCCTTTTTTGTAGGCTCGCCAGGCAGCAGTTACGTTGCAAGCTTTTGCATTTGTAGAAAGATAGTAAACGTTTCCGTAGCCACCGGTTGCGATGACAACTGCGTCAGCTGAGTAACGTTCAAGTTCGCCGCTAACTAAATTTCTGACAATAATTCCACGTGCTTTTCCACCAACAACAACAAGGTCAAGCATTTCACGTCTTGTGAAAAGTTTGACTTTTCCTGTGTTTACCTGCCTCATCAAAGAGGAGTAAGCACCAAGTAAAAGTTGTTGTCCTGTTTGCCCTCTCGCATAAAAAGTTCTTGAAACTTGTGCACCACCAAAGGAACGGTTGTCAAGGTAACCTCCGTACTCTCTCGCAAAAGGAACGCCCTGAGCAACGCACTGGTCAATAATGTTGTTACTAACTTGTGCAAGTCTGTAAACGTTAGCTTCTCTTGCCCGGTAATCACCACCTTTTACAGTGTCGTAAAAAAGTCTGTGAATGCTGTCTCCGTCGTTCGGATAATTTTTAGCGGCATTAATTCCGCCTTGTGCAGCAATTGAATGAGCTCTTCGCGGAGAATCCTGAATGCAAAAATTCAGAACGTTGTAACCAAGTTCAGCCAAACTTGCAGCAGCCGAACCACCTGCCAAACCTGTTCCAACAACAATTATTGTAAATTTTCTTTTGTTGGCAGGATTTACTAACTTCAAATCCATTTTGTGGTTATCCCACTTTTGTGCAATTGGTCCGGAAGGAATTTTTCCATCAAGCATTTTAGTGTCCTCCGTGATTAATGAACATAAAAATCGGCAAAGAAATGTAACCAACAGCGATTACAATTCCCAAAACGGAACTTAAGTTTTTTATGCAAGGCATAAATTTCGGAGTGTTCCAACCAAAAGTTTGGAAAGCACTTTGCAATCCGTGAGAAATGTGCAAACCCAAAACCAGCATTGAAAAAACGTAGTAAACAACGTAAGCAGGAAAGCTAAAAAGCCCTGCAACCATTTCAAAAGTATTAAAACCTTCGCCTTTTGGGATTAAAAGTGTAAAATTAAAAAGATGAACAACAATGAAAATCAGCAAAATAATTCCTGTGTAAATCATTGTTTTAGAAGCAAAAGAAGTGTTTGAAGCATCTTTTTTTACTTGATACCTGATTGGTCTTGCGTCTCTGTTTTCTCTTGTGAGTTTAATCCCAAGAAAAATATGAACAACAAAACAAACCAATAAAACCACTCTGACAAGCACCAGCAAACCACCAAGAGATTGTAAAAATTCTGCGTAAGCATTGAACTTTTCCGCTCCTTTGAAAAGTAAAGTGTTACCTGTCAAATGCCCGATTAAAAAGCCGTAAAGGACTAAACCTGTTACAGCCATCAATTGTTTTTTACCAATTGACCTGCCAAAAAATGAATTGGCAAAAGACAATTTCGTTGTTTGATCCATTAATTTATCCTCTAAAAAAATTATTCCTTTAAAAAACTTTTTGAAATTAGCAAAAATGCCACTTTAAATCAAGGCATTTTAACTTCTTGTTTCTTTTGTTCAAAAACATTTTGCGAAATTATTTTTAGCAAAAGAGCTAAAAACTTTATTACCTTTTCACGTAGTTAAAACCACGTTCAAAAAAATTTTAGTTAGAAATGACTTCCAAACAAAGAAAAATCTTTAGCATTTTACTGTTAGCAATTGGCATTTTTGTTTTTATCAGTTTGATTACTCACAACGAAACTGACATAGGAACAATTGACGAGCAAATCCAAAACTTTGGCGGAAAAGTTGGTTCGTTAATTTCTTACTACTCTTACAACTTCACAATTGGCTACCCGGTTTTAGTTTTACCACTTTTAATGATTGCTTTTGGAGTTTTGTTTTTTGCTGCAAAAATTACAGAAAGATTTTGGTCAGTTGCTTCACAGGTTTTAGTTTTTGCACTTGTTGTTTCAATGGTTTTAGCTTTTGTTTTAGCTCCAGCTTATCAGGATGAAGTTCACGGGATTTTAGGGCATTTTTTGGTGGACTTTACAAAAGCACACCTTGGCGGAGCAGGAACAATAATTATCATTGTAACCTTAGGTTTGACAAACACGATTTGGGCTTTTGACCCTAAAATTTTCAATTTTGAAGGTGATTTTGATTTTTCAAGGTTCAAAAACTGGTTGCCAAAATTTGAGAAAAAACAATCTTACAAAGTTGAGGAAGAAGCAGGAAAATTAGAAGAGTTTGAAATTACAAAACCCAAGAAAGAGCCTGAACAACCTAAAAAGCATAATTTTGAGCGGGTCATTGTTCCCGAAGAGAAACCAATAAAACCAAAAGTTATTGAAGAGCCTTTGCCAAAGACTGAACGACCAAAACCTCTCCAAAAATTTGTTTACGAAAAACAGGTTGAGTTACAACCAAAGTTTGAAAAGCCGGAAGAAACGCCGGTTCTTCCAAAACAACCGGTTGTTCAGGAGACAGAAGAGTTTGAGGAAAATTTTGAAGAAGACTTTGCGAAGGACGAATTTGACCAAATTGCAATTAAGGAAGAGTTTGAGGAAGAAGAAGCAAATTTTGACGAACTAACAGCTCAGGAAAGCACAAGAGAATACGAATTTCCGTCTATCGAACTTCTTGATTCAATTCCCGAACCCAAAATTTCTGATGAAGACAGAGAAGAAGAAATCCGCAAACGTGCAAAGACTTTGGTCAATTGCCTTGAAACTTTTGGTGTAAAAGTCTCGGTTACACAAGCTCATCCCGGACCTGTAATCACTTTGTTTGAAGTTCGTCCCGCACCTGGAGTAAAAATCCAAAAGGTTTTGAGTTTACAGGATGATTTAGCTTTGGCGATGGAAGCACGCGGAATCAGAATTATTGCTCCAATTCCCGGAAAGTCTGCGATGGGAATTGAGATTCCAAACATTGACAGAAGTATTGTCAGCCTGAAAGCAACTATGAACACAAAAAAATTTAAAGACAATCTTTCAAACTTGCGAATCGCTTTTGGAAAAACAATTGCCGGAGAAGCATTTTTTGCAGACGTTACACAAATGCCGCATCTTTTGATTGCCGGAGCAACAGGAACAGGAAAAAGCGTTTGTATGAATATTATTCTTACGAGCATCCTTTACCAATCTCATCCTGACGATGTAAAACTTGTTTTGATTGACCCGAAAAAAGTTGAGTTCTCAATTTACAAACCGATAAAACACCAATTTTTAGCAAGTGTTCAGGGGCTTAACGAAGACGTGATTACAAAACCTGAAAATGCAATTTTAATCTTAAATTGTGCCGTTCTTGAAATGGAAAGACGTTATGAAATCCTTTCAAAAGTTGGTGCAAGAAACCTGACAGACTACAACGTCAGGCTTCAGAACGGTCAAGTCAAAAAACACGGTTTACCTGAAGAAAAATTACCTTACTTAGTTGTAATTATTGATGAGCTTGCAGACTTAATGATGACTGGTGGAAAGGAAGTTGAGGAACCAATAATTCGGCTTGCACAAATGGCACGGGCAGTTGGAATTCATTTAATTATTGCAACGCAGAGACCTTCTGTAAACGTAATTACAGGATTGATTAAGGCGAATTTCCCCACAAGAATTGCTTTTCGTGTTGCAAGCAGAATTGACGCAAGAACAATTATGGATGTTCAGGGCGGAGCAGAAATGCTTCTTGGAAAAGGAGACATGCTTTTTTCAAAAGCTGAATGGCCAAAACCTGAAAGAATTCAGTGTGCTTACGTTTCAACAGAAGAAGTAGAAAGACTTGTAAGCCACATTTCCAACCAGGGAAAGTTTAAACCTTTTGTTTTACCAAGCTCAAAGGAAAAATCTGACGAAGGTTTTACAATCACAAAAGATGGAAAAGACCCACTTTACAAAGATGCTTGCTGGACAGTTGCAGGAGAAGAAAAAATTTCAATTTCAATGATTCAACGAAAACTGAAAATTGGTTTTAACCGTGCTGCAAACCTTGTGGACGAACTTGAAAAAGATGGAATTATCGGAACAGCAACAGACGGAAAAACAAAAATTCCACTAATTTCCGTTAATGACCTAAACAACTTAAGCCTCTAATTCCTGCACAAAAAACGTCTGTAA
>JADZEA010000226.1 GCA_020850775.1 bacterium
GTAACGATGTCGCCAAAAAGGTTACAAGTTACAATCACTTCAAAATCTTCAGGAACACGAATTAAATTCATCACCAAAGCGTCAACGTATTGATGGCTTGGAGAAATTTTTGGAAATTCTTTCGCAACTTCTTTGAAAGTTCGCATCCACAAATCGCCCTCAAAACGCATTGCATTGCCTTTATCACTCATGCAAATTTTTGTCAAACCATTTTTTTCTGCGTACTCAAAAGCGTAACGGATAATTCTTTCAACGCCTTTTCGTGTGTTGATGCTTTCTTGCAAAGCAATTTCATCCTGAGTTCCTTTTTTGAAAGAACCTCCCGCAGAAACATAGATTCCTTCGGTATTTTCACGAAAAACAACAAATTTAATGTGTTCTTTAGTTTTGTTTTTTAGCGGGCAAAGGCTTTCGTCAAAAAGTCTTGCCGGACGAAAATTTACGTAGAGGTCAAGTTTGAAACGCAAGCCTAAAAGAATGTCTTTTGCGTGTTCGTTAGTCGGAACTCTTGGGTCGCCCAACGCTCCGAGAAAAATTGCGTCGTAATTGTTACGGAAATTTTCAACTTCGCTTTCGGGAAGTGTAATCCCCGTTTTTAAATATTTTTCTGCTCCGTAATCAAAATTATCTGCCTGAACCGGAAGTTTCAAAGCCTCAAGAACTTCAACTCCAACTTTACAAACCTCAATTCCAATTCCGTCGCCTGGAATTACTGCTATTTTTTTCATTGACTTACCTTAAAATTGATTTTACCAAAGTTCTTTTGCAAAAAATTGCTAAAAACCTTTTTTAGAAAAAAAATTGGATTAAATTTACTTAACTAATTTTAAAATCAAAGGCAAAAAAATGAACGGAAATTATCAGTTTGAAGAAATCAAAATGCCTGATTTTAAAACCCCTTTAACTCCGCAAAAAGTCAAAATAATTTTGGGAATTGTGGTTTTAATTTGGTTTTTTACAGGTGTTTACAAGGTTGACGAATCGGAAAGAGGTGTTGTTTTGAGGTTTGGTAAACTCTCTCAAATCACAAATCCGGGAATTAATTATCACTTACCTTTTCCAATTGAAAGTGTAACTACACCAAAAGTTACGGAAGTAAAACGCATTGAAATTGGTTTCAGAACGATTGACGACGGACCGCCGGCAACTTATCAATCTGTTCCCGGCGAATCAAAAATGCTGACAGGCGATGAAAACATAATTAATGCTGAAGTAATTGTTCAGTACAGGATTTCCGACCCTGCAAATTATCTTTTTAAAGTGAACGACATTACGGGAACATTGGTTGATGTTTCCGAATCAGCTTTAAGGCAAGTTATCGGTTCAAGAGTGATTGACGAAGCTCTGACAGATGGAAAGTACGTAATTCAAGAGGAAACAAAAAAAATCATTCAGGAAATTTTAAACTCTTACGAAGCAGGAATTTTTATTGAAACGGTACAGCTTCAGGATGTAAATCCGCCTGAAGAAGTTATCGCAGCTTTCAAAGACGTTGCAAGTGCGAGAGAAGAAAAGCAAAGAGTAATTAACGAAGCCGAAGGTTACAGAAGCGACATCGTTCCAAAAGCACGTGGAAAAGCTGAACAGGAAATCGTTAATGCCGAAGCCTACAAAGCCGAAAGAATCGCAATCGCTGAAGGTGAAGCAGAAAAATTTAACTCAATTTATCAGGAGTATGCGAAATCTAAGAACGTAACAAAAACACGACTTTACATTGAATCTATGGAAAAGGTTTTGCCTCAAATGAAAAAAACAATTATTGACAAAGATGCGGGAGTTTTAAATGTTTTACCACTAAAAGGAGGAATTTCCAAATGAACAAGCAAAAAACACTAATAATTATCGGGATTTTCTTTGGTTTGGCAATTTTTTTGTCATCACTTTTTACAGTTCAGGAAACAGAGTACGCAATAATTTTTCAGTTTGGAAAATCTCAAAAAGTTGTTAAAGAAGCAGGTTTAAACTTCAAAATTCCATTAATTGAGAATGTCTCCTACTTTGATAAAAGGATTTTGGAATACGACGCAGCTCCAAAACACATCGTAACTCAAGATAAAAAAAGCCTGATTATTGATAATTTTGCACGCTGGAAAATCATTGAACCGCTTGAATTTTTTAAATCTGTTCGTAACGAGGAAAATGCAATTTCACGAATTGACGACATTGTTTACTCAATTTTGCGGGAAGAACTTGGCAAACACACTTTGATTGAAATTGTTAACACTGACCGTAAAAAAATTATGTTAACTGTTACTGAAAAATGTAAAGCACAAATGAAATCTTACGGAATTGAAATCATTGATGTACGAATTAAGCGAGCCGATTTACCGGAAGAAAATGAAAAAGCGGTTTTTGAAAGAATGCGTGCAGAACGAAACAGACAAGCCAAACAGTACCGTTCGGAAGGCGAAGAAGAAGCACTGAAAATCCGTGCCTCTACCGATAAAGAACGAACAATTATTTTGGCAGAAGCGTCAAAAAAAGCATCAATTTTACAAGGTGAAGGTGATGCCGAAGCAATAAAAATTTACTCAAAGGCATACGAGAAAGCACCTGATTTTTATGAGTTTGTACGCACACTTCAAGCCTACGAAAAGACCTTTCTAAATGGAGAAACTGAAGTAGTTTTAAGCCCTGAATCGGAGTTTTTAAAAATCATGAAACGCGGTGCAAAGTAGAAAATAATTTTTCACACTGAGAGCCTCACTTAGATTGGGAATCTCAGTTTTTTTTACCTCAAGAGAACCATCTTTTTCGTTTCTGAAAGCCCGAAGCCAGAAAAATGCTTAAAAATGCCGCAGAATCCCACACGTCAGGTGCACGCTTTGTTGGGTGGCGTTATCTTTTAAATCCAATAAAATTAATACCTCCAATCTCTGCCGTGTACAGCTTCGCCACGTCAGTTACATTTTTGGAGGCAAACGTGCTTTTGAAAAATAGTGAAAAATAATGTAGGCTGGTAAAATTTTTGGGAAAAACTAACAGCGGAATCCACGCTTTACGTGAGATTTACACTAAAAAAAAGAGCAAACACAAAAGTTCACCCTTTTTCGTTTTTTCCTACTTCATCAAAACCATCTTTTTCGTTTCCGAAAAACCATTCCCTGTCTCAAGCCTGTAAAAATAAACTCCGCTTGAAACAGTTTTACCTGAAAAATCCGTTCCGTTCCAGACGACGGAACCTTTTGTTTCAAGCAGTTCAAACTCACGAACTGTTTCGCCAAGCGTGTTAAAAATAAATAGTTTAGCCTTGCTGTTTTTTGGTAACCAATAACTGATTGTTGTTGTGGGGTTAAAAGGATTTGGAAAATTATTTTCTAATCTGAAAGTTTTAGCTGTTTGGTTAGCTTGTTCGCCAAGACTTGTAATTAAAATCGTTTTGTAAAAAATCGCTTGCGAATTTATTGCGTAAATCGGCTCCGTGTGCCCCGTTGAGTTGTAGTTACAGTCCGTACAAACTCCGTTTGGAATGCAGTTTGGGTTTGTCGGTCTGCAAAGGTTCTCGTAAGGCAAAAACCAGTCAATGTTGTAATCAATCACTGCCTGACTTCCTGCTGTTACGTAAGGAGTTACGTCAACATCCCAGGGAATCACTTTGTCTCCGGGACACCAGCCAGCACGACTGTAAGTCCACGTTCCAAGCTGTGGACTGCAAGGATTTACGTTGCAATCGCTTCGCCACAAAGTATGAATTTGCGGAGTTCCGTTTGCAACGATAATGTGTGTTTTGTTTGAAAATTCCGCTGCGTTATCCGTGTTACCTTGTCCGTGTCCGGTTGCAATCACACGGATTTTCATAGAATCTACTCCTTGTTCAACGTCCAAAGTCATCGGTTGCAAGTGCGAATCAATCGGGTCAGCAGGCTCTCCGTAAACTGCGTGGTAATTTTGCCACAATCTTTGGACTTTGTAAGGAAAACTTAAACTCGGCGGACTCGCTTCAATGAACTCAAAATCAACTGTAACTAACCAGCCTTTGTTACCACTAATCCACGTTTCAATGTAACTTTTAAACATTACACTGTCCGTTAAAAGCGTTTGGTAATCCGTTACGTCAAGTTCCCAGGTACAACTTCCGGGATAACCGGGATTGTTGATGTCGTAAGGCGTAACAATCCTTGCAATTTCGTACTCTACCGAGTCTTTTACAACTGAAAGGTAACCTAAACGGTCCCAAGGGTCGCAATCACCAGGTGCAGAAGGACACTCAAGTTTGTAAAAAAGCGTTACTTTGCTGTAATGTTTGCTTGTGTCGGGGAAAAGAAAAGTTTGGTAGTGCGGTGTTGCCCAGTTGTAAAAATCTTGCTGAAAAGTCTGAACGTAAGTTGTGTCGCCTGGCGCTGCCTTTACTTGCAGGTTAATCAAAAGCACAAAAGCTAAATTAAATAAAAACATTAATCTTGAGTTCATTTTGGTTTCCTTTTTATTTTGGTTTTCTTAAAATATAAACCTAACTTTTTAAAAACCTAAGCAGAAAAATTCAAACTAAAAAACTCAAGCCTTTGAACTTAGCGAAAGCCTGCTTCCTGAAAAGTCAGGCTCTCTCTAAAAATTGATTTTCAAAAATTATTTCTCAGTTTCCGTTGCTTTTTTACTGACCGCCGAAGCCGTAACAGCAGTTACTTTGTAGAAAAACAACGTGTTGGAACTGATTCCGTTTGTGTGTGTAAAACTTGTCGTAACAGAACTTCCAAGCAAATCCGAAACCGTCGGAACAAAATCCGGATTCGTGTTTCCATAAATTTTGTAAGTCGCAGTTCCCGTTACAGCGTTCCAGTTCAAAACTGCGTCGTTACCAACTTTCTGAATCGTTAACGATTCCGGTGGCGAACCCGACTGAACGTAAGTAATTGTTTCACTGAAAGGCACTAAGGAATTGAAAGTTGTCGCATCCGAAGTTACCCAGCCTTGCGAAGTCGTTCCGCTGAAACTTAAGTTCGTTCCTTTGTTTACAAAACCACTCCAACTGTTTGAAAGACCGTTTTCAATCAAAGTTCCGCCGTAGTAAGCACGTTCAACGATGTCTGTTGTGTTTGTCGGGCTTGTTCCGTTTAAAGTTACGGTTGCGAGAATCTGGTCGTAGTAAGTTACGCCGTAAAGGTTTCCGCCGCTACTGATTGCTCCAAGCGAGTAATCGGTCAGGTTGTCGTTGATTTTCCACCTTTCCGAACCTGAACTTCCGGCAGTTGAGTTTGAGAACGAAACTGTTGCTCCGTCATCGCTCCAAACACCAAAAGGAGTGTTTCCAAAAACTGAAATGCTTTCA
>JADZEA010000227.1 GCA_020850775.1 bacterium
ACACAGATTTTTGGGATTTTCAGGATTAACGGGATTTTTTTAGTTTAGCGTAAACCCCGCTAAGAAGCGTGGATTCCGCAACTTTTTTTGCGGGTTTTACGCTGAAAGCGGAATTCACGCTAAAAACCTGTCAGGCTCTCATTTTTGTTTGAACACGGATTTTTGGGATTTTCAGGATTAACGGGATTTTTTTGATTTAGCGTAAACCCCGCTAAAAAGCGTGGATTCCGCAACTTTTTTTGCGGGTTTTACGCTGAAAGCGGAATTCACGCTCAAAACTTGTCAAGGCTCTCACGCTTGTCTGAACACGGATTTTTAGGGTTTTCAGGATTAACGGGATTTTTTAGTTTAGCGTAAACCCCGCCAAAAAGCGTGGATTCCGCGAAGGTTTCAGTGAGAGCCTCACCAAGAAGTGAGACACTCACTAAGAATTAAGCAAGAAAAATAGGTTTTGAAAAAAGGCTTAAAATCAGTATTTTCTTACCGGAAAAAATTTAAGGGAAACCAAAAATGGAAATAAAAAATATTTCGGTTCTCGGTGCAGGGACAATGGGAAACGGCATTGCTCACGTTTTTGCACTTTTTGGCTACGAAGTTAATTTGATTGACGTAAAGGAAGAATTCCTTCAAAAAGGACTCGGAACAATCACAAAAAACCTCGAAAGACAAGTCAAAAAAGAAGCAATTTCACAACAAAAAATGAATGAAACACTTTCAAAAATTAAACTTACAACTAACCTCGAAGACGCAAAAAGTTCTCAAATCGTTGTTGAAGCAGCAACGGAAAATCCACAAATCAAGTTTGAAATTTTTCGTAACCTTGATAAAATTACTTCTCCGGAAACAATTCTTGCCTCAAACACTTCTTCAATTTCAATCACAGAAATTGCAGCAGTTACCAAAAGACCTGAAAAAGTCATTGGAATGCACTTTATGAATCCGGTTCCCGTGATGAAACTTGTAGAAATTATTCGCGGTTTTTCAACTTCTGATGAAACTTGTAAAATAGTGGAAGAACTTAGTAGAAAACTTGAAAAAACACCTTGTGAAGTGAATGATTACCCGGGTTTTGTTTCAAACAGAGTTTTAATGCCAATGATTAACGAAGCAATTTTTTGTTTGATGGAAGGTGTAGCAACAGCAGAATCAATTGACACGGTTATGAAACTTGGAATGGCTCATCCGATGGGACCTTTAACTTTGGCAGATTTGATTGGTCTTGATGTTTGCCTTGCGATTATGAACGTTTTACACGAAGGACTTGGCGACTCAAAGTATCGTCCCTGCCCGCTTTTGAAAAAAATGGTTTCAGCAGGAAAACTTGGCAGAAAAACAGGCGAAGGATTTTACAAGTACTAAAAAAAAGAAGAAATCGTAAGGATTTTTTTACTAAATTGACTTTGGAACAAAAAATAAAAATGGAAAAAAATAAATGAACTTTGAATTAACGGAAGACCAAAAATTTATCAGAGACGAAGTTAGGCGTTTTGCAGAAGCAGAAATTGCTCCAAGTGCTGCTAAAAGGGATTTAACCCAGGAATTTCCAACTGCTTTAATTAAAACTTTAGGTGAACAAGGTTATTTTGGAATGTTTATTCCTGAAAAATATGGTGGTGCAGGAATGGATTACACTTCTTACGTTCTTGCAATCCAGGAATTTGCAAAAGCTGATGCTTCTGTTTCGGTGATTTTATCGGTAACAAACTCGCTTGCAGCTTACTCAATCTTTCATTTTGGTAACGAAGACCAAAAACAAAAATATTTAGTTCCACTTGCAAGTGGAAAAAAACTTGGCGGCTACATGCTTACAGAACCAAACGCAGGTTCTGACGCAGGCTCTTTGCGAACAACAGCAGTTCTTGACGGAGAGAATTACATTTTAAACGGGACAAAAAATTTCATCACAAGTGGAATGCACGCGGATACTTTTATTGTTTTTGCAAAAACTGACCCTGAAGCTAAGGGAAGCCGTGGAATTTCTACTTTTATCGTTGACGCAAAAAGCTCGGGACTTTCAGCAAGTAAAAAGGAAAACAAACTTGGAATTCGCAGTTCAGACACCTGTGAAATGGTTTTTGAAAATTGCATCGTTCCAAAAGAAAATTTACTTGGTGAAAAAGACAACGGTTTTAAGATGGCTTTACACATTCTTGACGGTGGAAGAATAGGAATTTCAGCACAAGCAAACGGGATTTCAAGGGCAGCGCTTGAAGCTGCTGTAAAATATTCAAAAGAACGCAAACAATTTGGTAAAGCAATTGCGGATTTTCAGGCAATTCAATTTAAACTCGCCGATATGGTAATAAAAATTGAAGCTGCCGAACTTTTGATGCTCCGTGCAGCGTGGAGAAAACAAAATGGAATGTCTGCAACCAAAGAAGGTGCAATCTCAAAAGTAATTTCATCAGAAACTTGCATGTGGGTTACAACTCAGGCAGTGCAAATTTTTGGTGGTTATGGTTACATGAAAGAGTATCCGGTAGAGAGATTTATGAGAGACGCAAAAATTACTGAACTTTACGAAGGCACTTCTGAAGTGCAAAGAATTGTTATTTCAAGGGATTTGTTACAATAAATCAAAAATGATAGTTTGATTTTTAATTTTAATAGATATTGATTTTAGGAGAAAAAAATGTCAATCTTTTCAGAAATGGGGACTTATGAACACGAACAAGTTGTGTTTTGTAGTGAAAAGAAAAGTGGTTTAAAGGCAATTATTGCTATTCACAACACGACACTTGGTCCGGCACTTGGTGGTTTAAGAATTTGGGATTACGCAAAAGAAGAAGAAGCACTAAACGATGTTCTAAGACTTTCCCGCGGAATGAGTTACAAAGCTGCAGCTGCCGGATTAAATCTTGGCGGCGGAAAAGCAGTAATCATCGGAGATGCAAAAAAAATAAAATCAGAAGCACTTTTCAGAGCTTTTGGAAGGTTTGTGGAAGGGCTTTCAGGACGTTACATTACTGCTGAAGACGTGAATACTTCGGTTAGAGACATTGAACACATTTTGAAAGAGACAAAATTTGTTACAGGAATTCCTGCAAGTTACGGAGGAAGCGGAGACCCTTCACCTTTTACTGCACAAGGCGTTTTTTGGGCGATGAAGGCTTGTTGTTTTGAAGTTTATGGCAAAAATTCGGTTGAAAATAAAAAAGTTCTTATTACAGGACTTGGGCACGTTGGAACTTATCTGATTGATTTGTGTGCAAGCGAAGGAGCAAAACTTTTTATTTCGGATATTGATGATAAAAAAGTAAAAGCAATAATTGAAAAATACCCTTCCGCAAAATTTATCAACCCTGAAGAAGTTGCTTCTCAAGATGTTGATATTTATGCTCCTTGTGCTTTGGGAAATATTTTGAACGACACAACAATTCCAAAACTTAAAGCAAAAATTATTTGCGGAGCTGCAAACAATCAGCTTGGAGATGAAAATATTCACGGTCCGCAACTCAGGGAACTTGGAATTTTATACGCTCCGGATTACGTAGCGAATTCTGGAGGCTTGATTAATGTTTCTAATGAACTCAAAAAAGGCGGTTACGATTTAGAAACTTCTACCAAACAAGTTGCAAATATTTATGACGTGATGATTGAAATTATTAAAACTTCTAAAGAAGAAAAAATTCCTACTCACAAAGCAGCTAACAGAATCGCGGAAAACAGAATTGCAACAATCACTAAATTAAACACAATAATTACAAGTGGTAAGAGGTTCTTTGACAGATAAGTTTGCAGGTAAAAAATTAGCTCGTGAGTTAGTTCTTCACGGGCTTTATGCTCGGGAAACAACTCAAAAAACCGTTCTTGAAATCATAAAAGATGTTAAAGAACTGAACTTTGGGACTGTAAACTCTCAAATTGACGAAGATTTGGATAACCTGGAAAAACGACAAGACCCAATTATTCAAAAAGAAGCAATGGAATATTTTGAGAGGCTTTTCAGAAAAGTTGTTGAGTCCGAAACTGAATTTGAAACAGAAATCAAACAGCTAACTGAAAACTGGGATTTGGAAAGAATTACGGAAATTGACCGTTTGATTTTGAGAATGGGGATGTGCGAACTCAAATATTTTCCTGATATTCCGGCAAAAGTTTCAATCAACGAAGCAATTGAAATTGCAAAAAAATTCAGCACTCCAAAAAGCGGTAAGTTTATCAATGGAATCTTAGATGCTTACCACTTAAAACCAAATTTAATTAGCAAAGAAAATTTTGCCACCAAAACAACTAATTCTTAATTTAGAAAGACAAAAAAATGACCTACCATTTTTCTAAAATCGTTAATCTTTCATTTGAAGAAGCAATTGAAAAAGTCCAAAACGACCTGAAAACAGAGGGTTTTGGAATTATTACACAGATTGACGTCAAAGAAACTCTAAAAAATAAAATCAATGCAGACTTTAGAAAATACAAAATACTTGGTGCTTGCAACCCAAATTTTGCTCATCGTGCCTTGCAATCGGAAGATAAAATTGGAACAATGTTACCTTGTAACGTTGTTGTTCAGGAAAATTTACAAGGTAAAACAGAAGTTTCAGCAATCAATCCTCTTGTTTCAATGCAAAGTGTGAACAATCCAAACTTGAACGACTTAGCAAACGAAGTCAGTTCTATCCTAAAAAAAGTTGTGGAAAACCTTTAAAGAAAAACACAATTTCTAATTTTTTCAGGTTGGAAAAGTAGCGGTAAATTCAAAATTCCCGAGATTTTAATGAACAATGATTTTTTTAAAGCGTGTGAAAACGGAGATTTGGAAACAGTTAAAAATTGCTTGCCTAATCTAAGCAGTTTGGAAGCAAAAATTCCAAAGTAAAAAATACCTGAAGTTGAGTTGCAAAACTGCAAAACGTTGTAAAAAAAGCTCTTTTAACTTTCTAAAAACAACCCATCAAATCAAGCATTTTCCTGAAAATATCTGTGTTGTCGTAAAAACCTTGAAAGTTCTCGGCACCTTTTCCGTAAGCGTAAACGGGAATTAAAACTCCTGTGTGGCTTGTGCTAACAAATTTTACGTTCACTTCGTTTGTGCTGTGATTTCCGCTTGTAATTGCTAAACCACCTGTTTCGTGGTCTCCGGTAATTACTAACAAAGTTTCAGGATTTTTATCCACAAAATCAATCGCAACTCCAATCGCTGTGTTAAAATCTTCCATCTCTGCTAAAAGATAAACAAAATCATTGCCGTGCCCTGCCCAATCAATTTGCGAACCTTCAACCATCAAAAAAAAACCTTTTGAACCCTTGCTAAGTTTTTCAAGTGCCAACTGCGTTCCTTCGCTCAAAATTTCACCTCGTCCTTCGTTTTTTTTAGGTAAACCATCAGCTGCCAATGGAACAAAAACTTTTTGACTTGTTGAGCCTTTAGCTTCTGCAAGCGTTTTAAAAATACCGTAACCTTTTTGTTGCATTTTTTCAAGCAGGTTTAAACTGTCTTTTCGTTGCGTAAAAAACTTTTCTCCACCACCAACCAAAACTTCAATTTCTTTGTCTGAAAGCTGTAAGGCAATCGCTTCCTCACTTCCTCTGCTAAGTTCGTGAGCATAAAAACTGGCAGGAGTTGCGTGAGTGATTGAAGAAGTTACAACCAAACCAGTCGGAAGTTTTTTCTCCTCAAAATATTCAAGAATTGTTTTTAAAGAATTTCCAAGTGTGTCAACTCCAATTGCATAATTCTTTGTTTTTTCGCCAGTTGCCAAAGCTGTTCCACTTGCTCCCGAATCCGTAACAAGATTGTCTGAACTGTAAGTTGTTGCAAAACCGATTTGCTTAATTTTTGCAAAATTTTGGTTTGAGTTTGATTTTAAATGAAAGTAGCTGACTTGTGAAAGTCCCATTCCATCTCCAATCATAAAAATTATGCTTTTGGGCTTGTCGTTTTTTTGCGAACTGATTGAGTCAGAACTGCACGACAAAAGCAGAGCTAAAAAGAAAAATCTTAGAAACATTTTAAAAACTCCTTTTAAAATCTGAAAAAATAAAAATTTTCAGGTTTTGCTTTGTGAAAATAATTGTGTTTAGGTTTAAATCAAAAAGCATTTCAGAGCTTTTTAAATTTTTCAATTTCCAGGATTTGCTTGAAATGATGCCTTTCGTGTTCTGCTAAAAAATCGCACCATTGTAACAAGTTTAGCTTTTTCATCAAAGGATGAGTTAGCTCAAAAGCACTTGCAAAAATGTCGTCAAACTCTAACAAGTGCTTTTCAAGTCTTGGTCGTGCATTTTCCATCAGTTCAAGCACAAGTTCTTTTTCAATAAATTTTGCAGGAACCACTTCTTTCAGAGGGACAGTAACTTTTCCCCATTTTTGTTCGCTGACTGTAATTTTTGTCAAAGGATTTGAATTTTCAACAAGCCTGCTTTTGGGAACTTTGTTTCTAAAATGCAAAATGTAAGCACTTGTAAACTCGTCAACCAAAGTTAAGTGGTGTAAAACTTCCGCAAAACACCAGAAATTTTCATCTTTTTTAAAGCGAAAATCTTGTTCTGAAAAGTTTGCAATTTTATTTTTTGTTTGCTTGCGAGCCTCCCTGATTTTTTCCAAACCTTCAAGAACTAATTTTTGATTTTCCAATTTTTCTCCTGACTCAGATTTTACAAGTTTTTTTCTTAGAATTTTTCTAAATTTTACTGCGAAACTAATCAAAGAAAAAAAAATGAAAAAAGCACTTATTTTTTTAACTGTTTTACTTAGGAGAATTTTATGCAAATTTCAAATCAAAAAGCACCTTTCAGCCATCGTTTTTTAATCGTTGTTTTCAGTTCAGTTTTTGGGATTTTAGTTTTTTGGTTGCTTAGTTTCCTGATTGACGACGTCGGGAACTCTGCAAAAATTGACCGTGAAAAATTTGAAGAACAGTTTGTTGACAAAAATTTACGGGAAGAAACCAAAAAACTTGAGACACAAATTTTTGAACTTGGCAGCAAAATCCAAAGCGAACAAGAAAAACAAACCATTTTAGAAAACAGCACTTCAAATTCTCAGCAAACGATGAATCAACTCCTTGAAATGCAAAAACTTAGTTTGCAAAAAGGAATCAAACCTTCAGAAACGGAACAAAAAGCACTTGCGGAAAGCCAGCAAACTTTCCTGCAAAACCAAACTAAGTTTCAGGAACTCAACAGTAAAATTTCTGAACTATCCCAGGAAAAACGAAACTTGGAAGCACGGCAACAACAAATCCAAACAAAAATTGAAGAACAAAGAAAACCTGCAGAAAAAGAATTTCAAACAAAATCAGACGACAAAAACTTAGAAGTAGCAATTTGGAAATTAGCAATTTTGATACCTTTTTTGTTGCTGGCATTTTTCCTCTTTTGGAACAAAAAATGGAAAACTTACAACCCGATAGTTTACGCTTTTGGGATTTCTGTTTTGCTAAAAATTTCCCGTGTAATGCACGAGCATTTTCCAAGCCGTTACTTTAAGTACATTTTAATTTTGTTAGCTTTGGGAATTGTTCTGAAAATTTTGCTTTTTTTGTTAAAAATGATTGCTGCACCAAAAAAAGATTGGCTTTTAAAACAGTACAGAGAGGCTTACGAAAAGTTTTTGTGTCCTGTGTGTGAATTTCCAATTCGTAGAGGAGAGTTAAAGTTTCATTCAAAGAAAAACCTGAAAGTTTTACCTCTAACACAAGTTTCTCAAAACGACAAACCTTACAACTGTCCTGTTTGTGGTAAAAAAATTTACGAGGAGTGTGAAAATTGCCACAGTGTCCGCACTTCGTTTTTGCCTTTTTGTGAACACTGCGGAAAAGAACTTGAAAAAAATTAAACCTGAAAAACTAAAAAAAAATCAGGCAGGACACACTGTTGTCAGTTTGAGTTTTTAACTTTATCCCAACTTAAAAATTCTCTGCTTAAACTCTCTTAAAAACGGTTTGCAACTCTCTCTGCAAGCCGTTTTTTTCGTTTCAAAACAAACTCTTAAAATAAATTTTCACAAAATTAGAAACGTCTCTGAAAACTCGGATTTCACTTTTTTCACCGTTGTAGATTGTTGGAACATCAACAAAAGTGATTTTAAAACCTTGTAAACCTGCTTTTATCAAAAGCTCTGATTCAAGTTCGTAACGTGAGGAAACAAGGTTTAATTTTTCTAAAAGCCTTTTTGAATGAAGTCTAAAGCCACTTTGACTGTCTTCAATTTTTTGTTTTGTTCGCAAACTAAGTAAAAAAGAAGTGATTTTGTTTGAAGCAATGCGGTGAACCGGCATTTTTGAGAGTACTTTCATCCGTGAGCCAATCACGAGGTCCGACTTTGTTTTTTTTTGGTTTTCCAAAAAAAGTGGAATCAGTTCGGGTAAGTGTTGCAAGTCTGCGTCAAGCGTCAGAACAAAGTCAAAATTTTTTTCTTTAGCCCACAAAAAAGCAGTTTTTAAGGCTTCGCCTTTGCCCTTGTTTTTTGTGTGTTTCAGAAAATCAACGCCAAAGTTTTTCGCAATTTCTAAAGTTTTATCCGTAGAACCATCGTCAACAACAAGGATTTTTTGTTTGGAAAGGACAACTCTAAAGACTCGTTCCAAAAGTTCAGCAAGAGTTTTTTCTGAGTTGAAAGCAGGAATCACAACGCAAAAATTGACTTCTTCCATTTTTTTAAATTACTCACGAATTATCGCAACTTTGGAAACGGCTGAACTTTCACCAAAACCATTGTCGTAAAGAATTACAACGTAAACTCCACTTGAAACAAGTTTTCCTTCTTTATCCGTTCCATCCCAAACGACGTTAGCTTGTCCGCTTTGAGATTTTAAAGACTTGACTAACCTTCCTGACGAAGTAAAAATTTTAACCTGTGAATTGCTGACAACGGGACCGATTTTTATTTGGCTGTCTTTTGGAAGCCTTGCAGGGTTTGGGAAAACGTTTACATTTTTAATCGTTTCACCTGGTGGAAATTCTCCTGTTGAGTAAATCATTAATCCTGAGTAAGTTGCAATGAAAACTTTTGTGTCCTCACCTTCAGGAGTAAAAAATTTAATGTCGCGGATGTAATTTTCAAGTAAAGGACTGTTTGTAACAGTGAAATTTTGCACAAAATCGTACGTTGAAGGGTTTAAAACGCTAATTCCTGAATCGGTTCCAAACCACACTTTTCCTGTTGGGTCAACTTCAACACAAGTAATGTTATCGCTCAAAATCCTGTTTCCGGCAAGTCCGTAAATTCTTTCTACAACTGAGGAAGAAACACTTGTGTTCATTTTGTAAGCACCGTTTGGAGTTCCTGCCCAGGCATCACCGTTTTCGTCAATTTCAAAATCAATAACTTTACTGTTTTCAAGACCGTTGCTTCTGTCAATAATTGAGTAAACATCGTCGCTTTGGTCGTTTAGTGTGTTTTTAAAAGTTCCCTGAACAATCGGGTAATCAATGTCTTTGTGAAAAGCAGTAAACCAGGCATCGCCCTGAAAATCAAAACGAATTTCCTCAACCTGATTTGTGTAAATTCCGGTTAAAGAACCTGTTGGGTCGGCGTCAATTTTAAAACCGCCAATTTTTGTTACTGAATCATCGTTTTTTACAACAACTACAACGTCGTTTGCTTCACCAACACTTTTGTTGGAAAGCCAAATATTGCCTTGAGGGTCTTCAATAATTCCCTGAACAACAACAAAAGTTGTGTCTCCGCTTGGTAAAAAAGCACCTTTTAAAACGTTTGTATAAAAATGTGTAAACTCAAGGTTTTCATTGTTTTGCTTAATTTTTACTGCTCCTTTTCCAGGATTTCCTAACCAAACATTGTCCTTTGAATCAGCAAAAATTACAAAATGATTGTTAGCTTTAATTTCAGGTGTGTTTTGTGTGTTGTAGTGTTTCCAGGTTGTTCCATCAAAAGTCATCAATCCGTTGTAAGAAGGTTTGTCAATCGCTCTTCCTGTTACGACAAAAAGTTTACCTTTTGAATCAACTGCGATTTGGTCAAAAAAATTGCTTTCAGGAATGTTTAACTCAATTTTTTCCCAGGTTGCCGAACCTTCCGCAAGTGTGAAAAATCCTTTTTCTTTTGTTCCTGCAACGAAAGTCCCGTTTGACTTAACTGTAAGTTTTACAGGTTGTTCAATACCCGTTCCAAAAATTTCCCAAACGTTTCCATTTAAGACAAAAACTCCGTCACTTGTGCAGGCGTAAAGTTTTGAGTTTAGAGTTTGTAAAGAATAAAAAGTTCCTGTTGGGAAAGGAAGTTCAGTTTTTGTTAGCTGCGAAACAGTCAAAGGAGTTGTCAAAATCAAGTTGAAACTTATTTTTTGAAATTGTTGTTCGGTTTTTACAAAGTAAAAGTTCTCGTTTTTAGCAATTCCAAAAATATTTTTTTCTGTTGCAGTCATTCCAAGATTGACAAAAGCCCAATTATCAGGATCCTGAATATTTGAGACTTGCAGGTCTGAAACGGTAAGTCCTTTTTCAGTTCCGACCAAAATTCGTGTGCCGTCTTTTAAAAAAGTATTAATTGTTGGTTCAATTCCAACAGAACCAAAATTTTGGATGGATTCTTTAATTTTTAGTTCGGAAGCAGAAGCAAGATGAATTTGGTTCAAAGTTGCAATCAAAACCGTGTCTGACTTTGCATCAATTTTTATGATTTGGCTTCCGCTAAAATCTGAAAAAGATTCTAATTTTTCATTTTGAACGTCCCAAACTTTGATTTTTCCGCTTTGTTTTAAACCAATCCAAACTTTTTGGTTTTTGGAAATTGAAATTGCTGAAAAGTTTAACTCATTAAAACCATCATTTTTTGACAAGGTTTTGATTTCACCCTCATTTTTTTGAGTAGCAATTCCACCAGTTGTGCTTGCAAACCAGGTTTCGTTTTCAAAATCAATGTCTGTAACCGAATTGGTAGAAGTGAAAGTTTTCCAGTTTTGGTCGCTTTGTGCGTTTAAAATATTGGAAAAAAATAGAATTGAAAAAGTGAAAAGTTTTTTTTTGAACATCAATAATCCTAAAAATTTAAGAATTTCTTTAAATTTGGTCTAAAAGATTTGCCATTTCCAAAGCACTGAGCGAGGCGTCCCAACCTTTGTTTCCAGCTTTTGTCCCGGCTCTTTCAATTGCCTGCTCAATTGTATCGGTTGTCAGAACTCCAAAAATTACAGGTGTTTCGGTTGAAAGATTAACGTTTGCAATTCCTTTCGAAACTTCCGCTGAAACGTAATCAAAATGCGGAGTTGCCCCGCGAATTACAGCTCCAAGACAAATCACGGAATTAAATTTTTTAGTTAAAGCAATTTTTTTAGCAGCAAGAGGAATTTCAAAAGCTCCGGGAACCCAAAAAACCTCAATATTTTCGTCAACGACCTTGTGTCTTTGAAGGCAATCAATTGCTCCACCAAGAAGTTTTGAGCCAATAAATTCATTAAAACGGCTCACAACGATTGCAAAACGATGATTTTCTTTTGCAATTAAATTTCCTTGCGTAACTTTGTGCATTATTTTTTTCCTTAAATTTTTAAAGTTTAAAGCTAAACAAAAATTAATAAAAATTAAATCCAAAAATTGTGCGGAAAATTTAGTAGTCTTTTTCAGGCTAAGCCAAAACACGTTTGTCTTCTTTTCTTTCCGTCAAGCCAATTTCATCAAAAAATTCTAAAAGCGGGATTGCATTTTTCCGTGAAGTTTGGGATAAATCCTTAAAATCATTAACAGAAATTTCACTTTGTTTTTGCAGGTAACCTATCAATTTTTCCTTCAGATTTTCAAGGTTTTCGCTCCAGACAAACAGCTTTGGAGTAAGCCAAACCAACTTTTTTTGGTCTGTCAGCAAGTTTAAAAATAATTGCAGTTCTGCTTGTGAAGTTCCGGTTTCGCTTGCAAAATCCTCAAAGTTTGGTGTTGAAACTCCGTAAAATTTTAGTTTTTCAGTAATTTTGTAAAAAATTAACTGCTCGTTTTTGCTTAGCTGGATTTCAAAATCAGAAAGTGCTAAATTGCTGAAAACTTGTTTAACCAAATTTTCATCAATTAATTTTTTTAGAGTTAGTTCAAGAATTGACAGTTCAAATTCTTTGAATTTTGAAAAAAGCTCTGCTTTCCGAATTCCTGAAATTTTGGGGTTGTTTTCGTGGAAAAAGCTAAGAGTTGCAAGAAGTTTCCTTTCCAGAACTAAAATATTTTGCTCGTGAAAAAACAAGTGTTTAGCTTTGTTTCCAAGCCTTTTAATTTTATTTTCCTGAGTTAGTTGTTCCAAAAAAATTTCAACTTCGTTAAGACTAAAGTTTGTTTTTGAAGCAATTTCTTCTTTAGAAATTACTTTTGTGTTTGAAGCCAAAATTACGTTTTCAAGAATTTCCGTTGGAGTTCCTTTTTGCAGTTTTTTCAGCGTTTCAATTGATTGTTTTGCGGAAAGTTTACGTTTTTGCGGGTTTGCATCAACAATAATTCCACCACCAATCGTGATTTCCGGTGAGTAGCGTCTCAAAATAAATTTATCGCCTTTTGCACAAACGACAGCTTCTTCAAGCCTTAGTTGTGCAAATTTTTTTTCGCCTTGTTTGATTGATTTTTCGCCGTAAACGTAAACTCTGGCAAAAACTTCTTTTGTAGCAAGTTGAAGCCTTACACGAAGCCGGTTTTCAAGTTCAATTTTTGATGATTTTAACAAAGTAACTTCTGCGTCAAAAAATACAGTTGGTTGTAAAAAGTTTGGGTTTGAGACTACGTTTCCACGTTTAACTTCTTCTTTTTCAATGTTTGCAAGGTTTAAAGCGGCTCTGTCGCCTGTTTTTGTTTGGTTAACTTCTTTTTGGCTGACCTGAATTCCACGAACTTTAATTTTTTTATTTTGTGGTAAAACCGTAATTTCTTCGCCAAGGTTCAAACTTCCTGAAACAACAGTTCCCGTAACAACAGTTCCAAAACCTTTGAGAGAAAAACTTCGGTCAACGTTCAGCCTGAAAATCCCTGAAGATGGTTTGACTTGCGAGTTTTCTTTTGTCCAAAGGAGAATTTTGTTACGGATTTTTTCAAGCCCTTCGTTTGTTTTGGCGGAGAATTCAAAAATTTCACAGTTTTCGAGGAAAGTTCCTTTTGTAAAATCTTTGATTTCTATTTTTACAAGCTCAATCCAATCTTTTTCAACGAGGTCAATTTTTGTCAGGACAATAATTCCGTTTTGAATTCCAAGCAGCTGCAAAATTTCAAAATGTTCGCGGGTTTGTGGCATAATTCCATCGTCAGAAGCAATTACTAAAACTACAAAATCAAGCGTACAAACACCTGTAACCATATTTTTAATAAATTTTTCGTGTCCCGGAACGTCAATTACCGTGATTGAATCTTTCCAGTAGGCAAAACCAATGTCAATTGTAATTCCGCGTGCTTTTTCTTCAGGAAGGCAATCGGTGTCAATTCCTGTCAGCGCTTTGACTAACGAAGTTTTTCCGTGGTCAATGTGTCCTGCTGTTCCGATGATTGTGTGTTTTTGCATTTTTAGGCTGTCAAATCAATAAAATTTTAAAAAAACATTTTGTAAGCTTGTAAGGAACAGAAAAATTAAAAGCCTTCAAAATTAAGTAAAATCTTGAAGGCTTTTTAAATCTCAAAGTTCAACTGAAAATTTAGTAACTAACACTTGTAACTGTTTGGTTTTGTTTCATTCTTTCAGCGTAACGTTCTTTTGCGTACTCTTTAAAAATGCTGAAATCGTACTTGTTTCCCTTAAACTCGAATTCGTCAAGCTGGTCGGGATGAAGTTCATTTTTTGCGTACTCAGCACAAAGCCCTGATTCAATAAAAACCTCCAAAATATCTCCGTCAATGTGTTTGTCTTTGACAAAAAATTCAAGAATTCGGATAGATTCAGACATTTTTTTACCGAGTTTGTAAGGTCTGTCCTGAGCAGTCAGAGCTTCGAAAATATCCGCGACAGCCATAATTTTTGCCTGAGTTGAAAGCTGCTGCCCGCTTAGTTGTTTTGGATAACCTGTTCCATCAAGTTTTTCGTGGTGTCCGCCGGCGTATTCGGGAACGTTGCGAAGTTTTTTGGGATAAGGCAAACTTTCGAGCATGTCAATTGTTACAACGATGTGATAATTAATGATGTCCCGTTCTTCTTTTGTAAGTGTTCCTTTGCGGATTGAAAGGTTGTAAACTTCGTTTTCATCTAAAAAATCCCGGTTTTCACCTTTGATTGTAACTTTGTATTTTTTAGCAATTTGGTTAATCAGGTCAACTTTTTCATTAGACAAGAACTCTCCGCCAATGTTTACTTCCTGAATAAATTTACAATCGTTTTCAATTTCTGAAATTTTCTCTTCATAATTTTTTTCAAGCGAAGAAAAATCCTTTCCTTCTTTAACCAACTGCTCTTTTTCTCCAAGGAACTGGATTTTGTAATCACGTTTTAAGAGTTCAAAACGAGTGATTACAGTTTCAATTCTATCGTGAATTGTTTGTAACTTGGTAGCTTTGTCAACAATGTATTCCGGAGTCGTAATTTTTCCGATGTCGTGCATCCAGGCAGCAACGCGAAGTTCATTCATTTCATCAGCACTAAAAAAAGTTTTCCCAAAAACTCCTTTTTTCTGGTTGTGGACAGCTTCAGCAATTTTCATTGTAATGTCTGCAACTCTTCGGATGTGTCCGCCAGTGTAAGGTGATTTTTTATCAATTGCACTTGCGATTACTTGAATGAAAGACTCTAATAATTCCCTGAGTTCTTTAATTAACTGAGTGTTAGTTGTTGCAATTGCAGCTTGAGAAGCCAAAGACTCAATGATTTCCTGGCTTTCTTTTGAAAACGGGATTGTTTTGCCATTTTCATCTTGTGCGTTTAGGAGTTGCAAAACACCGATAATTTCGCTTTCGTGGTTTTTTAGTGGAATTACAAGCATTGATTTTGAACGGTAACCTGTTTTATTGTCAAAAGATTTTGTTCCCTGAAAATCAAAGCCTTCAACTTCGTAAACGTCAGGAATATTTACAGTTTTTCCTGTAAACGCAACGTGAGCTGTTACTTGCTGGTGATTTGGAGTTTCGTCTGTAAGGAAAAGTTTAATCGGATAAAAAGTAACTTTGTTTCCGCTGCTTCCACCCATTTTAAAGTTTAGAGAATTGGTTCGTAAAATCACAAATTCAGCGTGTTTTTCGTCCGGAGTTATCAGGTAAAGCGTTCCGCCGTCAGCATTTGTAAACTCCATTGAAGCAAGAACAATCATTTCCAAAAGAACGTTAAGGTTAGATTCAGCAGAAAGTGCAACACCAATTCGGTTCAGTTTTTTAAATTTTTCCTGTTGGGTGTTTAAAACTTCAGCAATTTTATTTTGCAAAGTTACTAAGTTTTGTTTATCAAGTTTTAGTTCTTCCAAGAATAAATTTTGTAAAATATCCATTTTTTAATTTTTGCCCTTTCTATGAAACTGGATTTTCATCATTATTTTGTTCTTCTTTCTTTTCTTGTTGTGGCATAAAATCAGTTTCAGTGTAAGTTTTTGTTTGAGGTTTTGCCCGTTCCTGTTCTTTTTGGTTTATTTCTTTTCGGACAATTTGAAGGATTGCTCCTTCGTCAAGCGAATGATTTTGTGTTTGTGCAAGCAGTAAATCTGAACTAATTTCAAATTTTACAGGTCCGACAAAACTTGAGACAATGTTGTAAGCAATAACTCCAATCACAGAAAAAACTGTTGAGATAAAACCAATTACCCCTGAAATAAAAAGTGAGACAAAAAATACAGCAATGCCTCCAAAAGTACCGATTTGCGAAAAAGACTCGTCTAAAACCGGGTCTAAATTAGAAGTAAAACTTGAAAACATTTTGGCGATAACAGAAAAAAACAGTAAAAAATAGGCGAAATAAATAATACTGCTAACTATGAAAATAACTTTTGCAACTGGCCAAACAGGAATTCTGTTGAGTTCAATGGTTTGGTTTTTGAACATTTTAACTTCCCCTTCCTTTTTTGCTAAATCTAATCTTTTTTAACCTGACAATCTATTAATTTTTCCAAAAAGTTCTGCTGAAAAGAATTAGTATTGTGTAAAGTTCCACTCTTCCCATAATCATACAAGCAGAAAGAACGTACTTCGCAAAAGACGGTAACTGACCAAAATTTTCAAAGTTACCAACACTTCCAAAAGCTGGACCAGTTCCTGAAAGACAAGTTGTCGGAGCCGTAAAAGCAGTCAAAAAATCAAGCCCGCAAGCCGTTAGAAGCAAAGAAGCAATCACGTAAGTTCCCATGTAAATCATAAAAAATGAAAGAATACTTGTCATTACTTCCTGAGAAACAGGCATTCTGTCAAGCCTGACAAGGATTACAGCATTTGGGTGAATTAATCTGCGAAGTTCATTTCTTGCGTGTTTAAAAAGCAAAAGAATTCTGATTTGTTTTAATCCGCCTCCTGTTGAACCAGCACAAGGTCCTAAAAATAAAAGTATAAAAATCAAAGCTTGTGGCAAAAAAGGCCAATTTTCGTAGTTATCCGTAGCGTAACCCGTTGAAGTTCCCATCGTTACAACTTGAAAAAGTGAATCACGAAATGCTTTTTCAAAACCCGTAAAATCCGATACACTCCTGCTAATTACAAGACAAACAGTCGCAACCAAAGTAACAACTGCTAAAATTGAAGTAAAAAATAAAAACTCTTCATTTTTTAAGTAGCCTGAAATCTTCTTTTCGTTCACTGCTTTGTAGTGAAGAGTAAAGTTTACCCCTGAAAAAAACATAAAAATTGCAAGTGTGTACTCAATTGCCGGACTGTCGTAGAAAGCAATACTTAAGTTTTTAGGTGAAAAACCTCCTGTTGCAATTGCAGCAAAAGAATGGCAAAGTGCGTCAAAAAAACTCATTTTCAGAAGCATTAAAATTATTGCCAAAGTAACTACCAATCCGAAATAAATTAAAAGTAAAATTTTTGCCGTGTCTTTTAGCCTTGGGCTTAATTTATCTTTTGCCGGTCCAGAAGTTTCTGCCTTGAAAAGCTGCATCCCGCCAATTCCCAAAAGCGGTAAAATCGCAATTGACATCACAATAATTCCACCACCACCAAAAAGATGAGTGAAGTTTCGCCAAAACAAAATCCCTTTCGGTAAAGCCTCAATTTCCGTTAAAATGGAAGCTCCCGTCGTCGTTAATCCTGAAACAGATTCAAAAAATGCGTCTGTAAAACTTGGAATTGTTCCTGAAATCAAGTAAGGTAAAGTTCCAAAAAGCGAACAAAATCCCCAGGCTAAAGCGACAATCGCAAAACCTTCCCTCGCTCTCAGTTCCTTTTTTTGGACCCTGAAAGTTGAAAGCCAAAATATTGCTCCAACTAAAAAAGTGATAAACATTGACCAAAGCAAAGCTTTTGTTGTTTCTGTCTCGTTGTAGTAAACAGAAAAACCGACTGAAAAAATCATTGAAAAAGCAAAAAGTACAAGCACCACTCCAAGAATGTTAATCATTACAGCTTTACTCATTTTTACTCCAAATTTTTATTAAGCTAAAAACATTTTCCCTGAAATCATCAAGATTAATCGCAAGTCCGGGACACTCCTTCCGCAAAATTTTTTCTCCGTTAACAAAACGAAAACCTGTTTCCTCAAGCTCTCTGTGTCCCAAAACGTTTTTTGGCTCAATCCCAAGTTTCAAACAAAGGTAGGCAGCGAGTTCAATTGCTTTTTGGATTTGGATTTTTTTAGGTTTGATTTTTGGGTTACCGTTGTAAGCAATGCAAAAACCTAACGAAGAAGCATTCCACTTTCCAACGTGCCACGATTTAACATCAAAATCAAGGCACTTGTAAACTGTCCCGTTTTTTTCAATAAAATAAGTGTAAGTTATGCAGGGACAACCACTTGCGTCAATGTGATTTGGCTTTAAATCGTAATCACAAACTTGCCAGACATTCCAGTTCTGTGCTGTACAGTGGAAAATTATTTTATCAATTTGCGAAATTTCACGTTTCGGAATTTCTTTACTTTGGTGAACAGAAAGTTTTTTCGAAATGTCTTGAATTGTTTTTTCAAATTCAAAGTAGTTCACGATTCTTCTTCCTCGTCAGTTAGCTCAAGCGTCATTAACAAGGCGTTTTCGTTGTTTGCGTAGTAATTTTTTCGCAAACCAACAACTTCAAAGCCTAATTTTTTGTAAAGTTTTATCGCAGGAATGTTTGACTCACGAACTTCAAGATTGACAAGTTCGCAGTTGTTTTCCAAAGCAAGCTCAATCAAAAAAACCATAAATTTTTGTCCAAGACCTTCGCCACGAAAGTTTTTATTGATTGCAATCAAACCAACTTCAAACTCATCCAAAACCTGCCAGCAAACTGCGTAACCAGCGATTTCTCCTTCTTTTTCAAGAACCAAAGCGTAACTATCCTTGTAAAGTTCACCTAAAAAAGAATTGTAAGTCCAGGGTAAAGGTGAGTTTTCCTCTTCAAACTCAACGATTTCCTCAATGTCTTCGGTTTCCAAATCTCTGACAACGTAACCACTTTCAAACAAATCCATCTTAACCTCAAGTTAGTTAATCCCCGCAAAACCCTTCACGTAAAAAGGGCTTAAAGTTTCCAAATCATCAAACTCATTTTTTAATGCCTTTAAGTAGCCGATTTTTGCGACTGAAAAAGCAGAAACAAACGAAAATTCTTCCGGCAAAAGCAAAAAATTTTCAGGAACTTTAGCAAGTTTTTGTAAGCCTTCACCAGCAAGAAACATTTGTTCGTTTGGTTCTGAAAGTTCCGTAACAATTTGAATTTGTTGAGTTTCTGTTGGTAAAGCCTCGTCTGTTTTTCCAAAAATTGAAAAGTAAAACTGACCGCTGAAAGCATCAAGCAGAACAGCAGTTTTTTTTTCTTGCGGAGTTCTGAAAGCCAAAGCCAGGTCTGTTTTTACACCAATAATTTTTAGATTTTTAGAAAAAGCGAGACCTTTCGCAACCGAAAGACCAATTCTTAAACCAGTAAAAGAACCGGGACCGATTGCCAAAGCGATTCCCTGAAGTTCGTCAAGTTTGGTTTTTGTGGTTTTCAACAAGTTTTCAATCAGGACAAGCAGCGATTCCGAGTGAGCATTTTGCCTGACGATTTTTGTTTCGCCGAGAAGTGTAAAGCCTTCTGCAAGTGCAACAGAACAAGATTTTCCCGAAGTGTCAATGCCTAAAATTTTCATCTTAACCTTAAAAAAAAAGGCAGACTTTACTAAAATCTGCCTTCGGAATTTAAGCAAAACTTTAAACTATTTCAACAAGAGTAATTTTTTAGTTTGAGAAAAGTTACCGGAAAAAGCACAAGCAAAAGTTTTACAAAATTTTTCATACAAAAACCTCCACTTAATTTTTTTTAGAGTTAAATTCATTGGTGATTAAAGTTACTTAACTTTTTAAAGAAAAAAACAGTTTTTACTGAAGGGAAAAGAAGTTTGGGAAGTTTTTTAATTTTGCTGAGTTTGTTTTTTACTTTAGCTTGTGAAAAAGCGAAAGAGACAAGCCCGACAACCGGAAACGACGAAAAGACAGAGGCTTTAGCTTACGAGAAAGCATTTAACGAAAACGGGATTGAAGGGTTGAAGGAATTTTTGAGGCAAAACCCTCAAAGTGTTTGGAAAGACAGTGCAGAAAAAAAGATTGGAGCTGTTCAGTTAGAAAAGAACCTGAAAATTTTTACTCCGATAGTTGAAAAGTACAAAAACAAAATCAATGAAGCTAAACTGACTGGTGAACTTATGGAAAAGGATTTTGAAGCTTACAACAAATTAATTAGCTATTATTTTGATTTTGATTGCTTTAACGCTAAAGCAGCTGAAAAAATCACTAAAGGAAAATACCCTAAAACATCAAAAGAAATAGCTAAAACATTGATTAACGTCAATTCTTGTTTCTACGATACTTACTTGGTTTTAGGTAAAAGAGAAAGCCTTGTAACTAATTTTCAGGATACTTTGAACGTAATTTTTGATTTTGAAAGAAGGTATCAGGGTTGGAAGCAATTAAGAACAACGGAACTTAGCGTAGTTGTTTCTATGTATTTTGCGAATACAGAAGAGGCGATTCAAGGTGGAAAAGATTTTATGTTTACTTACATGATTGACGACTACAAAAAAAACCTTGCTTTGGTAGAATAATTTTTTTTTCAAAAAAAATGTTGACTTGGGAAATGACTTAGCTTACATTCAAAAGTAAATTAGTTTCCTGAGCATAAAAAACGAAAAAAATGATAGATAATTGCTTGTAAATAAATGTAATTATAGTTTTGTATTTTAATAGATTCAAATTATCTTTGGTAAAACCTTGGGGAGGGTTCAAGAATAACTTGAATTCATTTAAACTTTTTAAGGAGGTTTCTCATGATGAAACGAACTTTATTTTCAGTTGCTTTAGCTTCATGCTTTGTAACTGGTGCAATCGCTGCTGAATCTGCTCCATCTAACGTGGTTGGATTTATCAGGTATGATTTATCTAA
>JADZEA010000228.1 GCA_020850775.1 bacterium
AATCAAGGTAAGTATTTAAAGGCAATTTTTCCAAATCCTTGCCACGAATCACCAAATCCAAATCACTGCCACTGTGTGCAAGGCCATTAACACGGCTTCCGTATGCCCATACTTCAAACGGCATTTGTGCAGTTTCAAAAATTGATGTCAATGCTTTTCTGTCTTGTTCGCGCAATAACATTTTTTTATTCCGTATCCTGAGATTTGATAATTTTTACTAAATCACCAGCATCTTTGATAAATTCAGGCAAAAAAACGAGTGTTTTTTCGGCAAAACTTACACCGTAATTGTGTGCAGTGTTATTTCTGTTTTCTCTGTACTTAAGCCATCGTTCACAAGATTCAGGTGAGATGAGGCTTCTTAAAACAGCTTGCCTGAAAACATCATTAAAATAAAGTTTATCAACTGCGTTTGCCGAATGAAAATAAGGTTTCAAAACCTTTCTGAGCATTTTTCCGCTTTGTTCCAAAATGATTTCAAATTCTTTGATACAAGCAGAACGATACAAATCATAATCTATTGTTTCAGGGTTAGTTTTGGCTAACAGTAAGTAGGCTTTTTCTAAAGTACTGATGCAACGTTCTAAAAATGCAGTGTCTATTTTATTCATACCTGTACCTTCAATTTTTCAAAATTATGTAAGAGCGAAAAATATTACGCCCTTACGAAAACTGTTTTTTCATCACTTCAAAAAGGTCATTTTTTTGGTTTGTGAAAATTCGGGTGATTTTAGCGTGTAAAAATAAGTTCCGCTTGAAACAAGTTGTCCGTTAAAATCTGTTCCGTTCCACTCAAAAGTTTTTGAGCCGACGATGTTTCCTGCAAACAGAGTTTTTACAAGTTGTCCTTTTAAGTTGAAAACGGAAAGTTCAAGCTGAGTTGTTTTTTCAACCGAAAACTCAATTTTTGTAGTTGGGTTGAAAGGATTTGGAAAGTTCTGTTCAAGTCTGAAACCTCCTGCAATCGCAGGATTTTCATTTTCTTCAATTGCAGTCAAAGTGTGAATCGTTCCTGTTCCGTTTGCGTGGCTGTAAAAATGGTAATCAGTCCCAAGTACCGGGATTCCACCTGAAATTGCATCAGTGTAAGAACCTGCGACGTCATCAACTTCAAAAGCAATCTCCACTTTTCCATTTTCCATTCTCAAAGGTGGTGAACTTGGGTAACGTTCATCAAGAGTTGGTGTGTGAGTTACGTTTTCAATCTGTGAAGTTGTTGCCGTCTGACCTCCAAATCCCCAGGTTTGCCCGCCGTTGGTTGACATCGTGTGAAAAACGTCTCCGTGAACTCTTCCATTAGAAGAATCAGCGTTTGCCAAGTGCAGCCAGTCAACGTTTCCAAGTGGAAAGCCTTCAAAAATAATGTGAGGGTTCCCCTGAGTATCAAAACTAAACATCGGATTTCCAACGATTTCTTGAAATTCACCGCCAAATTCTGCTCCTGAAGGAATGCTGCCATTGAAGTTTCCCCACGAAGAACCATCTTCCAAAATCGTTCCACCCGTTTCTTTGTAAGTAAAAATCTCTTTTACAAAATTTACAGCTTCATTTTTGTAAACCAAACGGTAAGCGTTCGGATAGTAAGCTCCACTTGAAACCGTTTTGTGGTCAACCCAAACGTAGTGAACGTTTCCCTGAGCGTCAAAAGTTGCGTCAAAATGTTGCCAGGGTCTCCAGGCATAATCATCGGCATTTTGACTGTTAACGTAAGGTAAAGGCGTGTCGTCAGTTACGTTGTCAAAAATCCATGTCGCTCCGTTATCGAAACTTTCAAACTTGTAAAGTGCGTTTGAAACAATTGTTGTGTCTTGAAACGAGCTTCCCGAGTAGTTGAAAAACAGCAGAAGTAAGTGGTTCGCTCCGTTAGAAATAAAAGTTTTTGCTCCGCCGTCAACAGTGGTGTAAACACCGGGAAAAGTTTGCATCGGAACTAACGGGTCAAACGAATTTGCAAAAGAACCTGCTGCCGAAGTGTAGTAAGGAGCAAGCGGAGAAGTAGCCTGGTCTGCAGGAGCAACAGAAGCTACAGCGTGAATTTTATCGTTTGTTCCGATGGTGCAAACGGGCCAAATCGGTTGGTCATCGCCACTTGGAAGGTTCGGAACAAGTGGAAAACTTGGATGTTCCCAAAGTCCCTGACCAGCTCCAAGGTCAGTACTTCCGATGGAATGAACTGCTCCGTTAAACAAAGGATCATTAAAATGACTGACTATCACCGCAGAGCCTGCCAAACCACTTGTTGTGTTGTTCCTGATAAAATCAATTGAAGGGAAACCACCTCTTGAGTTTTCAATCCTTGTCCAAACCGGGATGATTCCACCTGCTCCGTCAGAAAGTCCCCAGTTAATCCCGTTTGGTGAGTAAGAATAAAAAGAGCCTCGGGTTGTGTTTGAACCAGGGTTTGTGTAGATGTTTGCACTGATGTAAACAACGTGAAAAGCATTGTTTTCATCTTTTACGAATCTTTTTCCCATCGCCCCGTTTGCCTGGTAATCGTACCAACCGTTTCCCAAAACTACTCCCGGTGAATTGTAATTGACTTCAAAAGGTCCTGACTTAGCTTGTGAGACTAAGTTTAAATTTTTAGCTTCAGAAACAAATTTCTCTGATTTTACGGGTTTCCAATCAGCTTTTTTCAGCAAAGTGTTCTGGTTTCCAAAAGCTAAACCAAAACCGGTAAGCGTGAAAAGTAAAAAAGAGGTTTGCTTTACCATTTTTTTGTCTCCTTTTAAAAAAAAAGGCTGTGCAAAGTTTTTTTACACAGCCTTTGAAAACTACTTAACAAAGGTCATTTTTTTGGTTTGCGAAAATTCGGGTGATTTTAGAGTGTAAAAATAAGTTCCGCTTGAAACAAGTTGTCCGTTAAAATCTGTTCCGTTCCACTCAAAAGTCTTTGAGCCAACGACGTTTCCTGCAAACAGAGTTTTTACAAGTTGCCCTTTTAAGTTGAAAACAGAGAGTTCAAGCTGAGTTGTTTTTTCAACCGAGAACTCAATTTTTGTAGTTGGGTTAAAAGGATTTGGATAATTTTGTTTTAGTTCGTAGCTGCTTGCAACCGGATTGTTGGTTTTGTCTTTAAGGTCTGTTACAAGGGCGATTGAGTAAAGGGTTCCTGTTCCGTTTGCGTGTTTGTAGTAGTTGAAAGCTGTTCCGAGTGCGGGAAGTGGTGAAACCGGAGCGCCACCGTTAAACGAGTAAGCACCGGCAACGTCGTCAGTTTGGAAAGCAACTTCAACAAAACCAGCAGTCATTCTGAGCGGAGGACACATCGGATAACGTTCGTCCCAACCTTGAGAGTGAGTAATGTTTTCAATCTGAGTGATGTTTGCAGACTGTCCGCCAAATCCCCAGGTTTGTCCGCCGTTGGTTGACATTGTGTGCCAGATGTCTCCGTGAACCATTGCGTTTGTAGAATCTCCGTTTGGCATGTTTGCCCAATCAACATCGCCTAAAGGAAAACCTTCGAAAATCAGGTGAATTGCGTTGTTTGTATCCATTCCAATGTGTGGAACACCAACGATTTGATGCCAGCCACCACCGAGAGCAGCGCCACTTGGAGGAGTTGCAAAGTTTCCCCAAGAGGTACCGTCTTCAAAAATTGAACCTGAAACTGGATTTCCGTTGTAAGTGTCAAGAAAATCAAAGACTTCAGTTACCTGGTTAGTAGCTACATTTTTGTACATCATTTTAAAAGCAGAAGGGTAGTAAGCACCGCTTGAAGTTGTTCTGTGTTCTGTCCAAACGTAGTGTAAATTTCCTGAAGCGTCAAAAATGGTGTCGTAGTGTAACCAGGCACGCCAAGGATAATCTTCAATGTTTGTGCTGTTGCTGTAAGGAATTGGAGTGTCGTCAGTTACGTTGTCAAAAGTCCAGGTTGCTCCGTTATCCAAACTTTCAAACTTGAAAAGAGCGTTTGAAGCAGTTAAAGTATCGGTTGGTGATTCGTGGAAAAGGCAAACTAAATGGTTTGCGTAATCAGAAACAAAAGTTTTTGAAGCAGGAGTCGGAGTGATGTAAACGCCGGGCAAGTTTGCCATCGGAATCCAGGTATCAAAAGAAGTAGCGAAAGGACCGGACAAGGAAGAGTAGTAAAAAACATTGGTTGTGCCTGAAGTTGTTGCTACGACGTGAGCTTTATCGTTTGCTCCGATTGTGATTGCTGGCCAAATTGGTTGGTCAGTAGCGTTTGGAACTTGTGGAAAAACAGGATGTTCCCAAAGCCCTTGTCCCGGACCTAAATCAATGCTTCCGATTGAACGTGCTGCACCGTTGTAAAGCGGGTCGTTGAAGTGGCTAATCACGAAAGCACTTCCTCCAAGTCCGTTTATTGAGGAGTTGCGGAAGTAATCAATAGCCGGAAAACCGCCACGGGCATTTTCAACTCTTGTCCAAATCGGAGTAACACCGCCGGCACCATCAGAAAGTCCCCAACTAATTCCGTCAGGTGACCAGGAATAAAAAGAACCACGAGTAGTGTTGGTTCCCGGATCAGTTGTGTAAAGGTTTGCACTGATTGCTGTCAGGTGAAGAGCGTTGTTTTCATCTTTGACCATTCTTTTTCCAACAGAACCGTTTACCTGAAAGTCATACCAGCCACTTCCAACAACAACACCAGGTGAACTGTTGACCTGAAAAGGTTTTGGAGCTGACTGAGTAGCTTGATTTTGAGTTTTACCCGAAATAAAAATTTGATTTTCAGGTAAAATCTGGTCTTTGTGAGTAGTTTTTAGGTTGTTAGCCAAACTTAGCGAAGCTAAAGTCAGAGCGAAACAAGAAACCAAAGTAACTTTCATTTTAATCTCCTTTAAAATTGTAAAAGTTTAAATAAAAAAGCCGTGCTTTTGTGAGAGAAAGCACGGCTTCAAAATAAGCAGAAAAAATTATTTTACAAAAGTCATTTTCTTAGTTTGAGTGAATTCAGAAGATTTGATAGTGTACAAATAAGTTCCACTTGCAACTAAGTTACCACCAAAATCAGTTCCGTTCCATTCAAGAGATTTTGCACCAGAAACATTACCTTTGAACAAAGTTTTTACAAGTTGTCCGTTAATGTTAAAAACTGAAACTTCAACGTTAGTTTTGTTAGCAACAGAGAAGTCAATTTTTGTTGTTGGGTTAAATGGGTTAGGGTAGTTTTGTGATAAAACAAAATTATTAGCAACCGGATTGTTTGTGTTTTCTTCAGCACCAGTTACAAGGGTAATCGTGTAAACAGTTCCTGTTCCGTTAGGATGGCTATAAAAATGGTAGTCAGTTCCAAGAGCAGGAACAGCAGAAAGCGGAGCAGTTCCGTTGTAAGAGTAAGAACCACCGATGTCGTCTGTTTGGAAAGCAACTTCAACGTTTCCGGCAGCCATTCTTAGAGGAGGACACATTGGATATCTTTCGTCAACACCTGTAGAGTGAGTAATGTTTTCAATTTGAGTGATTGAAAAACTTTGTCCGCCAAATCCCCATGATTGTCCGCCGTTAGTTGACATCGTATGCCAAACATCACCAAATCCCATAGCATTTTGAATATCAGCACTTGGAGCATTTGTCCAGTCAATATCGCCAGTTTTAAAACCTTCAAAAATTACGTGAATTGCTCCGTTTGTATCAAAACCAAGCATTGGAGTTCCAACGACGTCCTGAAAAGCACCGGTACCTAAACTAACAGGAGCAGAAGCAGCTCCCTGAGCAATCCAGGAAGAGCCGTCTTCAAAAATTGAACCGGAAACGCTGTCGGTTCCAACGTGGTCAAAGTCTTCAAAAATTGCTTTTGTAAACCCGGTTGAGGCATTTTTGTAAATTAGACGGAAAGTACTTGGGTAGTAAGAACCACTTGAAGAGCTTCTGTGTTCTGTGTAAACGTAGTGTAAACCACCCTGAGCATCAAAAGTAGCATCAAAGTGTTCAGTTGCCCTGAACTGATAATCAGTGATATTATTGCTGTTTACATAAGGTAGAGGAGTGTCGTCTGTAAGATTGTCAAAAGTCCAGGTTGCTCCGCCGTCAGTGGATTCAAACTTGTAAAGAGCATCGGAGGAAAAAGTTGTGTCCTGAAATGCTTTTCCTGAGGAATGCTGGAAAACCAACACAATGTGATTAGCAGCATCGGAAACGAATGCTTTAGCACCTGCGTCAGCGATGATTGAACCTAAAGGAATTATACTTTGCATTGGAATTAATGGGTCAAAAGCACTTGCAAAAGGGTTTGCCAAAGCACCGTAGTAAGGAGCAAGCGGAGAAGTCGCCTGGTCTGAAGGAGCGATTGAAGCAACGAAATGAACTTTGTCGCTGTCACCAACAGTACAAACTGGCCAAATTGGTTGGTCGTCACCACTTGGAAGGTTTGGAACAACCGGAACAGTTGGGTGTTCCCAAAGTCCTTGCCCTGCACCGAGGTCTATACTTCCAACTGAATGAACAGCTCCGTTCAGAGTTGGATCGTTAAAATGGCTAACCATTACAGCAGCTCCGTCAAGTCCGTTTTGAGAGTTGTTACGAATGTAATCAAGACTTGGGAAACCACCACGAGCGTTTTCAATTCTTGTCCAAATCGGAGTAATTCCACCGGCTCCGTCAGAAAGTCCCCAGTTTGTTCCATTTAGAGAGTAAGAATAGAAAGAACCACGAGTAGTGTTAGTTGACGGGTTTGTAGTGTAAAGGTTTGCACTGATAAAAGTTAAGTGGTAACGATTGTTTTCATCTTTAACGATTCTTTTTCCAACTCCACCGTTTGCCTGATAATCGTACCAACCATTACCAACAACAACTCCAGGTGAATTGTAGTTTACCTGAAAAGGTCCTGTTTTAACCTGATTAATTTGATTGCCATTGTCAACAACTGCATTTTCTGGCATTACAAATTGTTTTTTCACTGCCTTGTCTAAAAGATTTCCTTGACCTGCTACTGCTAAACCAAAAGTGGTTAGTGTAAACAATGAACAAAGTGTAAAATGATTTTTCATTTTTAGATACCTCCATTAATAAGTGATTATTTTATAAAAATTGCTTTTTTAACATTTGAAAACGAATCAGTTTGGATTTTATAAATGTAAACTCCGCTTGAAACCATTTTGTTTTTATTATCCAAACCATTCCACAGAACAGAGTGATAACCAGCCTCAATTTTTTGGTTTACAAGTGTTTTTACTTCTTGTCCGAGAGTGTTGAAGATTTTTAGTGTAACAAAAGAAGAGGTTGGTAAATCGTACTGAATTTTTGTTGTTGGATTAAATGGGTTTGGGTAGTTTTGTCTTAGTGCAAAAGATTTTGGCAGCGGGTTGTTGTTCTCTTTTGCGTCTGTTGTGATGTCAACAGTTCCGTTAACTAAAGTTGTTGGAACTGTTCCGGCATTAAAAATAAAGCCATTTGGTGTTGTGTTTGGGTCAACTTGTGTGAAAGAGATTGTTCCGTTGGAAACGGAGCCGTTAACTTTAAAAACTAAATTAATTAAAGTTCCTGAAGTCATTCCGTTTTGAAGTTGAATTGTTGGTGTTGCTCCGGCAACTGCCACTCGTAAGATTGAAGAATTGTTTGAGTTTACAGCTTTAAGGTAAGCGTTAGTTCCTGTTGAAGGTGTTAACGTGTTGTCAAGGGAAACGTTTTCCACTTCCAAAGCAGAAGGAAAAGCGATGTCAAAACTGTAAGCAGTGATTGTGTCCTGAACAGAAATGCCCTGAACAGAAATCGGTACAGTGATTAAAGAGTTTACAGTTGTTGTTAAGGAAATACTTGGAATTGTTACCGTTCCCTGCCCAAAAACTAAACTTTCAGACAGAAGAAACAAGGCTAACGGGATAAATTTTTTCATTTTACACTCCTTTTTAGTTAGGCTAAACTTTAAAACAAATTAAGATACTTACTTTTTAAAAACTTGTAAACCTAAAATTTTCTAATCATTAATTTTTAATGTGATTGAGGCTGTCCGATTTCAGTCGCTGTGAGCAGTCTTTTTCTGTAACCAATCTGGTCTTTAAGCAAATTCTTAGCCAAAATTACCTGAGCATCGGTTTGAGTAGCAAACTCTAACCGCGATTCGTAGCTAAACCTGATTGAAAGGAACTCTTTTTTAAGCTCTGCAAGGACTTCATTTTTGCAAAAAGAGATTTCATTTTTTTTGCTTTGCCGGATTAAGCTTGTGATTTCATTAAGTTTACTTGCGATGCTCAAAGAATCTATGCTAACCAAATCAAAATTATTTTTGAGTTCCTCAATTTTCTTTTCAGCTTTAATTGAGTAGTGAAAATTATTTTTTTCTAAGTATTCGCTAAAGCTAAGTTCAGTGTTTTCAGGTAAAACGTTAGCTTGTGGATTTTTAAGGATAAAATCGGCTGTGAACTTTGCAAACATTCCCTTTCTGCGTAATTCGGTAATCAATTTAGATTCTTTAGTTTGTTTGGACACAACGTCAGGGTAAATTCCTCCGCCTTCGTAAACAATTCTTCCATTTGTAGTCGTAAATTTTTCTTGTTCTTTCGCCACGTTGTTTAAAACTTTAATGATTTTATTGTTTCCAAAGTAATCAGTTTTTTGGACACAGCGACCACTTGGAATAAAATATTTTGCTGTAGTTATTTTCAAAACATTCCCGTTTGTCAAAGGAACTTCCGATTGAACCAAACCTTTACCAAAAGTTACCTCCCCTAAAATTATTCCTCTGTCCAAATCTTGAATTGCTCCTGCAACAATCTCAGAAGCACTTGCACTTCCTTCGTCAACAAGGACAATTAAAGGTTTTTCAAGGTAAACAGGAGTATTTTTGGTAAAATATTTGCTTTTAACTTCATCTTTTTCATTTTGTGTGTAAACTACAAGTTCGTTTTGTGGTAAAAAATTACTCAAAACTTCAATCGCTTCATCTAAAAGTCCGCCGGGATTTCCACGCAGGTCAAGGATTAAACCGTTTAGTTCATTTGTTTTCAGAGAAATGATTGCTTCTTTTACGTCATAGCCAGAATTTCTTGTGAATTTAGAAAGTTTAATGTAGCCGGTACCTTCACCAACAAAACCAAAATAAGGAATGTTTTTGACTAAAATTTCTTCTGTCGTCAGCGTGTAGTCAAGAGGTTCTTCCTCGTCAAACCGCTTAACTTTTAAAATAACCTCTGAACCAACAGGCAAAAGCAGGTATTCCTGAATATCGTTTGTGTTTTTATTTTTTAACGAATTTCCATTGATTTCAATAATTTTATCCCCGACAAGCAAGCCGGAACGTGAAGCAGGAGAGTTTTCCATTACCGTAAAAATCGTGATTTCTTCTTCTTCCATTCCAACCTGAATTCCAATTCCGC
>JADZEA010000229.1 GCA_020850775.1 bacterium
AAGGAAATGAATTTCGCTAACTTTCCAAGATTTTCTTGAAAAATCGCTTGTGTAAATGAAAGCACCTTTTCGTGTGCCAACAAGCAGGGCTAATTTTTCCATTTTTTTCTCCCTAAATTTTTTTTGGGATTTAATTTATGCTTTTTTTTTGTGGAAACATAAATAAAAACAAAGGCAGAGGTGAGTTGGCAAGAAGAAAAAAATTATGAATTAATTTTTTTGTGTTTTAAAAGAAAAAACCTTCAGGTTTTTAATCTTGAAGGTTTAAAAAGTTTAATATTCTTTAACTTTGGCATTCGTGTAATCATTCTCATACTTTGAAGCACACTTTGCCTGAATATGTTCGGCTTCAAATTCGCCTTTGCCAATGTATTTTCCTGTTGCAACAACTTCTGCTTCGGTTGCGTTGTGAAAAGTATCCGGCAAAGCGTGTTCGCCAACGTAAACAATTTCCATAACCTGATTGTTATTTTTGATTTTAAACTTTACTTGCTTGCCAACTTTTTCAATCGTTCCCTGAATTAAATTACCCTTAACTTTCAAGGGAACGTCTATCACCTCGCTTCCACGCGAATAAACTTCGTCAACCGTGTAAAAATATTGCTTGTTATCGCTAAAACTTGAAATCGCAAGCGTAACCATTGAAGCAATTATCACCAAAATTGCAACCACAAATTTAATGTTTACTTTTTTCATTTCCAAAAAATCCTCCTATTTTTAACAGGTAATTCTAAAATCACCAAAGTTTCTTTCCTCTAAACCAAAATTTACGTCCACTTTCCTTACGTCTGCGAATCTCGTTCCAACTTTCAGTTCTTCAATAAAAATCCTTAACTTGCTTTCGCTCCCAACAGCTTCAACGTAAACACTTCCATTTTCCAGGTTTTTCACAAAACCAACAAGGTTAAGCCTGTCTGCACTTTGCTTTACAAAGTAACGGTAACCAACTCCCTGAACAATTCCTTCAACCAAAATTTTTGCTAACAACTTACTTTCCTAATCTAAAACCACGGTAATTTAAACAGCTTTGGTTTTACAAACACTGTTAGAAATTTTTAATTTTACCACTTTTCGTCTTCAGCGTAATCGTTTTTCTTTTTAATTTCCCGCAAAACAGTCCTTGCAACGCTTTGTTTGAACTTTGAGTTTTTACAAACAACCTCTTTCTCGTCTTTCAAAAAAGCACCAAGCATTTCTGTAAACGCTTCTAATTCATCTTTTGCAAATTCAAAATTTAATCGTGTAAGCATTTTTAGTTCTCCTTTAATCTAAGTTCATTAAAAATAATTGGAACAAAAATATTTCCAATTGCTTTTACACCTTCGTCAGAAAAATGAACTTCATCAATAAAATACTTTTTTTTCCCGCTAAGTTCAAGAGAAACGTCAGCTACCAAAACATTGTTTGCCTTTCCACAAGCTCGGATTTCATCGTTGTAAGCCTTAAAACTTCCGCTTTCACCATCTCTGAAAGCCATTGTTCCCAAAACAACCGAAATCCCGTTTTGCCTTGCAACAGCAAGAATTGACTCAATGTTTCGCCTAAAAATTTTCTGCCCTTTTTCTAAGTTTGCAACTTGTGTTTTTTGTTTGTTTTGAAAAAGCAACTGCAATCGCCAATCAACTAACTGCAAAAATCTTGATAAACCAAGCAAATTTCCAAAAAATCCCGTTCTGTGTTCGTAAGCAAGAAAAAAATCATCAAGGTACTTGTTTGAGTAATCTGGCAACAAAAAATCACCAAAATTTCGTGCTGTGTTGTCGTTAATATTGTGGTAAACAGTAATTAAATCTGGCTGAAAATCAATTACTCTCAATGCAAAATTTACAAGAGTTTGAGCCGTAGAGTAAGCATCTGCTCCAGCATTTAAAACACGGATTTTTTTGTTTGGAAAGCGAAGTTTCAGAGAGTCTTCCAAAACTTTTGAGTAAGGAAAAGTTGCCGTTTTGCAAGCAGTTGTTGAGCCTCCAAGACAAATCACACGAAATTCATCAGGCTCTTTTTCGGTTTTTACCCTTTCGCCCCAGGTAAAAACGCCTTGATTTTTTTCAATTTTTGGAGGCGGTTGCTCGTAAGTTGTGAAAAAAGAACTCGTAAAAGCGTCTTTTCGTTCCAAAAAACCTTTGCCAACAACAAAAGTGTAAATTCTTGTTGCAAACTCGCAAAACAAAAAACAAAGCAAAAAAGCAAAAATTGAGAGGAAAAAATTTTGTGATTTTGAGTTCATTTTTTGCTAAAACTTTCAGTGTTGAAAAAGTTTCCCGTCAAGCTCATCAGTAAAACTAAAGGAATTAATTTCAACTGTGTTTGTTGGTCTTGCAAGTGCTTTTCTTCTGTTTAAATTTGAACGAAAGTAAGTTCTTTTTGCGGGAAGCTCTAAGTTTTCAAACTTTTTTGGAGAAGAAAATTCCGCGTAACCTCTGTAAGAATTGAAGTTTACGTATTCAAAAAACACTCGTTCAAGCTGGTAAGTTTCTTTGTTAAAGTAGTAAACAAACCAATCTCTGCTGTAAGGATATTTTTCGTTGAAAGTAACTTTTATCGGAATTGTCTTAATTCCTTCAGCAATTTCCTCTTCAGGTAAAAGCTCGTAAGCCATTAAATTTCTTTGGTCAATTAAATTAAAAGGAGCAGAAAGAAAAGTCTTGTTTGAGAGCGTTCCAAACTGTGTAATTTCAATTTGCCTCAAGTAATCAAGGTTCAGGTTGTTAAACTCGCCTTCAGAAATTGCATCAGTTTTTACCGGAGGAACGGGCGATTTCCCGTCTTTTTGCAACCAAAATTTTCCTTCGTTGTTGACCTGGATAATTTTACTCTCTTTTTCGTCAAACTCGCCGTAAACTTTAATTTTCTCACCAAGTTCAAACTGCCAGTTTTGGGCTTCGAAGTTCCACTTTTCAGAAAGCGAGTTGTACCTTCCAAGCGAGTAATTCACGATTGCGTTTTTTTTACTAATCCAGTTTTTGTAACCACCGGCTTTTTCAGCTGCTTTCCAAATCACTTTTTTTGCAGGGGAATCGGCAAAATCCTTTTCCTCAAGCGTATTTTTTTCACAGGCAAAAAGCAAAAATGCCAAAACCAGCACGAACAATTTTTTCAAAACAAAACTCCTTTTTTTAAAAAAACGCTTTCCCTCAAAAAGCAAATTCTAATTTAATAAATTTTTAGTGGTAAAAAAATCACTTTGAATTTTTTTTAAACGTGTCTTTCTTTGAAAAAATTTTGGATTTTAAAAATTAAGGATAATTTTATGTTAAGAGAAGTTGTGATTGTTTCTGCTGCAAGAACACCAATTGGTTCGTTTAACGGTTCGTTGAGTTCCGTTTCGGCTCCAAAACTTGGTGCGGTTGTGGCGCAGGAAGTTGTAAAACGTGCCGGAATTTCAAAAGAAGAAGTTGATGAAGTGATTATGGGTTGTGTTCTTCCGGCGGGACTTGGACAAGCTCCGGCAAGGCAAGTTGTGATTTTTGGTGGGTTTCCAAAAAATGTTGGTGCTTTGACAATTAACAAAGTTTGCGGTTCGGGATTAAAAGCTGTAATGCTTGCCGCACAATCAATTGCTTGTGGTGACGCTGACGTAATTATTGCTGGCGGAATGGAAAATATGTCTCAGGCTCCTCACCTGCTAAAAGGTGCAAGAGAAGGTTTCAGGCTTGGGAACGCTCAAATGATTGACTCAATGATTAACGATGGTTTGTGGGATGTTTACAATAATTTTCACATGGGAAACGCTGCTGAACTTTGTGCCAAAGAATGCAACATCACTCGTGAAAACCAGGATGAATTTGCAATCAATTCCTACAAAAAAGCCTTGGAATCACAAAAAAACGGAACGTTTAAAGACGAAATCGTTGCCGTAGAAATTACTTCAAAAAAAGGGAACGTTGTCGTTGACACTGATGAAGAACCTTCAAAAGTAAATTTTGATAAAGTTCCAACTCTCAGACCTGCTTTTGACAAAGAAGGAACGGTAACTGCTGCAAACGCTTCCTCAATCAACGACGGAGCTGCTGCTGTGCTTGTAATGTCTTTGGAAAAAGCAAAATCTTTAGGTCTGAAACCAATGGCAAAAATTGTCGCTCAGGCTTCGGCAGGAAAAAATCCTGAATGGTTCACAAAAGCACCAATTGACGCAATCGGAAAAGTTCTCGCCAAAGCAAAACTCACAAAAGATGAAATTGACCTTTTTGAAATTAACGAGGCTTTCGCAGTTGTTTCGCTAATCACAAACAGAGAACTTGGGCTTGACAACGAAAAAATAAACGTAAACGGCGGAGCAATTGCTCTTGGTCATCCGATTGGAGCAAGCGGAGCAAGAATTTTGACAACCCTGCTTTACGAAATGCAAAAAAGAAATGCAAAAAGAGGGCTTGCAACACTTTGTATCGGCGGTGGTGAAGCAAGTGCTTTGATTGTTGAAAAAATTTAAAGAAAGTTAGTGAAGGGCTGATTTTTTAGCCCTTCGCTGTAAAAAATGCAATTCAAAGAACAGAAGAAAAAGAAAAATTTGATAAACATTACTTCGCTCGTTGACGTGATTTTTATCCTTCTGATTTTTTTTATGGTTACTTCAACCTTTAAAAACAAATCAGAAATTGAGTTAGACTTACCGGAAACAGGAACTTCACCTTCAAATGCAGACGAAAAACAAATTGAAATTTTTGTTGACAAAGAAGGCAAAATCTTTTTTGACGGAAACGAAGTCCAAAAAGAAATTCTTTCGCAAAAATTGACAGAACTTGCAAAAACAGAAGCAGACAAACAGGTCAGTTTGAACGCAGACAAAGGTGTAACTCACGGGAAAATTGTTGAAATTATGGAACTTGTACAAAAAAGTGGTTTGACAAAACTTGCCGTAACAACAAAAGTTAAAGGTTAGTTTCAGACAATAAAAACATCTTTAAACAGTCTTTTTAATCAAGATTTTTGTTAACAAGCCAAAAAAGTAACAAGAAGCCCAAAACAGAGAAGCCAAACAAAAAAACGTAAAATGGATTTTCAAAATCAAAAACCCCGTGTTTTGTAAAATCGTAGATACTTTTTGCTGAAGTTCCAATAAAAACAGCAACCAAAGTTCTTGGAAACATTCCCATCAAAGTTCCTAAAAAATATTTTTTAAACGAAATTTGTGAAACGGCAAAAGTTAAATTCACAAGCGAAAATGTCCCGAAAGGCGAAATTCTTGCAAGTGTAACAATCCATTTTTCGTCATTTTTAATTTTTTTTTGGAAACTTACGGCTTTGGGATAATTGCTCAAAAAACTTTGAACTTTCCCTTTGTCAAGCCTTCTCAAAAAGAAAAAAGCAAGCGAAGAAGCAAGGTTGTAACCAATAAAAGTTGAGGAAATTCCGTAAGAAAAACCAAACAAAAAACCAGCTCCGCCAGCAACAAAAGTTGAAGGAACCAAGGCAAAAATCATCATTGGAATTGTTAGAAAGGTGTAAATCAAAAGCCCGTCAGTGGATAATTCTTTTAGTTTTAAAATTTCGTTTCCAAAAAATATTACCAGATTTGAGCTTAAAAAAGTTGGTAAAATCGCAACGGAAAGCATCAACCAAAAGATTTTCGGAGAACCGTCATGAATTTTTTTTAATCTTTGAAAGTTCTTTTTTAAAAAATCAAGCATAATTTTTGAGAAGTTCTTTAGCTTTTTTGAAATTTTCAACCTGAACCATAACCCTGACAAGACTAAAACTTCCGGGAAGTTTAAACATTGAGTCTGATTGCGAAAGGATTTCTGCGTGAACACTGTTATCACCAAGCAAACCAACGATTTGTTTTGCTTCGTAAACCTCCGAAAATGTTTTCACACAAACCCAGTTTTCAAAAATTTCGTAGCCTTGCTCAACAAGTTCTGCAAGCATTTTTTCCTCAACCAACTCGTCAACAAGCTCGGTTTTACACTCGCTGCAAAAAGTAAAACCCTCTCTAAACTCACTTTTACAAATTGGACAAAAAGACATTTTAAACCTCCTTTTTTAAGACATGAACTTTTGTTTTAAATTAATGCTTAAAGTGTTACAAAAAAAGGATTGATTAAAAAATTTATTCTCCTTTCCCCGAAATAATGGTCAAAAATGTTCTGATTAAAATTTTTACGTCAAGAAACAAACCAATGTTTTCAAGGTAATAAAGGTCAAATTTCATTTTTTCTTTTGTGTCGTCAAGGCTTCGTTCTTTTTTGCCTTTGATTTGTGCCCAACCGGTAATTCCCGGACGAACTACAAGTCTTTTTGTGTAAAAAGGGATTTTATTTTGTAATTTTTCCACAAAGTGCAACCGCTCTGGTTTTGGTCCAACCAAACTCATTTCACCTTTGATTACATTGACTAATTGAGGTATTTCGTCAAGTTTGTATTTTCTCAGAACTTTTCCAATTTTTGTAATTCTTTCGTCTTTTTTTGGAGAACAAACGGGACCTGTTGATTCTTCAGAATTGTAAGCCATTGAGCGAAAATTATAAATTTTAAAAAGATAGCCATTTTTTCCAACTCTTTCTTGTACAATAAATCCTGGTCCTTTGCTTGTTAATTTTACCGCTAAAAAAATGAACAAAGAAAAAGGTAAAAGCAAAAGAAACAAAACTAAAGCGATAGAAAAATCAAAGGTTCTTTTCAAAACAAGTTGCCAAAAATTCAAGTGATTTGGGAAAAGCCTGATGAGCGGAATTCCGTAAACTTGTGTTGTTTTATGCCCTGCAATTACATCGTAAAGGTCTGGCACTGCCTTAAAAGTTACGTTTAAATCCACACAGCTAAAAAGTAGCTCAAGCATTTTTTGGTGATTTTCCGTTGAGATAGAAACAAGGACTTCCTGAATTTTGTGCTGGGTAACGAGTTTTGGCAAGTCTTCAAAGGTTCCTAAAATTTTATGACCTTTGAACTCTTGATTAACTCTTTCGCTTTCCTCAACCAAAAAACCAACAATTTTGTAGTTCATTTTTGGGTAATTTTCAAGCTCACGAATTAATTTTTCACCTCTTTCTCCGGCACCAACGATGATTGCGACTTTGTCGGCAAACTCAAGGATTTTGTATTTTTTTTCAAAAAAAATAATTAACCATCTTCCAATCGTAATTCCTGAGGCAAGAACAAAGCCATAAACAATTAAAATTATTCTTGTTTCGGTAACAAGCGAGCCGATTCCGTCAGAAGTGATTACCAAAATCACGATTATTCCTGTTGCTGTTGTTTTAAAGATTGAAAGAGCTTTGTCAAGCCTTGAGGTTTCCCAAGCCATTTTGTAAAGCCCTGAAAAAGCGAATAAAATTGTCCAGAACAAAATCATCCAAAGTAGAGGAATGTAGTAGAATTCAATTGGAATTTTGGTTTTGTAGTGAAAAAGATTAGAATCAAACTTCAGCCAGTAAAGAAAGAGAAAAGCGAAAACAATTATTAAAATGTCCATTGTAAGGAGTAAAAACTTTTCACCAACAGTTTTCAGGTTGATTGGTGAGAGGTATTTTTTATTTTTAAAATCCTTAATAAAAATTTTTGGTGGTGATTTTTTCAGGTCTTCGAGATAGCCTAATCTTTTGATTGCAAGAATGGTTAGAATTGCAAAAATAATCAAAAGGTTAAAGCCAAAAAATTCTGATTCGGTAGCAATTAAAAGCCCAATTCCACAAAAAATAAGAGTAAAGACGTAAATTGCAAACACGGCTTGCAAGTGTGTCAGTCCAAGGTCAATCAATCTGTGGTGAGTGTGTTCCCTGTCAGGTTTGAAGGGGTGCCTTTTTTTTCTAAGTCTTCTAAAAATAGCAATTAAAGTATCAAAAATCGGAACTATCAAAATTACAACAGCAAGGAATAAATCCATAGTTTCTTTTTTTTGATTGAGTTCGCTAATTTTTATAGAAAAAGCTGCAAGCGTAAAGCCTAAGAGTAAACTTCCGGTATCGCCCATAAAAATTTTTGCGGGATGAAAATTAAAAAATAAAAAGCCTAAAATTCCGCTTAGTAAGGCGAAACAAAGGATTGTTAGTTCAATTTGGTTATTAAGTAAAGCAATCAAGCCAAAAGTTAAGCTGCAAAAGAAAGAAATTCCGCCGGCAAGTCCGTCAAGTCCGTCAATCAGATTAATTGCGTTAGTAATTCCAATTATCCAAAAAATTGTAAAAGGAATTGAAAAAACTCCGAGGTTAAAACTGTAAAAAGGGATTGAAATTGATTTTATTTCGTATCCATAAAAAACAAGAATTAAAGCAGCAATAAATTCAGCAATAAATTTACGGGAAAAATTCATTGGTTTAGAATCATCCCAAATTCCAATCAAAACAACTAAAAATCCAACAAAAACAATTGGATAGATAAATGACAAATCAAAATTAAAAAAGTAAGCAATTGGAATACTCACACAAAATCCTAAAAAAATTCCTATTCCACCCATTGTAGGAACTGTTTTTGTGTGAATTTTCCTTTCGTTAGGTTTATCCCCAAATCCTAAAGAAAGCGAAAAAATTATAACGAGTTTTGTTGCAATTAAGCTAACAATTACGGAAGAAAATATTAGAATGCTTACTAAAGTTAAAGTATCCAAATTATCCTTAAAAAAATTTAGTTTCCAAAAATAATACTAAGTGATTTAAATCTTTGAATAAAAAAATTTTATTAGTTTTTTCTTGCTTTCTTTTTGAAAAAAGCAGCCTTAAAAAGGCTTTTTAGTAGTGTAGATATTATATTTAATAATTTTGTCAACACTTAACAGAAGTAATCAACACCTTATCCACTACTTATCAACAAATTACAATTGTAAAATTTTACAATATAAACTATTTAAAATATTCATCTTAAATAAGACTGCATTATTCACAATTGTTGATAAGTAGTGGATAACTACAAGAGGATTTATTCACTTTTTTTCCACAATTCTTTAATATTTATCCACATTTACTTTGTTTTTATCCACAAGCTACTAACATCGCCTTTAAAAACCTTTAATTACCTTGTTTAATTTCAATATTTACAAACAAGTTACTAACTCTCCAAACAATTATCCACAACTTATTAACAATTATCCACAAAGCAAAAACTTTGTTTTAAACAACTGTTTTCAACAATCGCACTTTAGCTTTAAGAACTTATCAACATATCAACTTACTTATTTATTTGATTTACTTATTTATTTACTTATTTTTTAAAGAAAAAAGAGTGTGGATAAAAGTTGTGGAAATTAATTGTTTTAAACAAGGTAAATTTTAATGAAAATCGGACATATTTCAGACTTGCATCTTGGGATTGATAACTACGGAAAGCTAAATTCGGAGACAGGAATTAACAAGAGGTTTCTTGATTTTTTTAATACCTTTGAGTTTTCACTTCAAACCTGTGTTGAAAAAAACGTTGACATCATTTTACTTGGAGGAGATATTTTTAAAAATTCTTTTCCTTCACCAACTACTCAAAAAATGTTCGCCGAAAAAATAAGTGTTCTTCTTAAAAATAAAATTCCGCTTGTAATTCTTACTGGAAACCACGACGCTCCGATGAGTTTTGGAAAGTCGTCACCAATTGAACTTTATTCAAGTCTTGGGCTTGAAAATATAATTGTCGTTTCCAAACCAGACAGTTTTACTGTTAAAACAAAATCAGGAGTGTTACAGTTGGTTTGTCTTCCCTGGCCAACAACAGCTAATTTCAGAACTAAAGAAGAAGCTAAAACCTTTTCTCGTGAAGAAATTTCTCAGGAAGTCGTAAAAAGATGCAATTTTTGGCTTGTTCAGGAAACAAAAAAACTTGATAAAACTTTACCTTCCGTAATTTTGGCTCACGTGAACATTCGTAACGCACAATTTTCTGGAACGGAAAGAAAAGCATTAATTACTCCGGACCCAACTTTTGAAGTATCGGATTTTAAACTTGAAGGAATTAATTACGTTGCACTTGGACACGTTCACAAGTTTCAAAACCTTAATGAAAAATATTTTCCACCGGTTGTTTATCCGGGAAGCATTGAAAGAATTGATTTTGGTGAAGAAAAAAATGAAAAAGGTTTTGTAATTGCCGAAATTTCAGAAGAAACAAGGTTTGAATTTATAAAAACAAATCCGAGAGAATTTTTAACAATTGAAATTGATACAAAAAATTCAGAAGACCCGATGAAATTAATTGTTAAAAAAATAGAATCAGAAAACGTTAAAAATAAAATAATTCGTTTAAGAATTTTATTAAAGGATTTTGAAAAAAAACAGATTGATAAACAAAAAATTGAGGAACTTTTAAAAGAATGTTTTTATCTTGCTAAAGTTGAGTTTTTAATTGAAAAAGAAGAACTCAGGAGACGTTCTTTTGTTACGAGAGATTTTAGCCTTGAAGATTCAATTAAAACTTACATTAAAAAAAAAGAAAACCTTTTTCCTTACAAAGAAAAAATTTTAAAAAAAGTTGAAAACCTCAAAAATAAAATTTTAGAAGAATAAAATGAAAAACCTAACTATTCTTGACCACCCTTTAATTCAAAAAAAACTTGCAATTATGCGAGACGTTAAGACTCCTCACCATCAATTCAGAATATTGCTTAATGAAATTTCCTCTTTGATGGTTTATGAAATTACGAGAACTTTTCCTTTGAGCGAAGTTACCGTTGAAACACCGTTAGAAACAACAACGTGCAAAGTTTTTGACAGCAAGGTTACTTTGGTTGCGATTTTACGAGCGGGAATGGGAATGCTTGACGGAGTTTTACAACTAATTCCAACAGCGAAAATCGGGCATTTGGGCATCTTTAGGAATGAAGAAAATTTAGAACCGGTTGAATACTTTGCAAAACTTCCTTACGACATTGCTGAAACTGAAGTCATTTTAGTTGACCCAATGCTTGCAACAGGAGGAAGTGCTTGCTTTGCTTTGGATTTTTTAAAGAAAAAAAACATTAAAAATATTAGATTTATGTGTTTGGTTGCTGCTCCGGAAGGAGTTGGAAAAATACTTGAAAAACATTCGGATATTTCTATTTTTACTTGTGCTTTGGATAGAAAGCTAAACGAAAAAGGTTACATTCTTCCTGGTCTTGGCGATGCAGGAGACAGAATTTTTGGTACAAAATAATTTTAATTTTTGTAAATTTAACCAGGTCAATTTTACAAGGAGGTTTTTATGGCAATTTCAAAATCAAGACAAGTAGTTGAAAATTATTTTAAATATTGTAATTCTCACGATATTAAAGGAATTTCTAAAGTTTTGACTACAGATTTTGTTTTCAAAACCTATTTTATGACTGGTGAAGGTCATCTTGAAAATATTAGTTCACGCGAAAATTATCTTGAAGGTGAAGAAAAAAGTTTTGAAAACTGGACAGGTTGGAAAATAGAACCAATTCGTTGGATTGTAAAAAACAATGAAGTTGTTGTTGTAATTAAACAAACTGCAACTTTTAACAAAACAGGTAAAAAAAGAGTTGGTGAAGACGTAATGATAATTACGCTTCAGGAAGATAAAATTAAAGAAATTTGTCAGTACTACGACACTTCTTCTGTTGCAAAAGCAATAAATTAATCTTCTGAAAAGCCCTTGTAGCTCAGTTTGGATAGAGCAGAAGTTTCCTAAACTTTTGGTCGGAGGTTCAAGTCCTCTCAAGGGTATTTTTTAGCTTTTAAAACTTTTTATAAGTTCAAAAACTTCCTGAAAATCCTTTCTAAAAAGCAAAAATAAACTTCCAACATAAATTCCTGTTCCTGTCAGGCTAATAAAACTGAACTCAATTAAAATATTTAGGTTTTGATTTTCTAAAAAATTTTGAGTTAACAGCATTGCTAAAATGGATAAAACAGCTGAGATTAAAGAGGATTTTATCAAAGCTAAAAAGGATAAAATGCTTTCTTCAAGTTTGCGTAAAACAAACCAAATAAAAAGTAAACCAAAAAAACCTGAAACAATTGCCGTTGCGACGGAAACGCCAACAATTCCAAAATTTACACCGATTAAGACGCCAATTGCAACGCAAGGAAAAGTTATTAAACCAAATTTTGATAAAACAGAAGGCTCACCAAGTGCCAAAAAAACCCTTCCTCCGTGGCTTCCCAAAGAACGGATAAAACCATAAATTATTATAATTCGCAAAGGATTAATCGCTTCCGTCCACTGGTTTCCGCCAATTATTAAAACGAAAAGCTCAGTTTGGGCAAGTAAAATCGCATAAAAAACAGAAGTGAAAAGAGCAATTATTTTAGTCATTTTAAAGTAAACCCGTTTCAGCTCTTCGGTGTCATTTTTTAGCTTGGAAAAAGTTGGAAATGCAACTTTTGATAAAACCCAAACAACGTTGGCGATGGGCCAATTTGCCCAATTGTAAGAAAACTGATAAATCCCAAGTTCTTTTTTGCCCAAAAACCTTCCTGTGATTAAGTAATCAATGTTTGCAATCAGGTAACCAAGCATTTCGCTAAGGAAAGAATGTTTCCCGTAGTCGTAAACATCTTTGCAAAGTGTGTAATTAATTTTGATTTTCGGTCGCCATTTCTCTGTTTTCCAATAAATTAAGATTTTTACCGGGCTAAAAATAACCATTGGAATTACTAAACTCCAAACTCCAAACTCAAGGTAAGCCAAAATAATTACGGTAATCGTTGAAATAATTTCAGTTACAACTTCAATTTTTGTTAGAATTTCAAACTTTAATTCCTTGGTTAAAAGTGAGTTGTGAACCGTTTCCAAACTTTTAAAAAGGAAACCAAACGAAAGGTAGTAAAGAATAGATTTTAATGTTTCGTCTCTGTAAAAATCGGCTAAAAAAGGAGCTGTTCCCAAAGAAACAAACATTAGCAAAATCCCAATTCCAATGTTTAGCCAAAAGGCGGAATTCACGTAGTCATCAAAATTTTCTTGTCTGTAAACTATTCCTGAAGCGATTCCAAGATTACCAAAAAGCTTTAAAATTGCGAAAGTTACGTTAGCAATTGCCACAAGCCCAAACTCTTCAGGAGTTAGTAACCTGTTCAAAATTAACACAGAGCCAAAGGATAAAATTTTGAGTAAAATTTGCCCAAAAACTGACCACAAAGCACCTGTTTTAGCTTTTTTAATTAAGTCCATTAATTTATTGATTCCATTAAAATCGTTTCAATTTTTTCCCCAACGACTTCCCAGGAAAATTTTTCATCGGCGTTTTTTAAGCCATTAAAGATTAGTTTTTCTTTTAGTTTTTCATCGGCAAGGATTTTTTGAATTGCTTTTGCAAATTCCTCAAAATCACCTTCTTCAACGAGTAAACCACTTTGGTTGTTTTGAATAACAGACGGAATTCCGCCAATGTTTGAAGCTACAACGGGAATTCCACAAGCGTTTGCTTCACAAATTGCCCTTCCCATTGTTTCAATTTTTGATGGTTGAAGGTAAACATCGGAAATTTGTAAAAACTCCTGGATTTGATTTGAAGGGATTTCGCCAATAAAAACAACAGATTTTTCTAATCCTAAGTTAGCTGCTTCTTTTTGTAGAAAGGCTCTCTCTTTTCCTTCACCAACAATTAAGTAAAGAATATTTGGAACTTTTTTGATTAGTAAAGAAATAGTTTTTAATGCAACGTCTAAGCCTTTTTCTGTTTTCAAGTGAGCAATTGTTGAAATAATTATTTTATCTTTTGAAATTTTTAGTCTCTCTTTTAAGGCGTTTTTGTTTGTTGGGAAAAATTGTTTTGTGTCTGTTCCTCCTGAAACGACGTGAATTTTATTGTTTTCAACCCCGATTAATTTTAGTTTTTCTGCAACGAAAACACTGTTAGAAATAATTTTTTTACAGCTCTTTAAACCATTTTTCGCAAAGTAGCTTCTAAATTTAACTTTTGAATTATTGTTGTAAACTTTATTTAGAGGGAAAATTTTAAAATGAAAGTAAAAAATTTCCCAGAAAGGTATTTTTGGTCCGTACCAACTTCTAAGAAAATCATTTCCTGCTGTTCTGCAAACGACAGGGATTTTGGTTAGCTTAGAAATTATTGAAAAACCGGCGTTTGTTACAAAAATTACCTGAGGCTTAATTTTATTAATTGTAGAAAGGATTTGTTTTAAATCCCGGAGAAAAAAGTTTGTTGTTAACAGTCTCAAAATTTTTTGGTCTGTTTCTTTGCAACCTTCAATTTGTTTTGTCAGGATTAAAATTTCATTCCTTTGGGACAAAAAGGTTGAAATTTTAAAATTAAAAACCTCCATTCCACCAATTGACGGATAAAAATCAGGAAAAATGCACAGGATTTTCATTCTAAAATTCTACTGAATTTATTTTTTGATTCAACAAGTAATCCAAATCAAAATCAGGAGTTACTAATTCTTCTCTGTCAAAATAAAGTCTGAACCATAACTCTAAAATGACAAGAGACCAAATTCTGTAGCAAAGCTGACGGTTTGGATTTTGGTAAAAATCAGCCAATAGTTTTTCTATTGCTTCGTAATTAAAAACACCTCTTTTTTCTATCGTTTCCTTTCCAAGCAATCTGAAAACTAAAAACTTAAAGTCATTTTGCATCCAGTTTGGTAAAGGAAACTCAAAACCCATCTTCTTTCTTTCTAAAGTTGCACGTGGAACGTAGCTTTTTGCAACTTCACGTAAAAGTATTTTTGAATTATTGTTTTTGAGTTTTAGGTCAGGATGGACTTCTGTAAAAAACTCAACAATTCTATAATCTATGAACGGAACTCTGATTTCTATTGAATTTGCCATTCCCATTTTATCGCTGTCGTTTAAGGGGTCGTTTGGTAAATAATGTTTAAAATCAAAATAAGAAAGTTTGTTAATGTAGCTTTCTTCAGGAAAAGAATCCAAAAAAGAAGCTATCAAATCAGCTGTTAAGAAGTTTGAAAAGCCTAACCCCTTTTTAAAATAATGTGTTTTCTCATTTTCTGATGTGAATAAGGTTTTATGGTTTGGAAATCGCGAGCCAAATCCTTTTTTGTAAGATTGAATAAAACTGTTTAACTTAGAGGTCTTGTGTAGTTTGGAAACAGCAAATTCTATTGTTTGTTTTAGGGCTTTTGGCAGTAATCTGTATCGCTCAAAATTTTTTTCATCAAAAAAATATTTTCTGTAATAGTTGTAGCCGGCACTTAGTTCGTCTCCACCAAGTCCGGACAAAGCAACTGTAATATTGTTTTCTTTTGTAAACTTTGAAACAAAATAAGTTTGCATTCCGGAAGCCGTTGGTTGGTCAAAGAACCAAACAATTTTGGCAAGTTCTTCCAAAACATTTTTTGGTGTTACTAAAATTTCTTTATGAATTGTTTTTAAGTCTTTAGCTGTCTCCCGTGCAAATTCTGTTTCGTTGTAGCTATTATTTTTTTCCTCAAAGCCAACGGTAAAGGTTCTGACGTTTGACGTGGCTAAATTTTTTTGCATTAACGAAACAATTAAACTTGAATCTATTCCTCCACTCAAAAATGCTCCAATTGGTACTTCGCTTACCAATCTTTTTTGCACGGAATCGTTCAGAAGTTTGTCTAATTCGTTGGTTAAAAAAACTTTGTCAGAGATTTTTTTGGAGTTAAAATTTATATCCCAATATTGAGAAACAGAGATTTTGTCAGAGTTTATTGATAATTTATGCCCCGGTAAAAGGCTGAAAATATTTTTTATTAATGTGTTTGGAGCAGAAACCGTAAAAAAGGAAAGATAATGATAAAGAGCTTTCTGATTAATTTTTCTCTCTAAAAACGGAAATTGTAAAATTGATTTTATCTCTGAAGAAAAAACGAAGTAATCTTCATTATCAAAATAATAAAAAGGTTTTATTCCTAATCTGTCGCGAGCCACAAAAATTTTTTTAGCCTGAATATTCCAAATAGCGAATGAAAACATTCCATTTAGCCTGTGAACGCATTCTTCTCCATACTCAATAAATAAATTTAAAATTACTTCTGTATCGCTTTTAGTATTAAAAGTATAGTTTTTTTCTTTTAAGGACTCCCTTAGTTCCCGATAGTTATAAATTTCACCGTTGAAAACTATTACAAAATTTTTATCAGAGCTAAAAACAGGTTGATGACCACCACTTATATCAATAATGCTCAACCGTCTCATGGCTAATTGAATATTATTTTGTACAAAATAACCTTCATCGTCAGGACCTCTATGAAACAAAGAGTCATTCATTTTTTTAATAATTTGAGTCTTTTCAAGATTCTCAAATTTATCATTTTTCCAAATGACACCACAAATTCCACACATTAATTACCTGTTCTTTAGCATTTTTGAAAGATATTTTTTTCGTTGGGAGGAACATTTTCAGGATAGTTTCCCGTGAAACATGCATCGCAAAACTCACCGTTAGAATTTTGCAAAGATATTTTTGCAGCTTCTAAAGTGTTTTCTATGGAGAGATAGCTTAGAGAATCCACGTCAAGCCAGGCAGTCATTTCTTTAATAGTCATTTGGTTGGCTACCAACTCTTTGGACGTAGGGAAATCCATTCCATAAAAACAAGGAAATCTTACTGGTGGCGAACTTATTCTTACGTGAACTTCTCTTGCTCCGGCATTCCTTAAAAGTTTTGCTAATTTTTTTAATGTTGTTCCACGCACAATGGAATCATCTACAATCGTAACCCTTCTGTCTTTTAACACTCCACCAACGGTATTAAATTTTAATTTTACTCCTAAATCTCTCATATTTTGGTCCGGGTGAATAAAAGTTCTTCCAATGTAATGGTTCCTAATCAACCCAATTTCAAATTTTATTTTTGCTGTTGAAGCATAACCTAAAGCTGCTGTGTTGCTTGAATCGGGAACTGAAATTACAACATCGCTGACGGAGTTGTTTTCTATGGCTAAAAATTTACCAAACTTCCTGCGAACTTTATCTACAAATTCTCCAAAAACCCTGCTGTCGGGTCTGGAAAAATAAATCAGCTCAAAAATGCAAAAAGTCTTTTTCACTTCATCTGCAAACTTTCGGGCTTTTATTCCATTCACATCAACAACAATAATTTCACCAGGTTCAACTTCCCGAACAAATTCCGCATCTATCAAGTCAAAAGCACAAGATTCAGACGCAAAAACAATTGACTTGTCTTTTCTTCCATAACTTAAAGGCTTAAAACCATTTGGATCCCTTGCAACAATCAATTGATTTTCAGACATTATCAGCAAAGAATAAGCTCCTTTGACTTGAAGTAATGCTTCAATTACTCTTTCCTCCAAAGTTGCTTTTTGAGATTTTGCAATCAGGTGAACAATTACTTCACTGTCCGTTGAAGTTCTAAAAATTGAACCCTGTTCCTCAAGTTTTTGTCTAAGCTCGATGGTGTTTACCAAATTTCCATTGTGCGCAATTGAAAGGCTGCCAAATCGTGTCTTTACCAAAAGCGGTTGAATATTAAATTCATTTGAAGTGCCTGTTGTTGAGTATCGGTTGTGTCCAATTGCTAACGAACCTTTTAAGTTTTCTATGCTCGAAGGTTTTTTAAAAACATCACTGACAAGTCCCATTTTAAAATGGCTAAAAACATTTTCTCCATCACTTGAAACTATTCCGGCACTTTCTTGTCCGCGATGCTGCTGCGCATAAAGTCCGTAGTAAGTCCATTTAGCAGCTTCGTTTTTTGGTGAGCCAAAAACGCCAAAAATACCACACATAAAAACACCTTTCTACAAATTGGTTAAAACTTCTTTAGCTAATAAAATTGTCTTGTCTTTTCCAAAAATTTCACAAATTGCAGGCAATTCCGGTCCGTGTAATTTTTTTGTAATTGCAATTCTTAAAGGCATAAAAAGATTTTTACCTTTAACGTTTGTTTGTTTACCAACATTTTTAATCAGCTCTTTTATTGAGTCAAAACTCCAGATTGTCTCGTTTGAAGCAAGTTTGGTAAAAGTTTCAAGAACATTTTTTGTTGTTTCAAGTTTTAAAATTTCCTGCATTTCTTCACTAAACTCAATTTTTGTCAAGTCAGCAAAGAAAAATTCAATTTCATCAGAAATTTCTGAAAACCTTTGCAAACTCGGTTTAAACAAAATTGTAACTTTCTTCAAAATCTCTTCTGAAACACCTTCAAACTTAGTTAAGTAAGGTTTTAGTAATTCAAAATATTTTACAGAATCAAGTTCTTTAATGTAAACACCGTTCATCCAGTTAAGTTTTACCGGGTCAAAAACAGCTCCTGATTTATTCATTCGTGAAAAATCAAATTCTTTAATCAGCCTTTCAATTGAAAGAATTTCATCACCGCTTGGGCTTGACCACGAAAGCAAACTCAAAAAATTTATTAATGCGTGAGGCAAGTAACCCTCATTTTTAAACTCGTCAACAGAAGTTGCTCCTTTTCGCTTTGAAAGTTTTTTCCTGTTTTCGTCTAAAATCATTGGAGTGTGAGCAAAATTCGGAATTTCCCAACCAAACGCTTTGTAAATCAAAATTTGTTTCGGTGTGTTGGCTAAGTGTCCGTCGCCACGAATAACGTGTGAAATTTCCATCAAATTATCGTCAATCACGCAACAAAAATTGTAAATTGGTGAACCGTCAGAACGAATAATTACAAAATCACCAATTGTCTCAGATTGAAAAGAAACCTCTTCCATAATTAAATCTTTAAATGAAATTATTTGAGAACCAACCTTGAAACGAACCACAAAGGAAAGCCCTTTTGCGATGTTTTCATCAATTTTTTCTTTAGAAATTTTACCACACTTTCCCGAATATTTGTAAGGAATCCCCTGTTGCTCAGCTTTTTCTCGTTCTTTTTCAATTTCTTCTTCACTACAAAAACAACGGTAAGCAAGCCCTTTTTCTAAAAGTTTGTCAGCATAATTTCTATAAATTTCGTAACGCTCTGATTGTTTGTAAGGTCCGAATTTCCCACCTTTTAAAGGACCTTCTTCCCATTTTAAGCCAAGCCAGTTTAAATCTTCCACGATTGTTTGGATGGATTCTTCCGTTGAACGTTGTGCATCCGTGTCTTCAATTCGCAAAATCATTGTTCCGTTGTGGTGCTTTGCAAAAAGGTAGTTTAAAATTGCTGCTCTTGCATTTCCAACGTGCAGGTGTCCTGTCGGACTTGGTGCAAACCTAACTCTAACTTGTTTTTCTGACATTTTTTTACCTAATAATTTTTCCAAAAATCTTTCTTTTTTCGTGCTTCCCTGATTGTGTCTGTCAAACCGCTGTAAACAGCAAAACTATAAACTTCTGAAACACAAATTGTAACCATTAAAACTATTTCTTTTTCTTCTCCGGGTGCAAGGCTAAAAGGTTTCGGAACGCAAAGCATTCTCGCATTTTTATCCGTTTCGTTGTCAACCCAACCGCTTCCCGTTAAAACGTTTCCGTCAAAAATAAATTTTGTTGAGTTTCCTTGTGAGCCGTGAATTATTGAAGTTCCATCTTTTTTTAAGCCTTTCAAAACATTTTCAATATTTTGTGCGTTCGGAGTGTTCCCTAAATCCTTCAAATCAACAAAAGGAAAAGCAAAAAAATTTGTGTCGTTTTCTGTGTCGCTTAAAAAAGCAACCGCCAAACTGTGATAAAGTCCAAGGTTTTCATCAATGTTTGTGCTTGCGGAATCATAGGCAAAAGCAAACTGTAAAGCTGTGTTAAATCCGAGTTTATCATTGTTTGAGTTACCTAATTCCGGGTCAATCCAAACTCCAACTCTCAAAGTATCAAAATTAACGGAACTTTTGTTTTCAATCTGGAATTTGTGAAAAATGGCACGCGAAAGAGAATTGTTACCACTAAAACCATCAACCCAGGAAGTGTGTCGTACGACAAGGTTTAAAGGTTCTGTTTGAAAAAGTGTGTGAAAATTTTTATCGGCGTCATTAAAAATTGTCCAAAGCATTTCCTCGCCAAAAAGTTTTGGTTTTCCTGTAATTAAATCGTAAGGAGCATTCCAGTCTTTTTTCCATTCCCTGTAACTTCTTTCGTCGTTGTTGCTTTTTGTGTTGAGTTTGAAAACCAAACTGTCGCTTCCGTTGTAGCCAATCGGACCAGCTTTAAACTCTGAGCCAAAGTAAGAACTCACCGAAACCTTCAAATTTCCAAGTGAATCTCTTGCCGAAAACCACAAACCAAAATCTTGTGCCAAGCCATTAAAATCTTTTACTTGATTTTCGTAAGTTACAACGGATTGTTTTTCAATGTTTTGGTAAGAAGAACCTTTACTGCCGACACGAAAACCAATGTAATTGTTTGAAACCGAATTAAAGGGTTTTGGAACAAAATCGTCTTCTTCTGTGTTTGTTGGGGCTTTTTTGTCCCAACCGATAACTGAATCATCGGCGCAGGAAAAGAATAATAAACTTAATAAAATCAAAATTTTAATTTGCATCTGAAGCTTCCTTTTGCTTGCCTGAAAAATTTTTTTTAGCAAGGTAAAAAACTAAAATTAAAGCCAATAAAATTAAAATAAAAGTACTGTAACGAGTTAGATAAAATTCAACATTTTGCCAGTTTTCACCAAGTAAAAAACCAACGTAAATTAAAATCCCATTCCACAAAAGCCCTGAAATTGTTGCAAAAACCAGAACGTAAACCCAGTTCAACCTTGCGATTCCCGAAAAAATTGTAATTGCCGTTCTTAAACCTGTGATGAAACGGTTTCCAACAATCAACCAAAAACCATATTTTTTAAACCACAAATCTGCTTCTTCAATCTTTTTTGCAGGAAGAAAAAACAAATCCTTTTTCAAAAAATAATCTTTTCCGAGTTTTAAACTAAAAAAATAAAGAGCCATAAAACCCGTTGAACTTCCTGCTGTTGTAAAAAGATACGTTGGTAAAAAATCAAGTTTCCCAACTCCGACAAGGTAAGCGCCAAAAACAATTATTGTGTCTCCGGGAATTGGTGGAACAATATTTTCGAGAATTGCACTTACAAAAAGTATTAAATAAACAACAACGGGAGGTAAAACGTCAATGGAGTTTTTCAGCCAGTCAATTAAGTCGGTCATTATTTTTCCTTTGTAAAAGAACAACGGCAAATGCTTCTGCGCCTTCGCCTTTTCCAACAAAACCGAGTTTTTCGCTTGTTGTTGCTTTGACAGAAACCTGGTCAACTTCAATTTTCAGAGTTTGTGCAATGTTTGTTTGGATTTGAAAAATAAACGGAGCAATTTTAGGCGATTGAAGGACTAAAGTTGAGTCAAGATTAGAAATTTCCCAGCCTTTTTCACCAACTAATTTGTTTACGTGTTCTAAAAGTTTGATTGAAGAAATGTCTTTAAATTTTTGGTCTGTATCGGGAAAATGCTTTCCAATATCTCCAAGGGCTAAAGCACCAAGCATTGCGTCCATAATTGCGTGAAGCAAAACGTCTGCGTCAGAGTGTCCAAGTAAACCTTTTTCGTAAGGAATTTCAACTCCGCCAAGTATTAATTTTCTACCTTTTACAAGTTTGTGAACGTCGTAACCTTGACCAATTCTCAAAATTTTTGCCTTAGCTTTTTAGTTTTTTACACAGTAAAAAAATTAACGTGTAAAAATACAAAATTTTATTAGAGAAAGAAAACACGAAAACCTGAAAGAATTAGAAAAGACTTTCAGGTTGAGTTGTTAGAAAGAGGATAATTTTACAAATTCTTTGTAGCGGTTTGCAATTTGTTCTTCGGAAAGGTTTTTCAGGTTTTGCAAACTAAAATCTTCAACGCAAAAAGAAGCCATTACAGAACCGTAAATCATTGCTTTTCTCAAGACTTCATCGGTTAGAACTCCGCTTTTTGAAAGGTAACCAAAAAATCCTCCGGCAAAAGTATCTCCTGCACCTGTTGGGTCGCAAACTTTTTCTAAAGGTAAAGCCGGAGCAGAAAAAATACTTGTTTTTGTAAACATTAAAGCTCCGTGTTCGCCTTTTTTAATGACAACAACGCTTGGTCCGATTTCAAAAATTTTTTTTGCAGCCTTGACAAGATTTGATTCAAGAGTCAGTTCTTTAGCTTCTGAATCGTTGATTAAAATTACGTCAACTTTAGAAATTGCTTCTAAAAGTGATTCCTTGGCTATTGAAATCCAAAGGTTCATTGTGTCAAGAACTACAAGTTTTGGTTTTTTGATTTGTTCAAGAACGTTGATTTGGAGGCTTGGAGTGATGTTTCCAAGAAAAACGTAATCACAATTTTTGTAAGAATCGGGAATGATTGGGTTGAAATGTTCAAAAACATTTAGTTCGGTAAAAAGTGTGTCTCTTTGGTTTAAATCATCGTGGTATTTTCCGCCCCAGCGAAAAGTTTTTCCCTGTTCTATTTTTATTCCATCAATGTTTACGTGCCTTTTTTTCAAAAATTCAAGGTCTGCGTGTGGAAAATCGGTTCCAACAACACCAACAACACTTACAGAATTAAAGTAACTTGCGGAAGCACTAAAATAAGTTGCAGAGCCACCCAAAGCATTTTCAGCTTTCCCGTAAGGTGTTTCAACACTGTCTAAAGCAATTGAGCCAACTGCTAAAATGCCCATTAATTTCTCCAAAATAAAAAGTTAAAAGATTAAAAACTCGTTTTGGAATTTAAGTTTGGCTGTGTGGTTTGTCAAGTATTTTTAGGTTTGAAAAACTTTGCAAAAATATTAGATTAACCAAAATTTTTTTAGTTTTACTTAAACAAAGCAAGGAAAATGGGAAAATCTGTCTTTTTAATGTTTTTGTTTTTTGGATTGATTTTTGGTTGTAACGAACTAAGCAAAAAATCAAGGGATAACAACAATGTTTTTAAACTTGTTTACTCACACGACATTAACGGTGAGTTAGAACCTTGTGGCTGAAAAAGCCACCCACTTGGCGGTCTTGCCAAAAGATTTACAATTATTGACAGTTTGAAAAATACTGAAGACTTACTGATTGTTGATGCGGGAAACATGCTTTTTAGAACTGAAGGTATAACCGAACAACAAAAAGAAGAATGGTCTCTCAAGGCTGAACTTGTGATGGAAATTCAAAACCAAATCGGGCTTGATGCGGCAAACGTTGGAGTCAGAGACCTGACCAACGGGCTTGCTTACCTGAAAGAAAAGTCTTTAAAGTATAAAATTCCATTTGTTTCAAGCAATCTTTTGGATGCTAAAACACAACAGCTTGTTTTCAGTGAGTTTGGAATTATTGAGGTTTCAGGTTTAAAAGTCGGGATTTTTGGAATTACGCAAGGTTTTAATACAATGCCAAAAAACGTTGATTGGAGCCTGAAAGATTACAAAACGGTAACTCCTGAAGTGGTTTCAAAACTCAAAGCTAAAAAATGTGAAATTATCGTCTTGCTTGCAAACGTTCAAAAACCACAACTTGACTCGCTTCTAACAGCAAATCCGGAAATCAATTTTGCAGTCGCAAGCGGAAATCAGGAGCAAACTTTTCCGCAAACTATCGGCGAAGCTAAAGTTTTTGGAACAAGAGACAGAAGCCGTGCCGTCAGTTTCGTTGAAATCGGAAAAGTTAAAAAATCCGCTGAAAAAAAGTTTGTTGACCTGACTTCAACGGAAATCGCTTACAAACAATTTCAGGAAAGAGACAAACTAAATCCAGGTACCGAAGAAATTAAAAAAGAATTGGAAAAACTTTCAGCACAAATCGAAGACACAAGAAAAAACAAAAACTTTTACAAAACCGAACTGTTTGATTTGGACACAAAAATTCCTGACAACAAGGACGTCAAACAAAAAGTTGATGCCGTAACGAAAAAAATAGCAGAAATTGCACAGCAACAAAAACTCGTTCAGGGAATTGATAAAAACAGGCTTTTTGTCGGGCAAACAAAGTGTGCTGAATGCCACACCAAACAATACAATTTTTGGATGGAAACGAGCCACGCAAAGGCTTACAAAACTTTGGAAAAAGAAGAAAAACAGTTTAGTCTTGCCTGCGTCGGTTGCCACGTTACAGGTTGGGAAGAAAAAGGCGGAGTTTCTGACCCTAAACAAGTTGAAGGATTAAAAGACGTTCAATGCGAATCTTGTCACGGAGCCGGAAAATCTCACTTGCTGACTTCAAGAGAGGATGTTGACGCAAAAAGAAAAACAATTACAAAAGTTCCGGCTGAAAGTTCTTGTGTAAAATGCCACACAAAAGAACAAACGGAAGGTTTTAATTTTCCCGTTCACAAACAACTGATTGCTTGTCCTTCTGGTTTTTAACAAATTTTCCACACTAAAAAGATGAGTTGGAATTAAAATTTCAACTCATCTTTCTTTTTTAAAAACGCTGACCATTTTCTAAGTTTAAAATTTTTTTGATTGGCTTTTCTTCTAAAAACCAAAGGATTTTTTAGGTTTGAAAAACGGCTTTAAAGCATTAAATTAACACTTCAATTTTCTTGAATTTTTAAGGCTTAATTAAAAGAAAGATTTGGAAAAATGAAGAATTTTTTGCTTCTCGCATTATTTTTAGCATGTTTGATTGTTAGCTGTAACGAGGTTAAAAAATCAAAAGACAACAACAACATTTTCAAACTTGTTTACTCTGCCGATATTAATGGTGAAATAGAAGCTTGTGGCTGAAAGAAACACCCACTTGGCGGTCTTGCCAAAAGAGCTACAATTATTGACAGTTTGAAAAACACAGAGGATTTACTGATTGTTGATGCAGGAAACATGCTTTTTAAAACTCAAAATATGACAAGTCTTCAACAAGATGAATGGTTGTTAAAGTCTGAGCTTTTACTAAAAATTGAAGGTGAAATCGGACTTGACGCAATCAATGTTGGTGTCAGAGACCTGACAAACGGGCTTTCCTACTTGTCGGAGCGTTCTGAAAAGTATAAAATGCCTTTTGTTTCAAGCAATCTTGTTTACACAAAAACACAAAAACCCGCTTTTAATGAGTTTGTAATTGTTGATGTTTCGGGCATAAAAATTGGGATTTTAGGGGTTACAGAAGGAATTAACCCAAAACCAAACGACGTTGACTGGGAAGTAAAAGACTACAAAACAATAGTTCCACAAATTGTAAAAAAACTAAAAGACCAGGATTGTGAAATCATTTTATTGCTTGCAAACGTTGGAAAAGAACAAATTGAAAAAGTAATTAAAGAAAACACAGACATTAATTTTGCGGTTATCAGCGGGAACCAGGAACAAACTTCAACACAAATTGCTGGTGAAACGATTGTTTTCAGGACAAAAGACAGAGGTCGTTCAATTGGAATTGCCGAAATTGGAAAATCAAAAAAATCTCCTGAAAAAATGTTTGTTGACCTGACTCCAACAGAACTTGCTTACAAACAAGCTTTGGAAAAACTTGAAAAAAACCTCGGTGGTTCTCCCGAACAAATTAAAAAAGAAGCTGAAACACTTTTGGCAAAAATTGAAGATTCAAGAAAAAACAAAAACTTTTACAAAACCGAACTTCTTGATGTTGATACAAAGTTTGCGGATAAAAAGGAAGTTAAAACACAAATTGATGTTGTAACCAAAAAAGTGGCTGATTTTGCACAGCAGCAAAAACTCGTTCAGGGAATTGACCCGAACAAACTTTTTGTCGGGCAGGCAAAGTGTGCGGAATGCCACGCCAAACAGTACAATTTTTGGGTGGAAACGAGCCACGCAAAAGCGTACCAAACTTTGGTCAAAGAGAACAAGCAGTTTAGTGTGGATTGTGTCGGTTGCCACGTTACTGGTTGGGAAGAAAACGGAGGTTTTTCAAATCCTTACCAGGTTGACAACCTTAAAGACGTTCAATGCGAATCTTGTCACGGAGCCGGAAAAGCACACTTGCTGACTTCAAGAGAGGATGTTGACGCAAAAAGAAAAACAATTACAAAAGTTCCGGCTGAAAGTTCTTGTGTAAAATGCCACACAAAAGAACAAACAGAAGGTTTTAAATTTCCTGTTCACAAACAACTGATTGCTTGTCCTTCAGGAAAATAATTTCAGATAATTTTAAGGTCGGAAAAGCCTTGAAAATTTGTTTACCAAAGAAAATAAAAAATTTAGGAGAATTTATCGAATGCGTTTTACAGCAAAAACAGGCGAGATTTTAAAAGTAATTCAATTTTTAACTTCAGTTGTTCCGACACGGACTACGATTGAAATTTTAAACAATATTTTGTTTGAGCTAAAGGGCAACACGCTTAGACTAAGTGCAACAGACACGGAAATTTTTCAGGTTTTTAGCCTGGAAGTTGATGGAAAAAAAGACGGGTCGGTTACAATTCCTGCAAAAACCTTAAGCAATTTTTTGCGTGAAATTAATGATGAAGTTATTGTTTTTGAGGCAGTTGGAGCGAGAATTTCTCTTGAAACAAAACAAGGAAAATTCCAGCTTTCAGGCGAATCAGCTGAAAACTTCCCGTTAATTCCGATGGTTGAGGACAGTGAGGAATTAGAAATTTCTTACGAGCTTTTCAACAAAATCATAAACAAGGTTTCTTTTGCGGTTTCCAACGATTCTCTAAGACAGGCTTTGCGTGGAATTTTGCTTGAACTTTCCGAAAAAGGAGTAACTTTTGTTGCAACTGACGGAACAAAACTTTCAAAATATTTTTCGGGCGATGTAAAGTTCAGCGGAACAGAAAAAAGCGTAATTATTCCAACGAAAGCATTTTCAATGGCTTTGAAAAACGTTGAAGGAGAAGGCTCTTTCAAACTTTTGATTGCAAAACAGCACTTTGTTTGTAAAACTGAAAACAGCGAACTTTACTCAAGAATTATTGATGACCAGTATCCGGATTACAAACGTGTAATTCCAACTGACAACGATAAAATTCTTACGGTTAGTGTAAGCAAATTGATTTCAGGTTTGAAAAGGATTTCAATTCTTGCGAACTCTGAAACTCATCAGGTAAAAATTGATTTGTCTGAAAACAGTGTTCAGCTTGTTACCGAAAACCCGCAAACAGGAAGTTTTGGGCAGGAAACAATTGATTGTGTGTACGAAAACGCAGAAATTGAAGTTGGTTTTAATGCAACAATTTTGCTTGATACTTTGAGACAGATTGAGACTGAAAACGTGGTTTTAAACCTAAAACAGCCAACTTCGGCGGTTCTTGTCTTGCCTGAAAAAACAGAAAAAAGTAAGGATGATTTTTTTATGATTGCAATGCCAATCAGGATAAACTCTTAAAACTGCACTTTTGGTTTCGTTTTTTAAAAGATGAAACCAATAATTTGTGTTACAAAGTAAGAAATGTTTTTAAAGCAAATTTCATTAACAAATTTTCGTAACCAACAAGAAGCAAAATTTGATTTTAAGCAAGGAATTAATGTTTTTATTGGTAAAAATGGTCAGGGAAAAACAAATTTGGCAGAAGCGATTCACTACCTTTGTTTTTTAAAAAGTTTTAGAACTTCAAGCGATGAATTTGCACTAAAAAAAAGTGAGAAACAATTTCAACTCACGGGAAATTTTAATTTTAAAGATGGTTCTGAAAGCGAAGTAATTTTGCTTTACACAAAAAACGAAGGAAAACTTGTTTCGCAAAATCATAAATCAGTTGCAAAATTTTCAGATTTTATTGGAAGCCATCCTTGTGTTTGCCTTTCGTTGGAAGATTTGGCAATTTCCAACGGTTCACCTTCTGAAAGACGAAAGTTTCTTGACGTTGTGATTTCCCAAACAAGCAAAGTTTATCTTGACAGCCTGATTCGTTACGGCAAAGTGATTAAACAAAAAAATAAATTGCTTGAAAACTACGAAAATCAAAGCGACTTGTTGGATACCTGGGATGAAGAACTTTCAGTTTACTGCTTTGAAATCATAAAAAGACGCAGGGAATTTTTGAAAAGAATTATTCCAAACCTTTCTTATTTTTACAAAAAACTTTCAGGTGGAAAGGAAGAAGTTACTTGTGTTTATGAAAGTTCATTGGAAAACACAGAAACACAAGCAGATATTTTTAATGAGCTTACAAGAAAACGAAAAATTGAAGTTGCTAAAAAAACGGCTTCTTTTGGAATTCACCGGGATGATTTAACTTTTAAGCTGAACGGTTTTAATGCAAAAGGTTTTGCCTCACAAGGTCAGCACAAAACCTTGATTTTGGCTCTGAAACTTGCGGAAATTGAATTTATGAAATCAGAAGTTGGTGAAGAACCAATTACAATTTTTGACGATGTTTTTTCTGAACTTGACGAGCAAAGAATTGGTGAATTTTTTGGTTTGCTGAGCAAGGAAACACAAGTTTTTGTAACAACAACAAACTTAGATTTGTTTGAAAAAGAAGTTTGGAAAATTAAATTTTAATGCCTGAAAATCTAAAAATAAAACAACGCTTCAAGAAGGCAACTTCGCTTGGAGACGCTTTAAAAGGGCTTTTTGAAAATCTTGGTTCAAGCGATAAAATTTATGAATTTGAACTTGCGAGAGATTGGGAAAAAATTGTTGGAAAGGGAATCGCACAAAATTCAGAACCTTTACAAATCAAAAAAGGAGTTTTGTTTTTAAAAGTAAAAAATTCGGTTTGGAGAAACCAGCTAAGCTTTCTTTCAGCGGAAATTATTGAGAGAGTGAACTTAGCCGCAAAAAAAGAACTCGTAAAAAAAATAATGTTTCACTAAATCCATAAAAAATTGGAGACCAAATGGAAAAAGATGCAAACGGATTAGACCTTCCCGAAGGAAATTATTCTTCTAAAGACATTCAAGTCTTAAAAGGTCTTGAAGCTGTTAGAAAACGTCCTGCAATGTACATCGGAGACATCGGAAACAGAGGACTTCATCACCTTGTTTACGAAATTATTGACAACTCAATCGACGAAGCATTAGCAGGTTACTGCACGGAAATTAAGGTTTTTATCCAAAAGGATAATTCCATTAAAGTCATTGACAACGGAAGAGGAATTCCCGTTGAAATGCACCCGACTGAAGGAAAAAGTGCCTTGGAACTCGTGATGACCGTTCTTCACGCCGGCGGAAAATTTAACAACGAAAACTACAAAGTCTCAGGCGGGCTTCACGGTGTTGGAGCTTCAGTTGTGAACGCCTTGTCGGAAACTTGTGAAGTTACTGTCAAACGTGCAGGAAAAATTCACAGACAAATTTACGCAAAAGGAATTATTCAAACCGAAATTGAAGTCGTCGGAACATGCCCGAAAGAAGAAACCGGAACAACAACCATTTTTAAACCTGACGGAACAATTTTCCAAACAACCGTTTACCAAAATTCAATCCTTGAACTGAGAATCCGCGAACTCGCTTTTTTAAACAAAGGCTTGAAAATTTTCCTGACTGACGAAAGAGACGCAGAGTTCGGAACAAAAGAATTTTGCTACGAAGGTGGCTTGAGAGAGTTTGTAACTTTTCTCGATGAAAATCGCACAAGTCTGATGTCTGCACCGGTTTACGTTGAAAAAGAAAGAGACGGAGTCGTCGTTGAAGTCGCTTTCCAGTACAACGAAAGCTACCAGGAGAACGTTTTTTCTTACGTGAACAACATTAACACAATTGAAGGCGGAACACACCTCAGCGGTTTCAAAACTGCTTTGACAAGAACAATCAACAACTACGCAACGAGTAGCAATATTTTAAAAGCCAACGACACAAAGTTTGGCGGCGACGACGTTCGCGAAGGTTTGACGGCGATTGTTTCCGTAAAAGTCAAAGAACCACAGTTTGAAGGACAAACAAAAACAAAACTTGGAAACAGTGAAGTTGCCGGAATTGTTTCTTCGGTTGTTGGCGAAGGAATCGCCGAACACCTTGAAAGAAATCCTTCTGACGCAAAAAAAATCATTGAAAAAGCTCTGCTTTCAGCACGCGCAAGAGAAGCGGCACGAAAAGCCCGCGAACTTACAAGGCGAAAATCAGCACTTGAAAGCGGTTCTTTACCGGGAAAACTTGCCGACTGCTCAAACAACGACCCCGCAAAATGCGAAGTTTACCTCGTGGAAGGTGATTCCGCAGGTGGTTCAGCAAAACAGGGAAGAGACAGAAGTTTTCAGGCAATTTTGCCCCTGAAAGGAAAAATTCTGAACGTAGAAAAAGCAAGGATTGACAAAGTTTTGGACAACGATGAAATCAGAACAATCATTCAGGCACTTGGAACGGGGATTTCAGGAGATGATTTTAACCTTTCAAAGCTACGTTACAACAAAATCATTGTGATGACTGATGCTGACGTTGACGGCGCACACATCAGAACTTTGCTTTTGACTTTTTTCTACCGTTACATGAAAGAGCTTTTAGAACAGGGACACGTTTTTATCGCTCAGCCACCACTTTACCTGATTAAAAAAGGGAAAGAAAAGCACTACGCCTACAACGAAGAAGCAAGGGAACGAATCACGATTCAGTTAGGAGGTTCAAAAGGAACAAAGCTCCAACGTTACAAAGGTCTTGGCGAGATGAATCCCGAACAACTTTGGGAAACAACGATGGACCCAAACAAAAGAACACTTTTACAGGTTACAATCCAGGAAGCTTACGAAGCGGACAGAATTTTTTCAACTTTGATGGGCGACGAAGTTGAACCACGAAGAAAATTCATTGAAACTCACTCAAAGTACGTAAGAAACCTTGACGTTTAATTTTAGCTTAAAAAAAACGCCCTCTTAAAAAAAGAGGGCGTTTTAATTTCTACTTTAAAAACTGCATTTTTTGGGTGAGAGTTGTGTTTGAAGTCTTTAACGTGTAAAGGTAAGTTCCGCTTGAGACCGTTTTTCCATTGTTGTTTGTTCCGTTCCAGACAAAAACAGACGTTCCTTTTGTGAATTTTCCCTCGTGAAGCGTTTTGACTTCCTGGCCTAAAATGTTGTAAATTTTTAGTGTACCGTTTTCATTTTGAGGAAACTTAACCTTGATTGAAGTTGTCGGGTTGAAAGGATTCGGATAGTTTTGAGCAAGTTCGTAACCGCTTGCTTTGTTTGATTTTTCGGATACTTCATCAGGAAATATTAAATCTGTAACGTCAGCCTTGTAAATTGACCTTCCGTGTGTTCCCGCCAAAAGAGTGAAAGTA
>JADZEA010000230.1 GCA_020850775.1 bacterium
CAAGTGCCAGAAAAGACTTTCCCGCATTTTAGCCAGTAAAACACAAAAAAAAGCCCTGCTAAAATCTTAGCAAGGCTTTCAAAAACTGACGAGGTCAGTCTTCTGACGAAGTTAGTTTCTTTTAAATTTTCCTACTTCACAAGAAGCATTTTTTTCGTTTGTGTAAAATCAGGAGTGCTTAGCTTGTAAAAGTAGATTCCGCTTGCAAGGTTGTTTGCGATAAAAGTAACAGAGTGGTTACCGGCTTCAAATTTTCTGTTTACAAGAGTAACGACTTTTTGTCCCAAAAGATTGTAAACCTCAAGATTAACTTTTGTGCTTTTTGGAAGTTCAAAAGTGATTTGAGTGTTTGGGTTAAAAGGGTTTGGATAATTTTGGTTCAGAGAATAGTTTTTAACAATTGAGTTTGGATTTTCCTTAACTGAAACCATAAAATCCATATCCTGAGCATCTCTTGGTTGAATGCTGTAACCACTGTCGCAGTTTGCTACTCCATCAAACTGAGCAATAACTCCTGCAATTGTTGTCGGGAAAGTTGGTAAAAAATTCGTTCCAATCATATCTGTATCACCATCAATCCTGATGATTCCAAAATCTGTTCCGTCTGTGATTTGAACGTTTACACCACTTCCGGAAGCAAAAGGAACAGCCCAGGAAACAACACTTCCACCAATTGTTCCGACAAAACCTGTCGTGTCAACGTCAACGATGTAAACCAATTTTCCTTCGTAATCTTCGTTAATGTCTGCAATGGAAACTTCTTCAACCGGAATTGCATTGTTTGTTGAAAGAACTTCACCTGCAAGATAAACTAACTCTGTTTTGCCGTTGTAAGTTGTAACAACTCCAATAAAAAGTGCTTCGTCTCCTCTGTCATAAAACAAATCACCTGCCGCAGCAAAAATATTAATTCCGGCAGTAGCGTCTTCAAGGTAAATGTCGAGACCTGTTGTTTTAAAAACTCCGTTTTCAACAGTAACAATTCCGCTGACTGCTAAAGTATCAGTTTCCATCACTGAAGAACAACCGTCAACAGCATCTTCCTGAATGTCCACAATATCTGTTACGCTTCCAACAACCCAAACTTTTGCTGAAGCAATTGCAACGGGAGTTTCACAACCGCTTCCGGTGTTTCCGCCTGTTGCAAAACCAAAAGAAGAAACCTCAACGTTAGAAATATTTGGAGTTGTAAGGCTTGAAATTGTAACTGAGCCAAGATTATCGCCAGGAACACTAAAGCCTGTAATTGTAATCACTGAACCGTTTACACTTTTGGTTCCAGCAGAAATTCCACCACTGAGCGAAACATTGGAAGCACTTCCTGACCAACTCCAGTTACCTGGAATTGTAACTGTGATTGTTCCGTAATTAAGCGTTGCAATTCCTGAAAAATCAAAACTAATTGAAGTGCCTGAATTTGAATCAAAAATTATTTGTGTTGCTTTGGCGTTTCCTGTTCCTGCGGCGCAGCTAACCATCGTTGAGTTTGGGTTTCCGGGAGTTCCGTAATCAACTCCAGCCCATTGAGTTGTTGCGTCAGCCCAGCTTGTTCCAAGATTGTTGTCAAGTGACGGGTCAATTAATTCTTTTGTGTAACCACTTGTAGCACCTGTTGCAGGCATAATGTTTACCCATTCAACTCTGTCAATTTCAACTCCTGAAGCATTTTTCAGGATAAGTTTGTCTGTGTTGGAGTTGTTCAGGTTTACAGTTGTGTAAACGTAACCAACATTAACACCACCATTTGCTACTGTGTCGCTTGATTGTCCCAAAACAAGGTAGCCACCGGCAGGAACAATTGCAGAAGTTGCAATTGTGTGGTCAAGAGTTTCGTTTGCTCCAAGGATTTCCCAATTTAACAAATCAACGGCTGTGTTCCCTTTGTTGTGAACTTCAAACCATTCTTTGTTTGTGTCTGTTCCACCCGGATTAGGCAGAAGTTCATTAATTACAATGTCTGTATCCCCTGCAAAAAGATTGTTTGCACAGAAACCAGCACAAAATAAAGCTAAGTATGTTTTTTTTAGCATTTTCTTTTAAACCTTTCAATTAAAAAATATTTCTGAATTTAATAAAATTAAAATTCTTTTGTTGCCAATAAGTAATGTAACCTTTAAAATTTCTTCTAAAAAGGGTTTTTTAATTTTTTTCCACCTAAAAGATGTAAGTGAACGTGGTAAACTTCTTGTCCACCGTCGCTGTTGCAATTTAAAATTGTTCTGTAACCTGTTTTTTCAATCCCAAAATCCTTAGCAATTTTTGCAGCCGAACAAAGCATTTCCCCAACAAGTGCAGGCGAATTCTCAAGGTCGTTCAAAGTTGAAAAATGTTCCTTTGGAATGATTAAAATATGAGTTGGTGCTTTTGGTTCAATGTCTTTGAAAGCAAAAATTTTTTCTGTTTCAAAAACCTTTGACGAAGGAACTTCACCTTTGGCAATTCTGCAAAAAATACAACTTTCACTCATAGTTTTCCCCTTTTACAATTGATTTTTATTGAATTTAAAACTTTTTCAAGGCTTTGGTTAGTTAAAATTTTCAAGCATTTTGTTTTCAGGCTAAATTTTTAGTTTGAGCATTTTGCTAAAAGGTTTTATCTTTCATTCCCAAACCCAAAACAATGGAAAATCTGATTTTATGACTGAATTTTTGCAACAACTGATTAACGGAATCTCTCTCGGAAGCATTTATGCCTTGATTGCACTTGGTTACACAATGGTTTACGGAGTTTTAAAGTTCATAAATTTTGCCCACAGCGATGTTGCAATGATTGGGGCTTACGTTGGTTTTTACGCTGCTCCTTTGATTTTACCAGTTTTTCCGCAACCTTTTGGCGGACTTTTAGTGATGATTGTAGCAATGACAATTTGTTCAATACTTGGAGTAGTAATTGAAAAACTCGCTTACGCACCGCTTAGAAATGCCGCAAACCTTACAGTTTTAATCACTGCAATTGGAGTTTCCTTGTTTTTAGAGTACTCAGGACAACTGATTTTCAGTGCTGACCCACAACCTTTCCCGGAACTGATAACTAATTTTGAAATTATCAGGTTTGGCGAAATTGTGATAACTTTCAATGAAGCAATTGTGCTTTTCACAGCGGTTTTTTTGATGTTTGTTCTTCAACTGATTGTAATGAAAACAAAACTTGGGACGGCAATCCGTGCTGTTTCTTTCAACAAAAACGCCGCAAGTTTAATGGGAATTAACACCAGCGTAATTATTTCTTTTACTTTTGCACTTGGTTCTGCTTTGGCAGGAGCTGCAGGAATTCTTTACAGCCTGACTTATCCAAGCATTGACCCTTTGATGGGAGTTTTACCTGGTTTAAAGGCTTTTATCGCAGCGGTTCTCGGTGGAATTGGAAACATTCCGGGAGCAATGTTTGGCGGAGTAATTATTGGAATTGTTGAAACCTTTACAGTTGGTTACATTTCACCAACTTACCGCGATGCAATTGCGTTTGCAATTTTAATTTTAATTTTGATTTTCAAACCAACAGGGCTTTTTGGCACAAAACAAAAAGAAAAAGTCTAAAAAAACTTTTCAGCTTTTACTTGCTACCCACTCATCAATAATTTTTTCAAGAACATTTAATGGAACTGCCCCATTTTTCAAAATTACGTCGTGAAATTCTTTCAAGTCAAAGTTTTTACCAAGTTTATTTTCAGCTTTTTTGCGAAGTTCACGGATTTTTAGCTCGCCAATTTTGTAAGCTAAGGCTTGTCCCGGAGTCGAAATGTAACGTTCAACTTCTGAAACGATGTCAACTTCTGCAAGGCTCAGATTCTTTTTACAAAACTCAATCGCGTCTTCCCGTGTCCACTTAAAGTAGTGCATTCCTGTATCAACAATTAATCTTACGGCTCGCCAGGCCTCAAAAGTTAACCTTCCGTAATCAGAGTAAGGGCTTTGGTAAAAACCTGCTTCTTTTCCAAGTCCTTCAGCGTAAAGTCCCCAACCTTCAACAAAAGCAGTTGCTCCGCCGTGCTGACGGAATTTTGGCAAGTTTTTTAGCTCCTGAGCAAGTGCAATTTGCAGGTGATGCCCCGGAACCGCCTCGTGAAAAGCTAAGGCTTCCATTGTGTAAGTTGCTCGTTTTTCAGGCAAGGTTGTGTTCACGTAAAAATATCCGGGACGTGAACCATCTTCTGGTGGAGGATAGTAGTAAGCAACAGGAGCCGAAACAGCTCTAAATTCTTCAATTTCACGTAAGCCATATTTTTTTTGTGGTAGTTTGTTGAAAAAGTCGGGTAGTTTTTTATCCATTTTTACAAGGATTTCTCCAAAACCAGCCATTAATTCATCACCAGATTTTGCGTAAAATTTGGGGTCATTGCGAACAAAAACAATAAATTCATCAAGGCTTCCCTCAAAAGCAACTTGTTCCTTGATTTTTTCCATCTCTTTACGGATTCTTGCAAGTTCGCTTTCTCCAAGTTCAAAAATTTGTTGTGGAGTCAGGTTCGTTGTTGTGTAAGATTTTGCAAGGTAAGTGTAGTAATCATTTCCGTTTGGTAAAGACCAAATTCCAAACTCTTTGCGACAACCCGGCAAGTAATCTTTTTCAATAAAATCGTATAATTTTTTGTTTGAAGGCATAATGCTTTTGGTGATTGCATCTTTTAATTTTTGAGTTAGCTCAGCCTTTTGTTCTTCTGAAAAAGTATCGGGAAATTTTGTTGCTGGCTCAAAAATTATGCTTTTTGTTGGGTCTTCAGCGATTTGTGCCTGAATTTGTGGAAGCACTTTTTCCATAATTTTTTGTGGCGGAACAATTTTTTCCCTAACTCCTTTTTTCATTCTCTCAATTGTATCGTCAATTTGCTTTGGAAAACCATTCATTCTTTTAATGTAATTTTCGTAATCACTAACGGTTTCAAACCTTGAGTAACCCTGGATTTCAGCAAAACCAATGTGAATTCCACCTTGCTGACCGATTGGCATCAGGTAAGTTTTGTACTTGTAGTATTCAATTCCTTCTTCAAGTTGAGTTTTGTAAAGCAAGTAGTTTACTTTTTCATTTTCAGGTAAAATTTCGTAATTAATTTTTTTAATTTTTTCAAGCACTTGTTTTGAGCGGTTGAGGTCTTCTAAAAGTGCTTTTTCGCTTAAATCTTCAAGTTTGTCATCAAATCTGTGGTCGCCGTTGTAAGTTGCATTTGTTGGATACCTTTGAAGTCCAAATTCCCATTCTTCATCAAAAATTTTGTGCATTTTTTGAACTTCGTTTTCAGTAGGAGTTTGTGCGTTTACAAAAAAAACTTGCATAAAAATTATTGCCAAACTAAGTAAAAAAGATTGTTTAATCATTTTTTTGTCTTTCTAAAGGATTTACGGAGAGTAAAAAAGTGAGAGTTTCACTGCGAAGCGGAACTCTCACGAAAGTTTTTTATTTTTGAAGTTTTGCTTCAAGGTCTTGTTTAGTGTAGGATTTTGCAGAACCAAGATTAACCATAAAAATTTGGTAGTCGCCGTTTCTGTCAGAAGTAAAAAGCAATTTATCGCCGTTGTAGTTTAGTGAAGGGAAACCATCAAAACCTGGGTTTGTAGTTACTTTTTGAAGTCCCGAACCGTCTGAATTCATCACAAAAATTTCTGTGTTTCCAAACTTTTCAGAGGCAAAAGCAATTTTTTGTTTGTTTCCTGAAATTGCAGGGCAACCGTCGTCAGCAATTGATTCCGTTAGTCTTGCTTTTTCCGTTCCGTCGGTTCCAACCCTGAAAAGGTCAAAGTTTCCATTTTTATTTGCAGCAACAATCATTTCGCTGTTGGATACAAAAATCGCGTTTGATTCATCGTAATTATCTTTTGTAATTCTGCTGATTTGTTGGTCGTCAGCATTGTAAAGGTAAACACTGCTAACTAAAGTGTAAAATTTTCCGCGTCTGAAATCATCTCTTTCAGAAGTAAAAACAATGTTTCCGTTTTCATCAAAAGTTGGTGACCAATCATCACTTGCATCTTCAATTACAAGATTCTGATTAAAATCCGCCAGATTCATTGTGTAAATGTCTCTGTTTTTACTTTCTTTTGAGCCTTTTCCGTTAGCTGTAGAAGTAAAAATTACAGAACTTGAATTAAAGTTGAAAGAAGGGTTTTCCTCATCAGTTAGTTTTCCGTCAACTGCGTTTGCTTCGGTTAAATTTGTTTCGTTCTGGCAGTTTGCGTCTGCTAAAAAAATGTCCCAGTTGCCTTTTCTGTTTGATTGGAAAACGATTTTGTCTTCGTACGAAGAAAATTTTGCAAGACCATTTTTTCCGTTTCCAAAAGTTAGCTGAGTAACTTCGTAAGGTTCGTCAACGAAGGAAGCGATTTCGTTGATTAAATTTGTGTCTTTGTCTTTTAGTTCTTCAAGTGCTTTTCTAAAATAGTTCATTGCTTCTGTTTTTTGCCCTAAAATCATACTTGTTTGTCCTGCACGAACAAGTGCTTCTTTGTTGTCCGGCTTTTGAACAAGGACTTTTTTGTAGCTTGAAAGAGCTTCATCCCAAATTTCACCTTTGAAGTAGCCATTGCCAAGATTTAGATTTGCATCAGAATCTTTTGGGTTTGTTTTTGCAAGGTTCTCAAGCTCCGCAAGTTTTTGAGCAGTTTCACTGTCAAGACTTGGTTTAGCTGCTTCTGTGTCGGTTTTTGGAACCTCGTAATCTTTGATTTCAACTTGAGAAATTGTTGTGTCCTGAGTTGCAGTTTGTGCTGCTTCGCCAACAACGTCTGTTTTTTTACTTCCGCTGCAACTGACTAAAACTGCGGTGCTTAAAATTATTAATTTTTTCATAAGTTCTCCTGAAAAGGTTTTACTCTTAATCTACTAAAAAACATAATCCTTTTAAAATTAAAATTTTATTTTTTTTCTTAAAATGAATTTAGTAAAGCCGGATTATTTTTTTAACTTAACTCTCAAAGAAAATTGAAAGGAGTTTAGCTTTTAACGTGAAAAATTTAACCTTTATTTTAGTATTTTTAAGCGGATTTTTTTTGTCCTGCTCAAAAAAACAAGAAAAGCCCATTTTTGCGGGGCTTTCTCAGGAACAATCGGACTTGATTTTTAGTTTTAACGAAGCAATTGACTCACTAAAAATTCCAACAAAACCTGATTCTTTGTTTGAAAAAATTACCGCTTCAAACATTTTGATTGCTTACAAAAACGCTTACAACGCTCCACCTGAACTTTCACGCACAAAAGAAGAAGCAAAAGCGATTGCTGAAAAGCTTGTTTTGGTTGCGAGACAAAAAAATGTAAACTTTCACCAACTTTCACAGAAATTTTCCGACGACGCAAGTGCAGGAACTGGTGGAAAACTTGGAGGCTTGAAACTTGGAGACCTTCCGCCGGAATGCGAACTTGCACTTTGGGGAATGAATGTCGGACAGGTTTCAGACGTTGTTGAAACAAATTTTGGTTTTCACATTTTTTTGCGTGAAAAAGTGGTTTTGGCTAATGCCTTGCACCTTCTTATCTCTTACAAAGGAGCAAAAAACCCAAACCCAAACTTTGAACGTGAAGTTGAAATCGTACGAACTAAAGAAGAAGCTAAAGAATTAATTGAAGAATTAACTTCTGCACTGAAATCCAATCCTAAAGTTTTTCAAAAATATGTTTCCGGATTCTCTGACGACACGGCGACAAAACTAAAGGATGGAGAACTTGGTGAATTTTGTAAAGGCGAACTTCCTGAAGATTTTGAGAATGCAATTTTTTCTGTCAATCCGAACGAAGTTACAAATCCAATTGAAACACCTTACGGTTTTCACGTTTTTTTGAGAATTTATTAAAAACGACTGAACTTGAGTTGAAAAATAAAAGAGGAAATTTTGGACAACGATTTTACACAAAAACTTGACAGGCTGCGGGAACAAATTAACAAGCGAATTGAGTTTTACGCTTGCGAAAAAAACTTGAACTCAATGGCTGAACCTGTCCGTTACATTTTATTAAACAAAGGCAAAAGGCTCAGACCAATTTTAACTTTGCTTTCTGCTGAAGTTTTTGGGTTTAACACTAAAAAAACGATTGACGTTGCTTTGGCTTTTGAGATTTTGCACAATTTTACACTCGTTCACGATGACATTATGGATAACGACGATTTTCGGCGCGGAAAGGAAACAGTACACAAAAAATGGAACGTCAGCGTCGCAATCCTTACCGGAGACGCTTTGCTTGGTCTCGCTTACAAGGCGCTCACTTTTGCTCCTTCAAAAAAACTATCTTTCCTTGTTGAACTGATGAACCAAACAAATCTTGACTTGTGCGACGGGCAAAACTTAGACAAAGATTTTGAAAAAAGAAAAGACGTAACAACCGCGGATTACGTGAAAATGATTTCGCTGAAAACCGCAAAGCTGCTTTCCGTTTGTGCAAAAACGGGAGCTTTTGTTTCTAATGCAAGCGAAAGGGAAGTACAAATTCTTGAAAATTTTGGAAACGAACTTGGGCTTGGTTTCCAAATTCAGGACGACCTTTTTGACATTGTTACGGAGCAAAATATTTTGGGAAAAGACATCGGAAGCGACCTCGCAGAAGGGAAAAAAACCTTTGCTTACCTTCACGCCGTTGAAACTTTGCCAAAGGAAAAGCTAAACAGGTTTTTTACTTTAACCGGCAAAGGAACAATTTCAAAAACCGAACTTGAAGAAGCAAAAAAAATACTTTACGAAAACGGGACAATCCAAATTTGTGAGAAAGAAATGAACTTTCATTTTTCAAACGCTGAAAAATGTTTGTTTGAGCTAAAAGATAAAAACACAAAAAACCTGCATAATTTTTTAAATCTCGTCGTTACAAGGAAATTTTAACTTGAAAGAAATTTGTTTAAAAATAAAAAATCAGGCAGGAATTCACGCAAGACCTTCTGCTTTGCTTGTAAATCTTGCAGCAAAATTTGATTGTGAAGTTGTTTTGAGTAACGGACACTTTGACGTGAACGGGAAAAGTATTCTTGGAGTAATTTCGCTTGCAATCCCTTACAGAGGTTTGCTTTACGTGAAAGCAAACGGAAAAGACGAGGAAAAAGCCATTGAATCGATTTCAAAACTTGTAACTGTGGATAATTTTTTTGAGTAGAATTTTACAAAAAAAGGTGAGAACTTGGAAAAAAATGAAGAAATAATTTTGAAGGGAATTCCACTTTCAACAGGAATTGCGATTGGAAAATTGTTTCTCTTCAATCCACAAGAAGTAAAAGTCGTTCCAAAAATAATTGAATCAATTGAAGAAGAAATCCAAAATTTTTACGAAACCTTGAAATCAACGGAAACAGAACTGATTTTGATTCGTGAAAATGTTTCCCAAAAAATTAACGAAGAAAAAGCAAAAATCTTTGACGTTCAGATTTTGATTTTGCAAGACCCGACCTTGCACGAAAAAGTCAAAGATAAAATCTTAACACAAAAATTAAACTGGGATTTTGCATTTTTTGAAGTAATGAACGAAATCCACAAATCCTTTCTTGAAGTTGAAGAAAAAAACTTACGGGAGCGGGCAATTGACATTCACGATGTAAAAATCAGAGTCCTCAGGCAGAACCCAAATTTTATCAGAAAAAACCTTGAAATCCCCGAACAAGCAATTGTTTTGGCGGAAACTCTAACTCCAACTGATTTGATTCACCTTGTAGAAAAAAATGTCGCAGGTTTTGTTACTGCTTCAGGAGGAATAAATTCCCATCTTGCAATTATTGCACGAACACTTGGAATTCCGTCAATTCTTGGCTCAGGAAAGATTTTTTCTCAAGTGTACGATGATTTTTTGTTTTCAACTGTAATTCTTGACGGAAGAAACGGGATTTTTATTTTAGACCCAACTCAAACAACAGTTGATTACTACAGAGAAGAAAAAGAAAAGTTTGAAGCAACCAAAATCCAAACAATTAAAAAACATTTTCTTCAGGCAACGACAAAAGGCGGGATTTCAATTGACCTTCGTTTGAACCTGAGTTTTGAAAATGAGTTTGGTTTTGTCGAAGAACTTAACACTCAGGGAGTCGGACTTTTTAGAAGTGAGCACCTGCTTTTCCAAAGATTAGAGTATCCAAACGAAGATTTACAGTTTTCAGTTTACAGAAAACTTGCTGAAAACTGCTTTCCTTTTTCTGCAAGAATCAGGACTTTTGATGTTGGTGGCGAAAAAATGATTGGAAACCTTCAAGTTCCTGCTCAAAATAATCCTTGTCTTGGCTGGCGTGGAATTCGGATTAGTCTGGAAATGCAAGAACTTTTCAGAACACAACTAAGAGCGATTTTGAAAGCGAGCTACTTTGGCAAACTTGAAATTATGCTTCCGATGCTTACAAACCTTGATGAGTTTTTGCAAGCTAAAGAAATTATTGAAAATGTGAAAAATGAACTTGAAGCTGAAGGCTACAAAATTGACAGAAACATAAAAACCGGAGTGATGATTGAAGTTCCTTCAGCAGCGATTACAGCAGACCTTTTGGCAAAATATTGTGATTTTTTTAGCATTGGAACAAACGATTTAACTCAGTACGTTTTAGCCGTTGACAGAAACAACAACCTTGTTTCAAACCTCTACAATCCTTTGCACCCTTCAGTTTTGAGGCTTTTGAAATTTGTTCTTGAAGCAGGAAAAAAAGCAAAAATCCCCGTAAACATTTGTGGAGAAATTGCAGGAACTTTACACATCGTTCCCTTGCTTCTGGGAATGGGATTTGACGGACTCAGCGTGATGCCAACAAGCATTCCAACTGTTCGGGAAGTGATTAACCAAACAAACAAAAAGCAACTTGAAAAATTAGCTAAAAAAGTTTTCACTTTGGGAAGCCAAACAGAAATCAAAAAATTACTTTTAGAGTTTAGCCATAAAAATCTCTTGGTTGTCAGCTAAAACCTTCAGGTTTTTTCTGCCTGAAGGTTTAAAACTTATTTTTTCAGAATTTTAAAGTAAACTGTATCGGCAAGTGCAGAACCAAAAACTCCGATTCCATCACCTTCTAAGTGAAAAGCAGGTTCGTGAAAATTCCCGTCTTCTTCCTGAACATCGCCGTAAGTTACCACGAAATCCTTGAAATTTTTGTCTCCCGCGAACCAAATCAGACGGTAATTTCCATAAAACCAGGTGTAAAACCACTCAACTTCTTTTTTCAGCACTTTTGTTGGGTCTTCTGTAAAGTTCAGAGTTGCATCGTATGAATATTTAAAATCATCAAAATCTTTTAAAACATCTTCCGCATCAAGGTCTGCAAAAATATTGTCAAAAATGAAAGTTTCGCTAATGTTTGAACTGTCAGCGTCAAGGGCAGCCAAACCTAAGGCATAAAATCCGTTTTCAGCGTTTAAAACTGG
>JADZEA010000231.1 GCA_020850775.1 bacterium
AAAAGCCTAAAAAATCTAATTGCTTATTAAAATTAAAACTTTTATTTTAGGAAAGTTAAAAATAAGTTTCACAAAAGGGAGTTTTTCTAAAAACTTGGATGATTACGAACTGTTGGGCATAAAATTTTTGGGATTTTTGCTCACACTTTTAACCACAGCTTTGTTTTCTGGTTCTGAAACAGCTTTTTTTTCACTCAAAGAAAATCAACTAAAAGACTTGAGTTTGGAAGAAAGTAGCGAAGCACAGAGAATTTTAAAACTTCTGAAGAATCCAAAAAAACTTTTAGTTACGGTTGTAACGGGAAAAATTCTTGCAATTTTAATTCTTGCAAGGCTTTCTTTTGCGATTTGTGAGGATTTTGGTTTCCAAACTTTTACACTTTTAATCACAATTATTGTTACGACTTTTATAGTTGTTATTCTTGGCGAAAACTCACCTAAAATTTTTGCAATAAAAAATCCGATGGTTTTCATTCGTAAAGCCTCGTTACCGATAACTTTTCTACAATTTTTACTTTTTCCACTCACTTTTTTTGTTAGTAGCATAACAAAATTTTCCTTTAAAGCTTTTCACTTTGGGAAATGGAAGCAACACATTTCAGAAGATGAACTGAAAACTTTAGTTGGAGTTGACGAAGAAAAAAGCGAGAATTTAGAGAAGGAAGAACGTGAAATGATTCACAGTATTTTTGAACTTGGGGACACAACTGTAAAAGAAATTATGATTCCACGAATTGACATGGTCTGTGTGAATTCAAATGCTTCGTTAGACGAAGTTGTAAAAATCATCCAAACAGAAGCATTTTCGCGGGTTCCAATTTACGAAGACCGAATTGATAACATTAAAGGAATTGTTTATGCAAAAGACCTTATCAAACACATCAGTTCAAAACCTAATAAAAATCTTAAACTTTTAGAAATTGCAAGACCTGCTTCTTTTGTTACTGAAACCAAAAAACTTGATGAACTTTTAAAAGATTTTAAGAAAGAAAAAATTCACATTGCAATTGTTGTTGACGAGTACGGCGGAACTGCCGGGCTTGTAACTTTGGAAGATATTATTGAAGAAATTGTTGGTGAAATCAATGACGAGTACGACAATGAGGATAAACTTTACGAAAAAACAAGTGAAAACACGTTCATTTTTAACGGAAAAATTGAGATTGAAAAAGCAAATGAAATTTTGGAAGCTGATTTCCCTGAAGATGATGATTTTGCAACTTTAGGTGGTTTTATCACAAGCCTTACAGGAAATATTCCATCTCCCAACGAGCTTGTTTCTTACAAAAATTACGATTTTAAGATTCTTCGTGTAGAAAAAAGACGAATCACAAAAGTTCAAATTGTTAAGAATGCAATTGAACCAAATGGTGAAATCCCACAACAAGATTAAAAAAAAGGCTTGTCAAAACAAACTGACAAGCCTGATAAAATTATTTTGCAATTTTATGGCGGGTATCTTTTTCTTTAATTCTTGCAGCCTTGCCTTTTAAAGCTCTCAAGTAGTAAAGTTTTGCACGCCTTACACTTCCTCTTGTAGAAATAGAAATGTGGTCAATGCTTGGTGAGTTTACAGGAAAAATTCTTTCTACTCCAACTCCATTGGATATTTTTCTAACTGTAAAACTTTCAGACATTTGTGAACCTTTACGAGAAATCACAACGCCTTCAAAAATTTGAATTCTCTCTTTTGCACCTTCCTTGATTTTTACGTGAACTGCAACAGTATCACCGGGACGAAAGTCCGGATGGTCAGTTCTTTTTTGGCTTTGGTTTAAAGCATCTACTTTATTCACTTTATTTATCTCCTTAAAAAATTTATCTTTAACTAAAATTTATCTAACAAATCGGGTCTTACTTTTTTAGTTTTTTCAAGTGATTTTTCACTTTTCCATTTTTCAATGTTTTTGTGGTGTCCTGAAAGTAAAACTTCCGGAACTTTTAAACCTCTGAAATCCGCAGGTCTTGTGTAGTGCGGAACATCTAAAAGCCCGTTTTCAAACGAATCTGTATTCGCAGACTCAATATTTCCAATCACTTCCGGAAGCAGCCTTGTTACAGCATCAATAATTGCCAGCGAAGGAAATTCTCCTCCTGTGAGAACAAAATCTCCAAGCGAAATTTCTTCATCAACAAGTTCATCAATGACTCTTTGGTCAACTCCTTTGTAATGCCCACAAATAAAAATTATCTTTTGTTTGTGAGTGAGTTCGTGAGCAATTTTTTGGTTAAAAACTCTTCCTGTCGGAGTTAAAAAAATTGTGTAAAACTCATTTTTTTTGCCCTGAACCAAGTTTTCGTAACAACGAAAAATCGGCTCAGCTTTCAAAATCATTCCTGCACCGCCACCAAATGGATAATCATCAGCATTTTTGTGTTTGTTGGTTGCGAACTCACGAAAATTATGGGTTTTGACCTTAACTTTTCCGCTTTCAACAGCTTTGCCTAAAATGCTTGTTTTGAGTGGCGATTCAAAGAACTCAGGAAAAAGTGTAAAAATGTGAAATTCCATTTTGCCAAACTTTAGATTAAAAGTCCTGGAATTGGTTTTATTGTAATTTTTTCAGCCTCAAAATCAATTGAAACAACAAACTCTTTAGTTGCAGGAATGAGAAATTCCTTGTTATCGGATTCTCTTTCCACAACGTAAACATCACAATCTCCAACAGCCATCACGTCAGTAACAACTCCAAGAAACTCTTTTTCAACCGTTTCCACACTTAAACCAATAATTTCAAAAACAAAAAATTCACCTTCTTCAAGACTGACAAGGTCATTTTCTACAATTGAAATGTAAGCTTTGGAAAACTTTTCAGCTTCGTTTCTGTCGTTAATTCCTTCAAACTTGAGAAAAATTGCTTCTGTACTAACCCTTACTTTCTCAATTTTGAATTCCTTCACAACCTCATTTTCAAATTCAACAAAAACTTTTTCCAAATCATTGAATCTTTCAGGATAAGTTGTAAGCGGAATAATTTTTATTTCGCCTTTAATTCCGTGTGCTTTACTAACTTTACCGATAGTAATTAATTCTGTTTTTTCTGAATTTGACAACAAAAACCTGTTCTGTTTAATCTTCACTAAAATTCTGCTCAGGAAAACTTAAAAGTAGTTTGCCCCGATAAAAATTTAGTAGTTCACAAATAAAAAGCGGACAGAAACGATCTATCCGCTAACACTTTTCTTAATTACTCAAGAATTTCTAAAACAGCTCTTCTACCAGCTTTTGCCGAAGCTGCGCTAAGGAGAGTACGGATAGCATGAGCAGTTTGTCCTTTTCTTCCGATAACTTTTCCTAAATCGCCTTCGCCAACTCTAAGTTCGTAAACAACTGTTCTTTCGCCTTCTACTTCAGTTACATTAACGGCATCTGGATTATCTACAAGATGCTTAGCAATAAATTCAATGAAGTTTTTCATTGGGTATTTAACCTCCTAAGTTATAAGTGAACGTTAACTAACAAGACTTACTAAACTATTTCCCGTTTCAGTAATTTTCTTGACTTAAAATAAGTTATTCTTCTGTTTTTTCTACTACTTGTTCTACTGTTTTTTCAGCCTTTGCAGTCGCTTCTGCTTTTGGTTTTTCGGCAACTTTTGCTGTAGATTTTTTAGCATCCTTACGAGCTTTCCAGATTGCCATTTCTTCTGCAACTTTTTCAGGTGTGTTTCCCTTTAAAGTTAAAGTTCTTTTGTGAAGGATTCCTGAACTACGTAAAAGATTATAAACTGTCTCAGTTGGAATTGCTCCGCAATCTAACCAATAGTTTATTCTGTCTTCATTAATTTCAATAATTGCCGGATTAGGAACTGGATTGTAAATTCCTAATTTTTCAATAAAAAGTCCATCTCTGCGAGACCTTGAGTCTGCAGCAATAACTCTGTAAACAGGTTTTTTCAACCTTCCCATTCTTGCTAATCTTAGTTTAACTGCCAATTTAATTTTCCTTTAAAAAATTAATTTTTCAAAATTTAAAAAACATTTATTCATTTTACAAGCCCGGAATTTTAGGGACTCCGGGAAAACCTTTTGCAAGGCTACTCAACAAGCCTTTTTTCTTGGAAATTTTACCAAGTTCTTTCATCATCAACTGCATTTGCTCAAACTGTTTGATAAACTTGTTAATATCTTGCAAAGTTGTTCCTGAACCTTTTGAAATGCGTTTTCGCCTGCTTCCGTTGAGTATTTTGGGTTTCTGTTTCTCTGCGTAAGTCATTGAACAAATTATCGCTTCAATCTTCTTAAAAGAATTATCATCTATTTTTGTATTTTTAAGCATACCTGGATTAACGCCGGGAAGCATTCCCATTAATTGGCTCATCGGACCAAGTTTCTTGATGTTTTGCAGTTGCTGGTAAAAATCCTCAATTGTAAATTCTTGTTTGCGTAACTTTTCTTCTAATTTTTTTGCTTCCGTTTCATCGTAATTTTCTTGTGCTTTTTCCACCAAAGAAATTATATCGCCCATTCCTAAAATTCTTGAAGCAAGCCTTTCAGGATAAAAAGGCTCTAAATCAGTTAGTTTCTCACCAACTCCAATAAATTTTATCGGTTTTCCGGTAACTGCACGAATTGAAAGCGCTGCTCCACCTCTTGTATCGCCGTCAAGCTTTGTCAGAACAATTCCGGTGTAATCAAGTTTCTCCTGAAATTCCTTTGCACTGTTTACAGCGTCCTGCCCCGTCATTGAATCAACAACAAAAAGAATTTCGTGTGGATTCACGTTTGACTTGATTGTTTGAAGTTCTTGCATCAGTTTTTCGTCAATGTGAAGTCTGCCCGCTGTGTCAAGAATTACGTAATCCGCATAATTTTTTTGTGCAAACTCTACCGCATTTTGGCAAATTTTCAAAGCGTCAGTTGAATCGTCAGTAATTACCGGAATTTCTAATGATTTTCCCAAAGTTTTTAGTTGGTCTTTTGCAGCAGGTCTGTAAACATCTGCTCCCGCAAGAACTACACTTTTTTTGTCTTTTTTGAAATTGCGGGCAAGTTTTCCACAAAAAGTCGTTTTTCCTGAACCTTGTAAACCAACAACCATCACAATCGTTACGCCATTTTTGTTTTGGTAAAGCGGAACAGAAGTTTCACCAAGAAGCAAAACTAATTCATCGTGAATGATTTTTACTACAAGCTGACCTGGTTTAATTGATTTAATGATTTCGGTTCCGATAGCTTTTTGACTAACTTTGTCAATAAAATCTTTCGCAACTTTAAAATTAACATCAGCTTCCAAAAATGCTCTTCGCACTTCCCTTAAAGAATCAGAAATATTGCTTTCAGTAAGAATTCCCTGACCTCTAAGTTTTTGAAAAACAGACTCTAATTTTGTTTGTAAATCACCAAACATTTTAATCCCTTTAAAATTTAGCTTGCTAAGGTAATATTTTATTGATTTTAAAGCAAACTGTTTTTTAAAAGGAAAAAGCTAATTCTTCCACTCAATTCCCAAAGAACCATTCCAACCTGAAAGTGATAAATTTTTGTAAACCAAATTTTCCCGCAAAAAACCAAACTTGGAGTAAATTTCTAATTTTTTGCTAAAGTGGTAATCAAACTTTAAGTAAAAACGTTTCTCATTGTCAATTGAGTTGTAGTAAAGGTTTGAATTTGTGTTTTTTTCTCGCCTGAAATCACGAAAATAGTAGTCAACCAAAAAAAAAGTTGCCCATTTTTCACTAAAAGTTTTTCCAAGTAAAAGCCTTAACCAATGCTCGCAGGATAATTTTGTAACTTCATCTTTGTGCAAAATTAAACGGTAATCCGAACTGAAAGCTAAAAATTTACTGTAAGAAAAACCCGTTTCAATTCCCAAACGATAACCAAAATTTTTTTCTTTTGACAAGTCTTGGTTGCGGATTTTGAAGTTTTCAGCGTAAACACCAAAATTAATTGAGTTGTAAGGAGAAACTTCTTTCAGCAATTTACACTCAATAAAAATTGCATCAAAACTGTTGTTAATCTTATCGTTAAGGTCTCTGTAAACGTAGTTCAGACCTAAGTTTAAATTTGCAAAATCCATAACCTGAAAATAATTTGTCCCAAGCTCAAAAATGTTGTAGTAAAAATTCCCGTCAGAAGTTGAGTAAAAATACTTCCTGAAAACTAAAATCCCTTCTGTTTCAGAACTTGCTTTTTTGTGTTTGTAGTTTGCTGAAGTCAGAATTTTTAAGGTTTGAGTGTTCAAACCGTAAAACTCTGGTCGTAACTGTGATTTTACAATCCATTCGTTGTTTTGCTTCTGAACTTTGTATTTTATCTCACCTGAAAACTTGTAAATTCCATCAGTTTGCGAAGAATCAGCAATCAAATTTGCTCCAAACTCACTACGAAGTTTCCACTGAATTTCTGCCTTTGAAACACTGCAAAAGCCGAAAACTAACAAAAAGTATGTTTTAATTTTCATTTGGATTGTTCAAGTTTTTTAGAGATTGTTTCTTTAATTTCTTCCAATTTTTCTTCCGCCTGAAGAAGCAATTTAACGTAATCTCCCTGTGAAATTTTTACATTTTTATTCTCTGACAAACTTGAATTTTTAAGGTTCAACTGACGAAACAAAGTTAAACTTTGCGGTAAATTCTGCACCTTCCCAGGTTCGCCTGAGTTTAAATCCGTTGCCGCTACTTCACTGTTTGACCTTGAAAATTTAGAACTTGTAAACAAACTTAACCCTTCTTCATTTTCAACATCTTCAAGAAACTCATTCATTTTTTCACGAAGAAAAATCACTTCCTCAAGTTCTTTTCTTGTTTCCTTAGCTCTGACAATTTGCTTTTTAATTTGCAAAAATGCTTTCTCCAGGTAATCCACAAAAATCCTCTTTTCAAGCGAATCCATTTCAGCAGTAAATTTAATTTGGCTAATTTTTTGGAAATCAAAATCTAAAGATTGAATTCCCGAATCAATGGAAAGCCGTTTTTCAGTAAAAATCAGGATTTGTTTTTCAACTTCCTTTGTGTGTTTAAGTTCCTTCAAAGAATCTAAAATGCTTACATATTTTTGACTAAGTTTTCGTTTAAGGCTCTCAAAATTACCTTCAAGTTTTTTGGTTTTTAATTGTTGTTTTTGGAAATCTTCAGAAGTCGTTAAAGTTTTCGCCATTAGTTTTTCTAATTTTTTAACCTTAGGTTTTGGTTTGTTTTTTTCCTTGTCAAGCTCTTCTGCCTCGTTTTTCAAAACTAAATTTAAGGAATCACTAACCAATTGTTCTTTCTCAAGTTTTTGCTTTAACCTCAGGTAATCTTTTTCCAAAAGGTTTAAATCTTGTGTAAAAGCTGTTTCTCCAAACACAAGCAAAATGATTAGAAACAGGAGTTTAATATTTTTTTTAAAAAACTTCATCTCACAAAAGTCCATACTTTTCTAACTTGTAGTACAAAGCACTCGTTCCGACACCGAGCATTTTTGCCGCCTGATGTTTGATTCCGTTTGCTTTTCCCAAAGCGTTCACGATTAATTTTCTCTCAAAAGTATCAACTGCTTCGTTCAGCGGCAGGTTTTCGTAATCAAAAGCAGAGTTGTTCGGTTCGCCAAGTTGCTGGGCAATTAATTTTGCCGGGATTTCGTCGCACTGTGAAATCACGTTTAGCCGTTCAACAAGGTTTTCAAGTTCACGAATGTTTCCAAACCAGGTGTAGTTTTCAAGTAGTTTCATTCCTTCGTTTGAAATTTTTTTAGGCTCAAGTTTTCGTTTTTCTGCAAACTTGT
>JADZEA010000232.1 GCA_020850775.1 bacterium
ACTTGAAGTTAACAGCGTTAACAACAAAAATGAACTTTTCATCGGGTTGCCTCCTTTTTTTGTGGTAAAATTACTAAAACCTCCTCCGGAAACCAAACACAAAAAATTTCCGGAACTTACATTTTGCGAAGTTTTCATCGTAAAATCTCCTGCTTAAATTTTGGTTGAGTTAATTAATAATGCTTCCAAATTTAATCGTACCCTCTCCGAAATTTGTGATTTATATCACAAATTATGAATTATTTTAAAAATTCTTAAATTTTCAAGCTCAAAACGTGGTCGCTAAGCTGAGAAACTAATTTAACGCCAACAAGTAAAAAAAATCCATTTTCAGTTTGAAACGGATTTTTGGTATAAGGACTTTAAAAAGAAACAGTCTGCAAAAATTACTTCAAAAACGTGATTTTTTTGGTGGTCGTGTTGTTTTTGGTAACCAAGTTTACAAGGTAAACTCCGCTTGCGACTTGTTTCCCGTTTGTGTCTGTTCCAAGTTACGTTGTGAGTTCCTGCTTCAAAGTTTTTTGCAGGTTAATTTTTTAACCTGAAAACAGAAAGGATTTCCCTCATTTTAGCCAGTAAAACACAAAAAAAGCCTTACTGAAATTTCAGCAAGGCTTTTTTGTTTGTGCCAGATTGATGGTTTTGAGAAGTTTTCCAAGAAAAATTAAAAATGTGAGAACCTGATTTTTTAGCTTCAGGTTCTCACTGAAAAATCCTACTTCAAGAAGGTCATTTTCTTAGTTTTTACAAATTTTCCTGCTTCAATTTTTGCAAAGTAAACTCCGCTTGAAACCTGATTTCCATTGTTGTCTGTTCCGTCCCAACGGAAAGTGTAGTAAGAAGGCGTTAGTTCTTTACTGACAATCGTTTTTACAAGTTGACCAAGAATGTTGTAAACAACTAACCTTGTAAAAGTTTTTTCAGGAATTCCAAATTTAATGTTTGTAACAGGATTGAACGGGTTCGGATAGTTTTGTTCAATGCTGAAAACAGTCGGAATTAGGTTCTGTGGTTCGTTGTCATCATTAAACAAAGGTGTTGAAACTACAAGGTTTCCAGGTTCCGATTCCACGTTTGTTCCATTCACGTTGTAAACTACGGTTACAGCGTAAGAATACTGATTTGGGTAAATTACCTGCAAATCAGTGTAAGTTTGGTTTGTTCCCGTGTAAATCACTGAACCAGTTGTTACAACTTCCAAAGCATTTTGAGAAGCACCGTTCTTTTTGTAAAGTTTGTAAGCTACAATCGGATAAGTAAGGGTTACGTTTACTGAACCTTTACCACTCGTTGAGTTGCCTTTTTTAAATCTAAACTCTTGCTTTCCAACTGTTTTTTGCTTGTTTACACTGAGTTGCGGAGCTGGTGCAATCGGAACAGGCTCAACAAAACAACGAATCATCGGAATGATTTGTCCGTAAATCGGAGCTAAAGACTCAATCGCAGCCCAACCGGTTCCTTGTCCCTGTAAAAAGTGTGTGTTTGAGTTGAAAACATAAGGTGGATTAAAACTCGTGTCGCCACCTAAAGAAATCAAAGTTGAAGAAGTCTGTTCAACTCCAACGTAAAAAATTCCGCTTCCAACAGGCAAACCTAAGTTTGTTAAAGGGTCAACAAGTTCAAAGTTTACAAACTGTCCGAAAGGTGCTGTTTGTTGTTGGTCAGGAGATTCCCAGATTAAATTTCCAGGCTGACCCTGATTGTCTTCAAAAACTCTGAGTTTGTAGCCGGCGTTTGGAACTGCTCCGTTTGGAATGAAAATTTTAATTGAGTTAAGTTGAGCATTTCCATTGATTTGAGTTTGAGTTGCGATGTCAAACCTGCTTGCAAAAGTTGCTACTGAAGGGTTGTTCAGTCCTGGTGGAGAATTTGGTAAAGTGGATTGAAACTCGCTTGAACCATCGTCGTACTTAAGTTCAATTCCGTTTTCACCAGGTTGACCCCAACTCAGGTTAATCTCACCGTAATCAGGCTCGTCGTCAAGTGTTCCCGGCGGAACCAAGCGAACTTCGTAGGAGAAAAGATTGTTTAACGGGTCTGCAAGGTAGTTTTTAGGAAAGTAACTGATGTTGGAACTATCCGAAAGGTCTCTTGCCATAAAATAACAGTAAACTTTTGTTTTTGTTACGTTTGCCGGTGGAGGAATTGAATCAAGGTAAACACTGACAACCTGTGAAAGGTTCATCGTAACGCTTGTGAAGTTTCCTGTTTCGCCGATGCGGTAGTTTAACTGAACAAAATCAACTCCGCTTGGGTCTGTAACTGTAACTTTAACTTTTTCGTAAGTGCTAAAATTATCAATAACTTTTGGCATTCCCAAACCTGAAAAATCAGGTCCTAAAATGTCAACAGACGAGTAAAGACCAAGATTATCAATAAACCAACCGGCACCGCTGTTACCAGCTCCGTCTATCGTGTCAAATCTAAATCTTAACTGAACTGATTGCCAGGCTGTGTCAAGTGTAACTGTTACAGGTTCCCAAACTCCTTGTTGTTGCGGGACAATCTGGTAAGTAGCGATTGTCGTAACAAAATTGTCGTTGCTGATTTCAACCCATTTTTGGTCGTAGTAATTTCCCCACTCAGTATCCGAAAGACTCCAGAAGAAAAGCGTTGGGTCAGCTAAACCGGAAAGGTTAAGGTTTTGATTAAGAGTTGCAGTTCCGTTGTTTGCAGAGCCGTAAGTATCAAAGTTTGTTCCGTTGTTGTAATTTAAACAAGCAGTTCCGGCGTAAGGAACAGAAGTTCCCAAAGCGTTTGACGGCGTTGCGTCAACGTTCCAGATTACTGTTGGGTCACTGCTTGCAAAAACCCAGTTAGTTGTTGTTTCAAGTGTGTCTTGCCAGACAACAGTTCCGAGACCTGCAATGTTGAAAACGTTTGTAACGTTGCTTTGCCAACTCTCGTTTCCACTAAAATCAACTGCAGTAAGGTAGTAAGAAGTGTTCACAAACGGAGCTAAGTCAGAGTAATTTTGGTTTGGAGCAGCCACGGAATCAATCAATGAAAAAAACGGAAACGGTGAAGCATTGTCTTGCCTGTAAATTTTAATCTTCGCAAGGTCGGTCAAAGGTGTTCCGTCAATATTGTAAAGAGGATTTTGCCAAACCAAATCAACCTGAGTTCCATTTAGTGTTCCGATAAGGCTTGAAGGTGCTTCAGGAGGCATTGTGTCGCCTGTCAGTGTGTTGATTGCGGAGTTCTTGGAAATCGTTGGGTCGCCAACAGAAGTTACAGTAATGTTTACAGCGTCAACAAAACCAAGTGTTGCTGTTTGAGGAATCGCAACTTCAACGGATAAAACCAATGAATCGCCGGGAACAATCGTTCCTGTTACCGTGATTGGGTTTCCGTTTGCCCAAAAAGCTGTCGGGTAAGTGTTTCCTGAAACGGCCAGGTTGTAAGAATCAGCATTTAAACCTTTGTTTTTGATGACGTAAGGATAAGTAACCGTGTCTCCGGGATAACCGTTTCCATTAGCAAAAGTTGGAGTAAAACTGAACTTGTACGGTGGAGGAACTCCGAGAAAAACATCGTCAACAGCCCAGGAATTACAACCTTGGCAAGACCACTGACCGATGCTCAGAAACCTTACACGGAAATTTGAGTGCAGTGCGTCCTGTGGCAAAAGTGAGTTTACTTCTGTAAAATCCGTTGGTGGAGGCCAAACCCAGGTTCCGTCGTGAATGTTTAGTGGCACCCAGTTTTGGCTTGAGTTCAGGTACTCAGCTTTTAAAAAATTTCCGGGACCAGGCGTTCCGCTTCCGCCACCAACCAGGAAGTAGTAATTTAAAGTGATAACACTTTGCCCTGAAAGGTTCACGATTGAAGAAGTTACAGTGTCGCCAAGTTGCGGGTAACTGTTCAGGTGCAACGAATAAATTCCCGAAGGCGGATTTGGAGCGTAAGAATTAATAATTCCATCCGGGTCAAGCGAGTTGTCGGTAGATTGTGGCCAATTGTTTACGTTCAAAATTCCCGTGTCAAAATTATCCGCCAAAGGAAGCGGAGAAGTGCCAATCGCAGTTGTTGAACCACTTACAGTTTTTGAAACAGTGGCATCGTTTACTGAAGTTACAGTTACAACAAGGTTATCGGATTGTCCGCTTGTTGCGGTTTGTGGAATCGTAACTTCAATGTTAAAAGTTGCAGAAGTTCCGGAATTAATGTTTCCTGTGTTGGTTGCAGGAATTCCGTTTACTAAAGTTTGTGTAGCCCAGGTGTTTCCTGTAAAAGAGATGTTGTAGTTGTCGTTTAAAACACCTTGGTTGTTTACTGTGATTGTGTAGGTTAAGGTTGAACCGATTGTGCTGCTTCCTGCGATGGTTTTAGGGCTTAGGCTAACTTTGTAGTTTGGAGGAAGCCCGAGAAAAATGTTGTCAACTGCCCAGTTACTGCTTCCTGGCCAACCGCCACCCGGACTTGTGTTAAAAATTCTGAACCTGAAATTTGAGTGGAAAGCGTCTTGCGGAAGTTGGAGTTCAACAGGGACAAAATCAAACTGTGTGTTCCAGTCACCTTCGTGAGAGTTTAGCTGAATCCAGTTTTGAGTTGAGTTCAGGTACTCAACAATCAAAAATTCGCCTTGTCCAGGTGAGCTTTGTCCGGCGCCTTTTTCGTAAGAGTAGTAAAAATCAATTGCGGTTTGTCCGGAAAGGTCAAAAATACAGGAAGTTACAGTGTCTCCAAGTTGTGGGTAAGCGTTCAGGTGCAAGGCGTACATTCCTGAAGGTTCGTTTGAAGCCAAATCGTTTACGAGTCCGTTTGGGTCAAGCGAGTTGTCAGTTGTTTGCGGAAAATTTCCGGGGTTTAAGATTCCTGAGTCAAAATTTTCGTTCATCGGAATCGTACAGTTTCCAATCGCAACGGTTGAGATGTTTGCGGTTTTGTAAACTGTTGGGTCGCCAACAGAAGTTAGAGTTACTGCTAAGTTATCCATCTGACCGTTTGAGGCGCCGGAAGGAATGTTTACCTGAATTTGTAAACTAAGCGAAGTTCCCGAGTTGATGTTTCCTGTGTTTGTGATTGGTGAGCCGTTTAGTAAAGCTTGTGAAATCCAGGTGTTACCTGCAAGAGCGATGTTGTAACTGTCGTTCAGTGCGCCCTGGTTTTGCACGTTCAGGTTGTAGGTTGCGTAGTTTCCCAAAGCAGCTGCGCCACTTTGGTTTGCAGGAGTCAGCGTGAGTTTGTAGTTTGGAGGCGAACCGACGTAAAGGTCGTCAATGTTCCAGCCGGAACGGATCCAGGCACCGTTTGAGCCGTGAGTTTTGGAGAAA
>JADZEA010000233.1 GCA_020850775.1 bacterium
ACTTCGTAACCGGAAAGTGTAAGCATTTGTTGGACGACGTCTAAAACTTGTTCGTCATCGTCAAGCACTAAAATTTTTCCACTGTTGTTTTCGTGTAACGTTGGCGTAACATTTTCATTTTCAATGATTTTTTGGGATTCTGATGCAGGAATGTAAATGAAAAACGTTGTTCCAACACCTAACTCAGATTCTAAAGTTATTAAACCATCGTGTTTATTGATGATTGAGTAGCTTGTTGCCAAGCCTAAACCGTGTCCTTTTTGTTTTGTTGTAAAATAAGGGTCAAAAACTTTAGCTTTGCTTTCAGGTGGAATCCCAATTCCGTAATCTTTAACAGAAATCAGAATGTAATTTCCACTTTTTAAGGATAAATTGGTTTTTTCAATGCCAATATTTTTACAAGTGATTTCAATTTTCCCACCGTTTGGCATTGCCTGAATTGCATTGATTACAAGATTGCTAAGAACTTGGTTAATTTGCCCGGCGTCAAATTTTGCAAGCCATAAATCATTGTCAATTATGAAATTAGGGATGATGTTGCTTCCACTTAGTGTAAAATCAACAACTTCTCTGACCAAGTTAGCGAGTGAACCAATTTCTTTGACTGGCGATCCTCCTTTTGAGAAAGTAAGTAGCTGTTGAGTTAGTGATTTTGCGCGTTCTGTAGCCTTTTCAGCTTCGTCTAAACGTTGGTTGATTTTTTCTTCGTAAGGAATCATCAGTTTCAGGATAGAAATGTTTCCCAAAATTCCTGTAAGCATATTGTTGAAATCGTGTGCAATTCCGCCGGCAAGGATTCCTAAGGACTCAAGTTTTTTGCCTCGTAAAATTTCATCTTCCATTCGTTTTTTTTCTGTAACATCACGGAAAACAAGTACAACTCCGATAACTTGTCCATTTTTATTTTTAATCGGTGCGGCACTGTCGGCAATAATTTTTTCTGTTCCATCTTTTGCAACTAAAATCGTGTGGTTTGCGAGTTCAACAATTTTTTCAGTTTTCAAAACTTCTTCTACAGGATTAATTATTGTTTTTTTGCTGCTTTCGTTAATAATTTTGAACACTTCGGCAAGTGGTTTCCCTGCAGCTTCTTCACAAAGCCAACCAGTCATTTTTTCGCCAACCTGATTGATTAAGACGACTTTTCCTTCAGTGTCAGTAGTGATAACTCCATCTCCGATGCTTCTTAAAGTAACTGAAAGCCGTTCTTTTTCTTCAAAGATTTTTTGCTCTGCCTGTTTTCTTTCGCTGATATTTTTTACAAAAAGTGCAGTTCCAATCACTTCAGCATTTTCATCTTTAATCGGATTGTAAGAGGCTTCAAAGTAAGTTCGTTCAAATTTTTCGTCGCCGTAAATCTGTTCAATCACGAACTGTTCACCTTTTAAACAGCGGTCAATGTCTTTTTTAGCTTTTACGTCGTCGTTAACACGCATAAAATCCAAAATATTTTTACCTTGTTCAATTTCAAGCCCATAAATTTGTTTCATTGCTTTTTTGTGATTTTCATTGAAAGCAAGATACTTGTAATCTTTATCTAAAGCAAAAACAATATCTTGTGTGCTTTCAATGATTCCTTTCAACCTTAGCGAGTAAAGTTTTAAGTCGCGTTCAGTTTGTTTGCGTAGTGAAATTTCCTGCAAAAGTTCTTCACGTTGTGCAAAAAATTTTTTGATTAGTGAGTTAAGCCTTCCAAACTCGTTATCTTTTTCTGAAAGTTGGTTTGCTAAGTTTACTTCCCCTGTTTCCAAGACTTTGAAAATTGCCCGTAAAGGCTTGAAAATCATAAAAACCATCAAAAGAGAAGCTAAAATTATTGAAATCAATGCTGAAAGAATGTAAAGGTTTAGATTTTTAGTTGAAAAATTTACCAATGCGTTAGTGATTTCAAGTTCGTTAGTGATTTTCAAAAGAACAAGCGCTTCATTTTTCCAGTCTTGAATTGGTTTTACAAAAACGATTGAAGTTTCACAGACCATTTCGTGAATTTTGCTTCTTGTTGTGTCTGAAATTAGTTCAGTTTTACAAATTGTCAGAGAATCAATTTGGTTGAAGTAGTTTTTGTCTAAAATTTTAGCAGTAAAAAAATAGCCTAAAGGTGGTTTTAGCCTTTTGTCATCTTCAGCAAACTGGATTCCTGCTCCGCGAATTTCCAGTAAACCGTAAGAAGTTTTTGTGAAAAAATGTGTAGTTTTGTTTTTCTTAAAGCTGTTTTCCAAAATTTCTTTAGAGAGAAACTCCGTTTTCAGGTTTTCGTTTCCCTGAGAAGTAACCGAGTAAAACAGGCTAAAATCAGGTTTGCAAACTAAAATCAGATTAAAATCATAGTTTTGAATTAAAAAATCAATGTTTACAGTTGCGAATTTTTTGTTTACTGTGTCAGAAAGTATAAAATTAGCCATTTCATCCCAAAGTGAGTATTCGGTGTTTGTGATGATTTTTAGTTTTTCACCTTGTAAGGCAAAAATTTTATCGTACAGTTCCACTTTTTCTTCTTTGCTTTTTTCCAAAAGCACCTGCATTTTTTTTGTTTCATTTTCGTGAAGCAAACGAAACAAAACAGTAAAAATAATAGCTGTTAAGATAAAAATCAGGATTATTTTATTTTGGATGGAAAGACGCATTTTAGAAATTACCTCCAAGCGTCAGACCGAAGTTTTTTGGGTATTTTTCAGGAAGAGCGTTTCGCAGTTCGCTATCAAAAAAATAATCAAACTCAAAATGCAAACGCAGGTAAAGGTTTTCGCTGAAATTGTAGTTTAATCCTGTTTCAATTCCCGTAAAGTTGAAAGCTGCTTTAGAAACTCCGATGTTTGTTTCATTGAATTTTGAGTTTGCAAAATTGATTTTAGCAGTTAAATCGCAAATTGTTTGTTCACTTAATTCTTTTTCAAAAGCGACTCCGCTTGTGTTGTAAAATGTTCCTTTGTATTCCAAAAAATCACTTGTAAAACTTGTAAAAACATCAAAGTTTTCGAGCGGGTAAGTTAGCAAAAGCGAAA
>JADZEA010000234.1 GCA_020850775.1 bacterium
GTTTGAATTGGTTCAACGAAACAACGAATCATTGGAATTATTTCTCCAAAAACCGGAACAAGATTTTCAATGTTTGACCAGGTTGTCCCTTGTTTTACAAAATGTGTGTTTGCACTGAAGTTGTAAGGTGGAGCTAAAGTCGTGTCTCCGCCAAGTGAAATCGCCTGATTGCTGACTTGCTCAACTCCAACAAAAAAAGTTGAATCGCCAACCAAAACTTCGTTTGGAATTTCAAAGGTTTTAAAAGCCCCAAAAGGTGAGCTTTGAGTGTAGTTTTGGCTTTCAAAAAGCAAAGTTCCTGGTTTCCCGTTTCCAAAATCATCGGCGAAAATTTTTATTTTAAAGGAACTTCCTGAAATTCCACCGTTTGCAAAGTAAAGTTTTACGGCTTTTGTTTTGAAATTTTGCGGTAAAAGTAGTTGTTGCAAGTTAAACTTTGTGGCAAAAGTTACACTGCCCGGACTGTTCAAACCTGCGGGCAAGTTTGGTAAAAAACTTTGAAACTCACTCGTTGCGTCATCAAATTTCAGTTCAAAAGCATTGTTTTCGGGTTCTTGCCAACGAAGTTTTACAGAAGTTTGTGAAGGGTCAGACTGTAAAGCTCCGGCTTTAAAAAGTTTCACGTCAAAGGATTGTTTTTCGCTGAAATTTGTCACAGTGTTCGTTGAATCTGAAGCGTCTGTTGCGCTGACGTAGTACTCAATTTTTACTCCAAGCTGGTTTAGTGCAGGGATTTCGCCGTAAAACGAATCGCCACTCACAAAAACCATCGGAGCATTAAAAAACGAAGGAAACGGGACAAAACGCCAAAAAATCTCAACACTGTCAGGATTAATTCCAGTGTGAAGGTCGCTGACTCTTGCGTAAATTCCATAATTTTGCAGGTGGTTGTCTGTGTTTTTCAACTTGTCCATTGAAATAATTTTTGGTGGATTAATGTCAACGTGGTAAATTTTTATTCCTAAGTTACTCTGAAGCAGGTTTGAGTTGAAAACAAGCTGAAGCCCTTTTGCTCCCGTTGAATCTTCCGTTCCGATAGTTGCACTTGTCAGGTTTTGTGCGTTCAGGTTCTGGTACTGAAATTCAATTTCGCCGTTTTGGTAAAGGATTGCCTGAAACGTGTTGGTAAAATTAACTGCTTCAGAGTAACGGTAAACTTTGTCCCACTGAAAAATTACCCTTTGGTTCAAAGTATCAGAGTAAAAATAAAATTTCCCGCCGCTGTCAACTTTTAAGTCGTCCCAAAAAGGAGCAATTAAGTTGTTTGGAGTGTTTGCGTAAGGCAACGCTGTGTTTTCAAAAGCACTTGCGTCTGCGTAGAAAAATGTTAAAAGTCCGTTTGTGCTTGCCCGGATTTGTGTGTAAAAATTGCCGTAAAATTCAAAAGCAAACGGAAGCGAAAACAGAAAATTTTCGTCGTCTCCACTCAGACCTGTATCGGTTCCAATTTGTGAGACGTCGTAAAAATTTGCAGAAAATTGTCCGTCAATGCTGCTTTTCCAGGCGTAACCGTAAGGGTCAAGTCCGCCGGAAGGTGGAACAAAGTTGCAAAGTAAGGGATTTGACTGAGCAGCTTCGTTTCCTGACTGGTCAACAGTTGTTACTGCGTAGTAGTTCGCTCCTTGTTGCGGGTTTGTGTCTGTGAAAGTTTGGGTTTGTGCGAAAGTCAGTGTCGTCAGAAGTGTCAGGTTCGTTGGTGTTGTTCCTTTGTAAATTTTTGAAGAAAAACCATCGTTAAGCAGTGTTCCGTCAAAGTTTGTTGTTGGGGAAGTCCAGTTCAGAACGAAAGAAGTTCCGTTAAGCAGAGTAGTAAGGTTTTCAACTTGTGCAGGCGGAGTTTGGTCGGGTGAGTTTACGACGAAATTTTGCGAAAAAAACTGGTTCGTGTCTGTCAGGGCAATTGCTTTGAGAACTACGTACTCAAAAGTAAGCGGTCCGGTAAGATTAACCAAAAGATTGGCATCGGTTTCCTGGTTTGGAGCTAAAATTCCTGTTTGCAAGTTCGGAAAGCCGTTTTGCAGGATTTGAGCGTTTGAGGTGTTTAGTGCAAGTGAAAAATTATCGGTTACGGAGCCGGTGTTTTTAAATTTTATCGGAAAATTTACGTTTGAGCCAATTGTTGTGCTTGATTGAAAGGTAGAACTTGAAATTTGTAAGTTGTAAATTTGAGGGAATAAAAACCTGAGTGAAAGGTCGTTTGTTGGCAAAACATTCGTTGGAGAAACATTGTTGTAGTAAACCAAAGAGATGGTTCCGTCTAAATTTTCGATTCCAATTCGTGAAGTGGTTCCGTTTGTCGTTGTGGAAACTTCATCGTAATTCATAAAAATATTGTTTGTTGCGTAATCAAGAATGACCTGAAAACGTGTGTTACTTGCAGGTTCGTTGTAGTACGGAACATTTTCCCACTGAATAATTAATCTGTCGTTTGCGTCGTCTTGCAAGTAAAAAATATCACCGGAAGCCGCCGGGTCAAGGTCTTCAGCTAAAACTGCGATTGTGTTGTTTGGTCCTGTTGCCGGAAAATTAATGATTCCGTTTCCCGTGTAGGTCAGGTCAAAACTTAACCAACCGTTTGTAGAAACAAGCAAAGTTGAGTAGTTGTTTCCATAAAAATTGAATGTTTTTCCTGTGTTGGTTGCTTCAAGTTGCAGAGTTTCCAATCCGTCGTCGGTGTTTGTAAAGTTTGTTAAAGTTCCCGTTTGCGAGATGTCAGCAAAACTGTAGGGAGGAGAATTTGGTTCGTTTGTATCCTTAAAAGTGTAGCCAAACGAATCCGAGCCTGAAAGGTTGGTTTTAGGATTTTGATTCCCATTTTTTGCGAAGGAAAAAGTGGTAAGCAACAGTAAAAAAATTGTAGTCAGTCTCATTTTTAGCCTTTAAATTTTACTTTGAAAAATAAGAAAAAACAAAGGCAGGAAACATTATTTTTTTGTTTAATTTCAAGTTTGGCGTGTGCCTTTAAAAATTTATGGAAAAAGGGGAGTAAAAGATGAAACTGTTTGTTTTGCTGATTTTTTTCCTGGTCAGGTTTGCGGCTGCACAAGACAACAAACTTGGGATTTGGCTTTGGCACATTGAAGGAACAGGTTTTACACACGAACAGTTAGCCGATACTTTGTCAAAAATCGGAGTGAAAAGAATTTACGTGAAGGTTGCAGACGGAATGGCAAACCCGACGATTTGGACAGAACTTTTGGACACGGTTTTGGTTCAGACTTACAAGAACAAAGGTCTTGAAGTTTGGGCTTGGTCGTACAACTACACAAACAACTACGTTTCGCAGGCACAGTCGCTTTACCTTGCAGCACAGACAGGTTACGATGGTTACGTTGTTGACGTTGAAAGTGAGTTTGACGGTTTGACGACAGAGCTTCACAGTCTTTTTCAGGCGTTTTTTCAGGCAAAAACAAACGCAATTGCGAATGGTTTTGCAACAAATGATTTTAAACTTTACTGTACAACGTGGGGAAATCCTGCAGTTCATAATTTTCACGTAGAAATTATTGATTTGTACGTTGATGCTCACATGCCTCAAACTTACCTTGAAGTTTGGGGGCAAAATTTTCTTTTAAGTGTGGATTACTGGGTGAACTACGGGACTGCTGAGTATCAAAGTTTTGGAGTTCAGAAACCGGTTCACCACATCGTCAGCGATGAGTACAACATCATCACAGCGGGTCAAATCAACGAATTTATTGATAATTCAGGAGCAGAAACTTCACTTTGGCGAGTTCCGGGTTCGGGAACTCCGCTTTCAATCTGGAACACAATTTCAAACGTAAACTGGGATAAAAATTTTGTAAAAATTGCTAAAACTAAAAATAAACCTGCAGATTTTACGCTTAGTCAAAATTTTCCGAACCCTTTTAATCCGGCAACAGCAATCGTTTACGAACTTTCGGGCAAGGAAACCGCAAAGATTTTGATTTTCAACGTTCTTGGTGAGGTTGTCCGTGAGTTTTTGCTTGAGGAACCGAAAGGCGAAGTTGTCTGGAACGGAACAGATTTTTCAGGTAAAACCGTTTCAAGCGGAATTTACTTTTACAGGCTTGAAACAGAAAACGGTCTCAGCAAGACTAAAAAGATGGTTTTTTTGAAGTAAACTGGCAACCTTCGCGGAATCCACGCTTCTTGGTGGGGCTTACGCTTTCAGAACAACCCAGCGTGAATTCCGCTAAGAAGCGTAAAACCCGCTTTAAAAAAACTTCGCGGAAAAAACTTCGCGGAATCCACGCTTCTTTGCGGGGCTTACGCTTTTAGAACAACCAGCGTAAAACCCGCTTTAAAAAAACTTCGCGGAAAAAAGTTGCGGAATCCACGCTTCTTTGCGGGGCTTACGCTTTTAGAACAACCAGCGTAAAACCCGCTGAAAAGAAGAAGTTGCGGAAAAAAGTTGCGGAATCCACGCTTCTTAGCGGGGCTTACGCTTTTCAGAACTAACCAGCGTGAATTCCGCTAAGAAGCGTAAAACCCGCTTAAAAAAAAACTTGCGGAATCCATGCTTCTTAGCGGGGTTTACGCTTTCAGAACTAACCCGCGTGAATTCCGCTAAGAAGCGTAAAACCCGCTTTTTAAAAAAACTTGTGGAAAAAACTTTGCGAAATCCACGCTTCTTAGCGGGGTTTACGCTTTCAGAACAACCAGCGTGAGTTCCGCTAAGAAGCGTAAAACCCGCTGGAAAAAAACTTCGCGGAAAAAAGTTGCGGAATCCACGCTTCTTGGCGGGGCTTACGCTTTTTAAAACCAAAAAAATCCCGTTAATCCTTAAATCCCAAAAATCCGTGTTCAGACAAAAGTTACGCTTTCAGAACAATCAGCGTGAATTCCGCTAAGAAGCGTAAAACCCGCTTAAAGAAGAAGTTGCGGAAAAAACTTCGCGGAATCCACGCTTTTAGCGGGGTTTACGCTAAACCAAAAAAATCCCGTTAATCCTTAAATCCCAAAAATCCGTGTTTAGACAAAAGTTACGCTTTCAGAAAAATCAGCGTGAGTTCCGCTAAGAAGCGTAAAACCCGCTGAAAGAAGTCAGACCCTCACAAGTGTTACGTGAGTGTCTCACTTCTTGGTAAGGCTCTCACTGAAACTTTTGCGGAATCCACGCTTTTAGCGGGGTTTACGCTAAACCAAAAACCCATGTTCAAAAAGTGAGAACTTAACTTGGAATGAGGTTTTAAGCAAAAAAAAACCTGCTTCAAAACGATTTTGAAACAGGTTAAATTTTTTTACGGAGAAAGAGGGATTCGAACCCTCGGTGAGATTTCTCTCACGACGGTTTAGCAAACCGTTGCCTTAAGCCGCTCGGCCATCTCTCCAAACCAAAAAAGCGGAGGTGAAAGGATTCGAACCTTCAAGGGTATTACCCGGCAGTTTTCAAGACTGCTGCCTTACCGTTAGACTACACCTCCGTGCAAAAGGAAGTTGAAATATAAAACTTTTTAGGCACTAATTCAAAAAAAAATTGAATCCCTTAAAAATTTTTCCTAACTCCTAAAAAATAAATCAAAAGCAATTTTCCCAAACCTCTTTTTTTTGCTTAAATTGGTTTTTAAAAAAGACTAACCTGATTTTATTTTTGGAGAAAAAAATGAATTTTACAAATAAACTTTTACCTGCATTTTTTTTAATTACAACAATGCTTTCTTGCGGTCAGGAAAAAA
>JADZEA010000235.1 GCA_020850775.1 bacterium
TTGCGATTTTCATAAACTCTTTTGCAATCAATGAGTCAGGCTCTGAAATCATTATTGGTTCGCCTTTGTCTCCGCCAATTCTGATTTTTGTGTCAATCGGAATTTCACCAAGCAAAGGAACTCCAAGTTCTTCAGCCGCTTTTTTCCCGCCGCCACTACTGAAAATAAAAGACTGTTCGTGGCACTTTGAACACTCGTAGTAACTCATATTTTCAACAATTCCCGAAATCGGAACACCAACCTTTTGAAACATCGAAACACCCTTGTAAGCATCTCTCAAAGCTACGTTCTGCGGAGTTGTAACAATCACTGCACCCTGTAACTCTACAACCTGCGAAAAAGTAAGCTGCGCGTCGCCTGTTCCCGGTGGCAAATCAATAATCATAAAATCTTGTTCTTCCCAAATCACGTCCCGCAAAAATTGTTCAATCGCCTTTTGAATCATCGGTCCGCGCCAAATCAAAGCACTGTCGTTTTTCGCAAAAAATGCCATTGAAATCATCTTCAAACCATAATTTTCAATTGGTTCTAAGTTTTTTCCATCTTCGCTGTGTGGCTTCTGACCTTCAACGTTCATCATTTTTGCGATGCTTGGACCGTAAATGTCCGAATCAAAAATCGCAACTTTAAAACCTGATTTTTGCAAAGCAATCGCAAGATTTACGCTGACAGTTGATTTCCCAACTCCGCCTTTTCCACTTGCAACCGCAATTTTATACTTTACTAACGGAGCAATCGGATTTGTCCTGTCAGGAGCGTGTCCCTGAGAAGTTGGTTTTGGATTTTGATTTTTTACCTGAAGTAAAATTTTTACTTCCCGAACCCCTTCAAGACCTGACAAAAGTTTTTCAGCTTCTGCCTTTGTTTGCAAAAGGTTGTTGTGGTTCGTTTCCGTAACGTCCATTTTAAAGTGAATTTCGCCTTCGCCAACGTAAAGGTCTTTCACTAAACCAAAAGAAACAATGTCTCTTGAAAACCCGGGATACTTTATTTTTTTAAGCTCTTCTAAAACAAATTCTTTGTCTAACACTTTTAACGCCTTTATTTTTAAAATTTGGCTTTAATGTAATTTTAGATTTTTGGCTAAAAAACAAAAAAATCCTGCAACTCAAAAAACTAAACTGCTTTGCCTGATTTTACCAACTTCTACCTTGACTTTTTGAGTTAAAATTTCTACTTTCAGTCGTTTGAAAACTAAAAAATAAAACTTTAAAAATAGGAGTTTAAATTAAGTGAACATAGTTGTTTGTGTAAAACACGTTCCCGATACTGCTTCAAGAATTAGAATTGGCGCAAACGGAACATCAATTGATACTTCAGACATTAGTTTTGTTCTAAACCCTTACGACGAAATTGCTGTTGAAGAATCTCTAAAACTCAAAGAAGCACAAGGTGGAAACGTTACCGTTCTTACACTTGGCGGAGAAAATGCTTCTTCTTCGCTTCGTACAGCACTTGCGATGGGAGCAGACGAAGCAATTCACATTAAAGCTGAAAACTGGCAGGGCGATTCTTACGCTACTGCTAAAAATATTGCAAACGAAATTCAAAAATTACCTTTTGACCTTATCCTTTTTGGTAAACAAGCAGTTGACGATGACAACCTCGCAGTTCCTCAAATGGTTGCAGAGTTTCTTGGAATTCCTTCGGTTACCGTTGTTGTTTCGCTTGAAATTAACGGAAACACCGGAAAAGCTGAAAGAGAAATTGAAGGTGGAAAAGAAGTTGTTGAATTTTCACTGCCGGTTGCAATTGCAGCGCAAAAAGGTTTGAACGAACCTCGTTATCCTTCAATGAAAGGAATTATGACTGCTAAAAGAAAAACCATCACAACCATTGAAGCTACTCAATTTGAAGCTAAAGCAAAAATTGTTAAAATGGAAATTCCTGCTTCAAGAAGCACCGGCAAAATCCTTGGCGGAGTTTCTGAATTAATTGGTAGCCTTAAAAACGAAGCTAAAGTAATCTAAAAATTTAGCCACAAAACCACACTTCTGACAAGTGAACTTAGTGGCTAAAAAATTAAAGGAGTTAAAATAAAAAATGAGTGTTTTAGTTTTTGCTGAAAATAGAAACGGAAAACTTAAAAAAACTACTTTTGAAGCCTTAACCGCAGGAAGAGGAATTGCCGACAAGTTAGGTTGCGAACTTTTAGCTGTAGTTCTTGGAACCGGAATTTCTTCTTTCCAAAACGAACTTGCTAACTTTGGTGCCGATAAAGTTGTTTGTGTAAACGACCCAATGCTTGAAAATTATTCTGTTGAAGGTTTTGCAAAATCACTTTCTGAGGTAGTTGCTGCAAAAAAATCTTCTGTCGTTTTGTTTGCTGCAACTTCGCTTGGAAAAGACCTTGCTCCAAGACTCGCTGCAAAAATCGGCGCCGGACTTGCAACTGACGTTACAGCCCTTGACGTAAAAAATGGAAAACTTACAACGATTCGTCCAATTTACGCAGGAAAAGTTTTTGCTACCCTTGAGTTTGGTTCTGAAATTCAAGTTGCTACTTTGAGACCTAATATTTTTACTGCTGCTGAAAATCCAAAAGCAGGAAACGTTGAAAACATTGCAGTCAGTCCCGGAAACATCAAAGCCCTTGTAAAAGAAATTATCGCAGCAGCAGGTAAAAAACTTGATTTATCCGAAGCAAACGTAATTGTTGCCGGCGGAAGAGGTTTAAAAGCAGCGGAAAATTTCAAAATGCTTGAAGAACTTGCAGAAGTTCTTGGCGGAGCTGTCGGAGTTTCAAGAGCTGTTGTTGACGCTGGCTGGAGACCTCATTCTGAACAAGTCGGACAAACAGGGAAAACCGTTTCACCAACTCTTTACATTGCAATTGGAATTTCAGGAGCAATTCAACACCTTGCCGGAATGTCTTCCTCAAAATTCATCGTTGCAATCAACAAAGACGCTGACGCACCAATTTTCAAAATTTCTGACTACGGAATTGTTGGAGATGCTTTTGAAATTGTTCCTTCGCTCACTGAAGAACTTAAAAAAGTCCTTTAAAACTTCAAGTTTTAAGATGCCGTTTCCTTACAAAAATGGCATCTTTTTCTTACCAAAGCTAAAAAAAATTGGAAAAACAACTAAACCCCGATGATTTCTTAGACTGCATTCATTGCGGACTTTGCCTGACGAGCTGCCCAACTTACACACTTTTGGGAAACGAAACCGATTCTCCGCGAGGAAGAATTTGCTTGATGCGTTCACTTGCAGAAGCAACAATTGGTTTTACCAAAAACGTTGTAAAGCATTTTGACACTTGCCTTGAGTGCCGTGCCTGTGAAACAGCTTGTCCTTCCGGAGTGCATTTTGGCGAGCTTTTGGAAAAAACGAGAAACGTTGTTGAAACTGTTTACGAAAGACCAAAAAACGAAAAAAGGTTGCGGGATTTTATCCTTAAAAAAGCATTGGTTTCGGACAGATTTTTAAAAATTTCATTTAAGTTTGTATCTTTGGTGAATGATTTCGGACTAAATTTTTTGTTCAGGTTTTTCCCAAATCACACGCAAAAAATCCTGCAAAAACTTCCGCAAACCAAACCTTTTGAGCCTTTACAAGAATTTTATCCCGCAA
>JADZEA010000236.1 GCA_020850775.1 bacterium
AGGTATTTTTCAAAAGTTGAGTAGTTTCCTCAAGTTTTTCAGGAGTATCAATTTTGATAACAATATTTTTTAAGTCTCCAAAAGTCTGGATTTCAGCATTTCCGTAATTGACTTTTTTGAGGCTTGCTCTAACGTCTTCAATGTTTACGTCTTTGTCAAAATTGTATTCAATCACTGTTCCGCCCTTGAACTCAATTCCATAGTTCAAACCACCAAAAAGGACAGCACCAATTCCAATGAAAGTTATTACAAGTGAAAAAATGAAACCATACTTTCCGTAACCTAAGAAATTGATATTTTTGTTGTTAAGGAAAGTAACACCACCAACGTTCAAGGTATCTTTTTTCTTGTAAACAAACTCAATTAACAATCTTGTTACAACGAGTGCAGCAAAAACTGAAGTGATAATTCCAACCATCAAAGTCAGTGCAAAACCACGAACCGGCCCCGTTCCAAAAGTGTAAAGAATAATTCCGCTAAGGAAAGTTGTGATGTTAGAATCATAAATTGCACTTTTTGATTTTTCAAAACCGATTTGGATTGCTGAGTGAACCGTTTTTCCTAAATCAATTTCCTCACGAATTCTTTCATAAATCAAAACGTTTGCGTCAACAGCCATCCCAATTGTCAAAGCAAGCCCTGCAATTCCAGGTAAAGTCAGCGTCGCGTGGAAAGCAGAAAGCAGCGCAAAAATTGTTAACATTGTAAAGCCAAGCGAAACACAGGCAAGAACTCCCATTACTCTGTAAGCGGCAATCATCGCAATCACAACCAAAATTGCACCGATGTAACTTGCCATTTTTCCTTTTTCAATTGTGTCTTTTCCAAGCGAAGCACCAACAGTTGTAAGCCCGATAATGTCAACAGGAGCAGGTAAAGCTCCGGCTTTGATTACGATTGCAAGAGCTTTCGCTTCGTCAATGCTTCCCATTCCTTCAATGACTGAACGTCCTCCCGTGATTTTGCTTCTGACAACAGGAGCGGAATGGATTTTTCCGTCAAGTGCAATCGCAATTCGTTTGTTGATGTTGTTTCCCGTAACTCTTGCCCAAATGTGTGAGCCTTCTCCATCCATTTCAAGCGAAACAACAGGAATTGGAGTTGAAGCATTCATACTTACAGCTGCGTCAGTAATGTATTTTCCTGTAAGTTCTGCGGTTTTGTTTACTAAAATAAATCTCCAGGGAGTGTCGTTTGTTGCTGTTGCTTCTCTTTTGTAAGGCAAAAACTCGTAACGAATTAACCCTTCTTTCACGTAAGATTGAGAAAGGATTTCCATAACTTTTGCGTAGTCTTTGTTTGGAACAATGATTTCAGAACTTCCCGGATTGTGAGCAACTAAACTTGAAAACAAATTATTTTTTTCAGGTTCAAAAAGGTTATCCTTTTTTGTGGAATCCGTTTTTGCAGAGTCGGTTTGAGTTTTTCCAAAATCAGTCAAGCCTTGTGAAGTTTCATTGCTTGAAGTTGAAGCGGTGTCGCTTTCTGTAGCTTTTGCGGAAAATTTAAAATCGTTCTGAGCGAGTTTAACGTCAATTTTTGAAAGGAAATCGGGAATTTTTGCGTCGTCACCAACAAGTTTGAACTCAAGTAAAGCTGAAGAACCAATCAAAGAAAGTGCGGCTTTTTTGTCTTTAACTCCTGCAAGTTCAATTACAATTCTTCTGTCACCTTGTTTTTGAATGATTGGCTCAGAAACGCCAAACTCGTCAACACGATTTCTCAAAATTGCAAGTGCCTGGTCAATTGCACTTGTAGCCTCTTCTTTTAATTTAGCAATGATTTCGTCGTTAGAAATTCCTCTGTCTCCGTCGCCGTAGTAAGTTGCTAATTGAATTCCTGTTTCAGAAACTGCCTCTCCAAAAAGTGTGAAAAATTCTGCATCTGAACCTTTAGATTTTTCTTCAAGAACAGAAGTGAATTTTTGAAATTCAGGAGAAGGCAAACCAGAACTTAAAGTTGAATTGTTTGCAGTCGTTTTCATTAGTTCCAAAAGGTTTACTTCAAGAGAAACGTGCATTCCACCTTGCAAATCAAGTCCAAGATTTAATGCTTTTTTCTGAAGTTCTTTTGTTTCCTGAGTTGGGTTTAGTTCTCTTTCTTCTTGCGGAAGGCTGTAATAATTGTAAGTTGGAATTAAAAAATAGACCGAAGCTACAAGAGCAAGTAGAACAACGATTAGTTTTGCTGGGTTTTGCTGATTCATTTGGATACCTACGTTAAAACTTTAAAACAATTTTGCTAAATTCAATTTTACAAAGGCAAAAAGTTAAATTAAAACTCTTTAGAAGTCAAACGAAAAGTAAAAAGGATTTTTGGAAATCAAACTTAAATTAAAATTAGTTGTTTTTTGGGTTTTCCATTGGTTTCGTTCAAAGTCTGAAAAGAAGGTTTCAGAAAAATTTTATTCTTTTCAAGTTCTTTTGGTGTTTCCATCAAAAAATAATTTTGAGCAAGTTTTTCCCAATCTTTATCCCTGAGAGTAACGATTTCATTTAAAAAAATACTTACGTAAACACCATTAATTTTTGAAAAATAATTTTCCTGCAGAATTTTTTCCTGCGAAAATTCAACATATTTTTTATCAAGTTCAAAACCGATAAACTTCCTGCCAAGCCTTTTTGCAGCCAAAAGTAAAGTTCCTGTTCCAGAAAAAGGGTCTAAAACAACATCATTTTCATCTGTTGACATCAAAATTATTCTTTCCAAAAGGTGAATCGGCAATTGGCAAGGATGTTCGTCCCGGTACTTGTTGTGTTTAATTCTGTGAAGGTCGTTCCAAACATCCGAAACAAGTGGACCAAAAGGATGAAGCAAGTGTTTTTTTCCACCGTAGTCCTTAGTTAAAAATTGCACTTTCTACATCTTTTGTGCGGGTAACGGACTTCGTAAAACTTTGTTTTTTCAACATTTTTCGCATAAAAAAGCACTCCGTAGTGTGAAGGTTGAAGCGTCTTTCCCATTGGAGAAGTTGGAGCTTCCCAAGCTATCCAATGCTTGAAAAAAGCCTTTTTGTTAAGAAAAGTGGTGTAAAAAGTCAGCCACTTTGGGATGTTGTGCAAAAAAATTGAACCTGTTGGTTTTGTAACCCTAACCATTTCGTTAATCCACTGTTCACACCAATCTAAATAATTGTTTACATTATCTTTGTAGGTATTGTATTTTTTGTTAAGATTAAAAGGTGGATCCGCAAAAGTTATGTCAACACTCGCATCAGGAATTGATTTAAAAAGCTCTAAACAATCTCCCTGAACAACCTGATTTAAAAATTTCTCAAACATTTTCTAAGTTTTCCATTAAAAAATTTTCAAAACGTAAAAGTTCACTCTTGTGAAAAGTAAAAACATCTTCGTAAGCAGCAACCATCCTGAACTTTTGCTCTGCTGTTTTTATTTCCCTAAAAAAAATTAAGCTCATTTTTAAAATTACGAATTAATTTTAGCCTTTGCAAGGTAACTTTCACAAACTTTCAAAAGGAAAAAATGGCTCAAAAAGAAACCCCTTTGATGTACCAGTTCAACAAAATTAAAAGAGAAAACCCCGATACAATCTTGCTTTTCAGGATGGGAGATTTTTATGAAACTTTTGGCGACGATGCAAAAATAGCTTCTCAGGTTTTAGGAATCACTCTGACTGCACGAAACAACCGCGAAGGTGCTTCTGAAACTCCACTCGCTGGTTTCCCTTACCACGCAATTGATAATTATTTGCCAAAACTTGTAAAAGCCGGCTACAGAGTTTCAATTTGTGAACAACTTGAAGACCCAAAATTTGCCAAAACAATTGTAAAACGCGGAGTTACCGAAATCGTAACTCCCGGAACACTGATTGAAGACAGCCTCCTGAACCACAACACAAACAACTACCTCGCTTCTCTCTTCATCCAAAACGAAAACGTCGGAATCGCAATTTCTGACGTCTCTACAGGCGAATTTTCGGTTGGCGAAATTGAACTTAAAGAACTGAAACAAAACCTTTTTAACCTTTCTCCTTCTGAAATAATTGTCCGCAAAAAAGACAAGGAAGCAATCACCAAATTCTCTGAAAATATTTTGGTTACAACTGTTGAAGACTGGATTTTTGAGGAAAAATTTACAACTGAAACCTTGCTTGAACACTTTAAAACCCATTCTCTGAAAGGTTTTGGAATTGAAGACCAAAAACTCGGAAAAATCGCAGCAGGAGTAAATTTAAATTACCTGAAAGAAACCAGAAAAACTGAACTTCCGCACATCTCAAAAATTTCCAAACTCGCAAACCAAGACCTTATTTTACTTGACCTTGCAACAAAACGAAACCTTGAACTTTTAGAATCCAATTCTTTTGGAAAACGAAAGGATACACTTTTTGCGGTTCTGAACTCAACTCAAACTTCAATGGGCGGAAGGCTTCTTGTAAAATGGCTGAATTTCCCTTTAAAAAAAGTTCCTCAAATTCTCGAAAGGCTTGAAGGTGTTGAAGATTTTTTTGAAAATGACGCTTTGAGGCTTCAAACAAGAATTTTGCTCGGACAAATTGCTGATTTAGAAAGGTTAATCTCAAGGCTTGCAGTCGGAAAAACTTCGCCGCGTGAACTTGTAACCTTAAAAAACAGCCTTCAAATTTTGCCCGATTTGAAGCGTTTTTTGCAAAACGGGAAGTCAAACTACTTAAAAAATCTTAATGAAAATTTAACCGAACTGCCTGAAATTGTTGAACTGCTTTCAAAAGCAATCGTTCCAAATCCGCCCGCAAACTTTCGCGAAGGAAAATTTATAAATTTCGGCTACGACACAAAACTTGACGAACTGAAAAATTTCGCCGAACACTCAAAAGAATGGCTTGAAAATTTTGAAAAAACGGAAAAAGAACGCTCTCAAATCCCTTCTTTGAAAGTTGAGTTTAACAAAGTTTTTGGCTACTACATTATTGTTACAAAAACTCACCTTGAAAAAGTTCCCGAAAATTACCAAAGAAAACAAACTTTAGTAAACGCAGAAAGGTTTTTCACTCCCGAACTAAAAGATTTTGAGGAAAAGGCTTTGAGTTCAGAAGAAAAAATGATTTCGCTTGAGCTTGAACTTTTCCAGAAAATTTGCACCGAAACCGTAAAGTTCGTCTCTCAAATTCAACTGAACGCACAATGTTTGGCAAAAATTGACGTGCTTTCAAACTTTGCTGAAATCGCAAAAAACAACAGCTACACAAAACCAATCGTAAACAACTCGGATAAAATCAGAATCATCGCCGGAAGGCATCCTGTCGTGGAAAAATTGCTGCCAACCGACCAAACTTTTGTAAAAAATGATACTTTTTTAGACTGTGAAGAATCCCAAATCTGGATAATTACAGGACCAAACATGGCTGGAAAATCAACTTTTTTGAGACAAGTCGGATTGATTGTTTTAATGGCTCAGGTTGGAAGTTTTGTGCCTTGTAATTTTGCAGAAATTGGAGTCGTTGATAAAATTTTTACTCGTGTCGGGGCTTCAGACAACATCACTTCAGGCGAAAGCACGTTTTTAGTTGAAATGAATGAAACAGCAAATATTTTGAACAACGCAACAACCAAAAGCCTGATTTTACTTGATGAAATCGGCAGAGGAACAAGCACTTTTGACGGACTTTCAATTGCCTGGGCAATTACGGAATTTTTGCACAACAACAAAAAAGTTTCGGCAAGAACACTTTTTGCAACTCACTACCACGAACTGACAGACCTTGAAACAATGCTTAAAGGCGTAAAAAATTACAACGTTGAAGTAAAAGAAATCGATGGAAAAGTTGAGTTTGTCCGGAAAATTATTCGTGGTGGTTGTGACCATTCCTACGGAATTCAGGTTGCGGAAATGGCTGGTTTGCCCTTCAACGTGATTAAACGGGCAAAAACAATCCTTAAAAACCTTGAAGCAAACGAGTTAAATTTAATTTCACGGAACTCAAAAGAACAAACAAGTTTGAGCCAGCTAAATCTTTTTATGGATTCGCAGGAAAAAGTAGAAAAACTTGAACTTTTGCTTGAAACCCTAAAAGCGAAAGTGATGGAACAGGAAGTGGAAAACCTGACTCCAATCCAAGCCTTAACTTTTTTGGCTGAAATTCAGGAGGAAGTGCGAAAAGGAAAATTTGACCGTGAATAATTTTTTCACACGTTTTAATTTCATAAAAATCAAAGGTTAAAATGGATTACTTAATCATTTGTCTGACTGCAATTTTTGTTTCAGGCTTAACGCTTTTTTCGGGTTTTGGGCTTGGAACTTTGCTTTTGCCTGCTTTTGCGTTCTTTTTTCCACTTGACGTTTCAGTTGGTCTGACGGCAATCGTTCACTTTGCAAACAACATTTTCAAACTCGTTTTGCTCGGAAAACACGCCGATAAATCAGTTGTGTTAAAATTTGGTTTACCGGCGATTTTGTTCGCTTTTTTGGGTGCAAAACTTTTATTTTTCTTTTCAGGGCTTGAGCCTTTTGCAACTTACACATTTTTACAAAAAAGTTTTAAAATCAGCCTTGTTGGTGTTGTAATTGCTTTTGTGATGATTTTTTTTGCGGTTTTTGAGGCTTTACCAAAGTTCCAAAAGCTAAACTTTGATAAAAAATTTCTACCGCTTGGTGGAATTTTAAGCGGTTTTTTTGGTGGGTTTTCAGGTCATCAGGGAGCTTTAAGAAGTGCTTTTTTAGTTCGTTTGGAGCTAAGCAAAGAAAGTTTTATCGCAACTGGAGTTGTGATTGCCTGTTTGATTGATTTTACAAGGATTTTGGTTTACAGTGAACACTTTAAGCAAGTCAGCGACAACTTTCCGCTTTTGCTTGCTGCAACGGTTTCAGCATTTTCAGGAACTTTTATCGGTAACAAACTTGTAAAAAAAATAACGATGAAAAGCATTCAAATCATTGTTTCCGTGATGCTTTTTGTGATTGCAATTTTAATTGGAACCGGAATAATTTAAAAAAATGGAGAGCTAAAATGAAGTGGATTACAAGAGAAAAAGTCAAGGTTGACAGAGTTGCTTGTCCCTGGCTGATTAAAAATTTTATTGACAAAGATGCCGAATTTTTGTTCGTGCCTTCAGACAAAGTTTTAGAAGTGGCAAAATTGGAAAAGGCAATTTCTTACGACGCACAAAATGCAGATTTTACACACTCAAAGGATGGGAAATGCACTTTTGAAGTCTTGGTTGAGCATTACAAAATTAATGACAAGGCAATTTTGGAGCTTGCAAAAGTTGTCCACGGAGCAGACATTTCAGGTGAAATTAATTTCACTCAAGAATCAGCAGGATTAAAAGCAATCGCTGAAGGTTTCCAGTTAATTTCAAAAAACGACTTTGAGAACCTTGAAAAACAGTTTTATGTGTACGACGCTTTTTACGCTTACTTCAAAAAACACAGTGAACTAAATTAATTTTTCAAGCCTGACAACTAATTTGAAGCCTTAATTTTTTCAATTTCCGTTGCTAACTGTCGGTAAGATTCAAACTTGTTTTCGTATTTTCCGAGAAGTTTGCCTTTCGGGTTGTAAATTTCTGTAAATCCATTCAAAGTAACGCACTTGTAATCACCAATTTTTGTTGTAACTGGTTGTGCCCGGCTAACAAACTCTTCTTTAATTTTGCTTTCAGGTGCAAAATATTTTTTTCTGAAACTTGGATTTGTTACAAAAACTTGAGTTTTTGGCATTGTCTCAACCTTTTTTGTCTGTGTAAAAAACTCGTTTTTAATTTTTTCAAGCGTTTCAAGGTTTTTCAAATCAATAAAGTTTGAAAGGAAAGATTTTTGCAAAGATGAAACTGAATCTTTTACCGTTTCTTGCTGTTCCAAAATTTGTTCAGAAGCCGCATCCAATAATTTTGACGCCTTGTAAAATCCATAAAATGATAAACTTACAGCAAAAACAAGTGTAAAAATAAAATAGCGTAGCTTTTTAATTTGTTCGTTTCTCATATTTCACAACTTTAAAGAATTCCTTTTTTAAACTTAACTGTTTTTTGTAAATTTGAGTACAAATTTTAACCAAAGGATTTTAAAATGCCAACTTACGATTTTAAATGCCAGGATTGTGGCAATATTTTTGAAAAGTTCCAAACTATGAACGCTCCAATTCCTGCTTGTCCTGAATGCAGTAGTTCAAAAATTGAAAAATTAATTAGTCGTGGCGGCGGGATGATTTTCAAAGGAAGTGGATTTTATCTGACAGACTACAAAAATGCAAACCAAACTCCTGCCAAAACTACTCAAAAAACAGAAGCTAAAAAAGAAACCCACGTTCATTCTGCAAGCTGTAAACATTAAAAAAATAAATTAGTTAAGAACTTATTTTCAAACTTTCTCAGAAGGTAAAAATTGAAAGAATACACAGACGAACACGCAAAATCAACTTTGCAAAATGCTCCGCAACTTGAGGCTTGGGAAAACCAGTACGCAGACAGAGATTACGAAATTTCAATCTCAATTCCCGAGTTTACCTGTGTTTGCCCACGAACAGGACAACCAGATTTTGCTACGATTTACATCAACTACGTTCCCGATAAAACTTGTGTGGAACTAAAAAGCCTGAAACTCTACATTGCTTCGTACAGAAACGTGGGGATTTTCCACGAGAACGTTGCAAACAAAATTTTAGATGATTTTGTCAAGGCTTGCAACCCGCGAAAAATTACCGTCAAAAGCGATTTTACCGTTCGTGGTGGAATTCACACAATTGTTTCTGTTAGTAAAACAAAAAATTAGAGAAAAAAATTGAGCACAAAATTTATGAAACGAGCCTTGGAATTGGCTCAAAAAGGTTCAGGAAAAACAAAAACAAATCCACTTGTTGGCTGTGTAATTGTTAAAAATGATAAAATTATCGGCGAAGGTTTTCACGAAGAATTTGGGGAAGCTCACGCTGAAATTAATGCTCTGAAAAGTTGCAAAGAACCTCCTGAAGGCTCAACAATTTTCGTAACTCTTGAGCCTTGTTGCCATTTTGGTAAAACTCCGCCCTGCACTGAAGCATTAATCAAAGCAAAACCTGCAAAAATAATCGTTGGAACTTTAGACCCAAACCCTTTGGTTTACGGAAAAGGTGTTAAGGAACTTCGTAAAAATGGAATTGAAGTAGAAATTGGACTTCTTGAGCGGGAATGCCTGAAAATTAACCTTCCGTTTTTCACTTTCATCAGAAAAAAAAGACCTTTTGTAGTAGTGAAAATTGCCCAAACTTTAGACGGAAAAATTGCCACAAAATCAGGACATTCAAAATGGATAACTTCTGAAGAATCAAGAATTTTAGTTCATAAAATGCGAGCAGAGTACGACGCAATTTTAGTTGGAATCGGGACAGTTCTTGAAGACGATCCTGCTTTGACTGTCAGGCTTGTAAAAGGCAGAAATCCAAAAAGAATTGTTCTTGACACAAACCTGAGAATTCGGCTTGATTCACACATTTTGAGCGATACTTCTACTAATCAGACAATAATTTTCACTCACGCACCGAACCCGGAACGGCTAAAACAAATCCAAAGTTTTGGAGCTACTGTAATTGAAGTTGGAATTAACTCATCTGGACAACTGAACCTTAGTGAAATTCTTGATGAGTGTGCAAAACTTGGAATTTGTTCAATTTTGGTTGAAGGTGGAGCGAAGGTTTTTCAGTCGTTTTTGGCAAGCAAACTTTTTGATAAAATTATGATTTTTATCGCTCCAAAACTTGTTGGTGATGACGGAGTTAGTGCTGTTGGCAATCTTGGAATTGAAAAAATTACAGACACCTGGGATTTTAAAGAAAAAGCCTTTAAAAACATTGGAACAGACATTTTATTTGAAGGATTAATTGAAAACTGAGGCAAAGCCTCTTTTAAAAAGACAAAGCCTCTTTTTTTAAAAACAGAACTTTCACAAAAAATCAGTCTCTCGGTTTCAGGAAACGTTTCAGAGAAAGAAAATCGTGGTTCAAATAGTTCAAACGATGAGAAATTCCACTTGCAAGCCTTTCATAGAATTTTGCAGCCATTGCAACGTGGTTTGATAACAAGTTTCGTAACTCTTTGTACGGAAGTATCAGAATTTCTGTGCGTTCAGTTGCAATTCCTGAAGCAGAACGCAAACCTTCGTCAAACATTGCCATTTCGCCAACGTAAGCTCCGGAACTCAAAGTTGCAAGGTCTTTTGCATCGCCACCTTTATCAATTTTCGTAAGTTTCAAAGTTCCCATTCTGATAATTATCAAACTATCTCCTTTTTCTCCTTCACGAAAAGCGTAATCGCCAGCCGTAATCGTTTCCCGCTTAATAATTCTTTCAACAGCGTTTAGTTCGTCTCTTGAAAAATCTGCAAACAAGCTACTATTTTTTAGTTCGTCAATCATAAAAAGTCTCCATTTTTTGTGTTTAAGTCTATTTTTTATTTAAGTTTAGTTATTTTTGAGTGTGAACCAAGCCGTTTTGTGTAAACTTGTGTAAACTCTGCACCAAGCAGTAAAATCTGTGTTGAGTAGTAAATCCAAAGTAAAACTGCTACAAACGAACTTGCTGTTCCGTAAACCGAACCAAAATTTCCTTTTTTAAGATAAAAACTTATAAAAAATC
>JADZEA010000237.1 GCA_020850775.1 bacterium
AAAAAATCAGAAGCTGGAACCTGAACAAAAACAAGGGCGAAATCGTTTGGAACGGAACAGACACAAACGGGAAACAAGTCGCAAGCGGAGTTTACCTTGTAAACTTGGTTACCAAAAACAACACGACCACCAAAAAAATCACGCTGCTAAAGTAATTTTAGTAAAAACCTGATTGGAGAACTAAGCGAGAGTTCCGTTTTAGTGAAACTCCCGCTTACTTTTATCTCAAAAATGGAATGATTTGTTGTGCCTGTTCGTAGTTGTAATCGTAAAAAACCTGCAAAAACCAAATCTCCGGCGGTGGTAAACTTGAACTTAAAATCATCGGAATGAAAAAAGCTGAGGTGAAAGCAGAAGCAGAAATTATCGGCAAATCAGTCAAAAGGTGCAAAAGTTTCATGTGCCTGAAAATCCCCGTAACGTGATGACCTTTCCAAATCGGTAAAAGATGAAAGTATGCAAAAGCTGCCAAAATTCCCAACACAGTGATTACTAACTTTATGTAAATTTTACGCCCTTCCATTTTTTTGTTAGTTTCGTCAACTCGCTTTTCAAAAACATTTTTGAACTCCGCACACTCCTTAACAACAGCTTTTTTCCCGTCGTCAAAAGGATTCCCAAAAATATTTTCAACTTCAACGTACTTCACACACCAACCCTTGTCCTCGTGTGGAACCTTAATCACAAACAATGCTTCCAAGGTTATCATTAAAAAATAAAAAATGAAACCACACAAAGCAGAGAATTTGATAAATTCTTTGAACTGAAAACCCATAAATTTCCCCTCTAATCTAAAGTTTGATTTTAAAAAAATTGAAAGCTAAAGATAAACAAGAACTCACTTCAAAACAATTTTTAACTTTAATTTTTTCTTGCTTAACTTTAAGCTGAAAAAAATATTTTGGGAGAAAAAAATTGATTCTTGAAACCATCGCTAAAGAACTGAAACTTCACTTGTGGCAAGTCAAAAACGTAATCGAACTTTTAGAAAACAATTCTACGATTCCTTTCATCGCCCGCTACAGAAAAGAACGTTCAGGAAACCTTGACGAAGTCCAAATCGCTCAAATTTGCGACCGCTACGCTTACCTTGAAGAACTTGAAGAACGAAAAATTTACGTCCTGAAAACCATTGAAGAACAAGGAAAACTGACAACTGAACTCAAAGAAAAAATCTCAAACTCACTCCTGAAACAAGAAATTGAAGACTTGTTTTTGCCCTTCAAACCAAAAAAACGCACAAAAGCTACAATCGCTAAGGAAAAAGGGCTTGAACCTTTGGCAGACAAAATTTTTGCCCAAAACTTCCGCGAAAGTTTGGAAAACATTGCAAAACCTTTTGTCGTCGGTGAAATCCAAACCATTCAGGAAGCACTTGAAGGAGCAAGTTTTATTCTTGCCGAAAAATTTTCTGAAAATGCCGAAGTTAAAAGTTACTTGCGGGAAAAAATCTATCGCTACGGCAAAATTTCCGCAAAAGTTAAAAAAGACTTCGCAAACGAAAAAACAAAGTTTGAACTTTACTACGATTTTTACGACTCACTTTTTGACCTTCCCGCTCACAGAGTTCTGGCAATTTTCAGAGGCGAAGAAGAAGGCGTTTTGAAAGTAAAAATTGAAACTGAAACGGAACGTTTGCTTGAATTTTTGGATAGAAAATTCATCCTGCAAAACTCACCTTGTGTGAAATTTTTACAGGAAACCATCTCAGACGCTTTCCAAAGGCTACTTTTCCCTTCTGTTGAATCTGAAATCCGAACAATTTTAAAAGAAAAAGCCGACGAAGAATCAATTAAAGTTTTTGTTGAAAACCTAAAAAATGTTTTGCTTGCTTCACCGGGAGGCGAACACTGGACAATTGGAATTGACCCCGGATTTCGCACAGGTTCAAAAGTTGTTGTAATTGATGAAACAGGAAAATTCGTCAAAAGCGTCCTGATTTTTGTCTCCTTCCAGCAACTAAGCAAAATCCGTGAAGCAAAAATAGTTCTCAACGACCTTTTTACACGTTTTGAAAAAATCAGGTTTGTTGCGATTGGAAACGGAACAGCTTCCCGTGAAGTTGAAAAGTTTGTTGATGATTTTTTGAAAGAATTTTACCTTGAGAACGAAGTAAAAAAGTTAGTCGTCAGCGAAGCAGGAGCTTCCGTTTACTCGGCTTCTGAAATTGCAAGGGATGAATTTCCTGAACTTGACGTTACGGAAAGAGGAGCAGTTTCAATTGCAAGACGTTTCCAGGACCCTTTGGCTGAGCTTGTAAAAATTGACCCGAAAGCTATCGGAATCGGGCAGTACCAACACGACGTAAACCAAACAAAGCTGAAAAAAGCACTTGAACAAACCGTTGAATCCTGTGTGAATTTTGTTGGAGTTGACCTGAACACGGCTTCAGAACCTTTGCTTGCGGCGGTTTCAGGGATTGGAAAAGGGATTGCAAAAAATATTGTAGCTTTTCGCAACGAAAACGGAAGGTTCAGTTCAAGAAACGAATTACTAAAAGTTCCCAAACTTGGAAACAAAAGTTTTGAGCAGTGTGCGGGTTTTTTAAGAATTAGGAACGGGAAAAATCCACTTGATTTGACAGGAGTTCACCCGGAAAGCTACGAAGTTGTGGAAAAAATCCTTCAAAAAACGGGACTACAACTTGGTGAAATTTTAGGAAACGAGGAAAAATTAAAAACACTTCACGCAGAAGATTTTGTAACGGAAGATTTTGGAATTTTAACAGTTACAGACATTTTAAAAGAACTTGCAAAACCCGGAAGAGACCCGCGAAAAGAGTTTCAGACTGTTCGGTTCAGCGAAGAAGTAACGGAAATTTCGGATTTGAACGAAGGAATGATTTTGGAAGGTGTCGTTACAAACATCACGAATTTTGGAGCGTTTGTGGACATCGGAGTTCACCAGGACGGTCTTGTTCACGTTTCGGAGCTTGCAAACAAGTTTGTAAAGAACCCTCACGAAATCGTTAAAACGGGTCAGCTTGTAAAAGTAAAAGTGATTTCCGTTGAAGAAGAACGAAAGCGAATCCAACTTTCAATGAAACAAGTTGAAAATTAGACAAAAGGAAACCGTGCAATTTTTGTATTTCAGGAGGTTTGAAAATTTCCACCAACTAAAAATTGAAAGGATTGAAATTTGCGAATTTCGGACATTTTACAGAAAAAAGCTAAAACTTTTTCGTTTGAATTTTTCCCGCCAAAAACGGAAAAAGGGATTTTTCAACTTTACGACACAGTCAGAAAAATCAAGGAGTTAGCTCCTGATTTTGTTTCTGTAACTTACGGAGCAGGTGGCTCAACGCGGGATAAATCTTTTGAAATTGTTGACTACATCAAAAACACGATTGGGATTGAAACGATTTCTCACTTTACTTGTGTCGGGCATACGGTTGACGAGTTGCAAACAAGCCTTGACGAATTGAAATCAAAAGGGATTGACAACATTCTTGCACTTCGCGGCGATTCTCCGAAGGAAAATTTTCAGGAAGTTCCAAACGGCTACAAGTACGCAAGCGACCTTGTCAGACACATCAGAATGCGTGGAAATTTTTGCATTGGAGTTGCAGGTTACCCTGAAAAGCATCCGGAAGCACCGAGCAAAGAACAGGACTTGCAGAACCTGAAAATTAAGGTTGAACAGGGGGCAGATTTTGTAATCACTCAATTATTTTTCAACAACGAAGATTATTTTCGTTTCGTTGACGACGCTGCAAAAATCGGGATTTTTTGCAGAATAATTCCCGGAATTATGCCAGTTACAAATTTTAACCAAATCAAAAAATTTGCAGAAATGTGTGGGGCAAAAATTCCGCAGAAACTTGTTAGTGAACTTGAAAAAGTAGAAACAGACGCAACGGAAGTCGCACTTTTAGGGCTTGAGTATGCGATGAAGCAATGCCGCGAACTTCTTGAAAAAGGTGCGCCGGGACTTCATTTTTACACTCTGAACAAATCCGCTGCAACGAGAATTATTTTTGAAAACCTCTGAAGGAAGTGAATTTTGAGAAAATTAATTTTTGTGTTTTTGATTTCAGTTGCCTGTAACACGAACCGAACTCCCGAACAACAGGCAGCAGAAAATTTTATCGGCGAATACTTTGTTTACGTTGACCAGCAAAAAGCACTTCCGTACACAACAGGTTTTGCAAAAATAAAAATCCAAAATGAAATCACGGAAGTCAACAAAGTGCGAAACCAAAACGAAAAACTCGGTGAAATGCTTTCTGACGTTGAGTTTTTGTTTCTGAAAGAGTTGAGTTCGGAGAACGGGAAAAAAGGTCTCGTTTACCGTTTAAAAATTGAAAACGATGGTTTTTTGCAGGAAAGAGAAGTGATAATTAGTTTGGAAAATGAAAACAATCAATGGTTAGTCAGTAATTTTTCCGAGTAAACTTTTGGTTTTTACTAAAAATGTGTTTAACTTTTGGCGAAAACTTTTGAGGATTTTATGAACGCAGGTGAAGACGGAATTTATTATTTATTCGCAGCTTACACAGTAATTTGGGTTTTGCTTTCAGTTTACCTTTTTTCGATGTCAAGCAAACAAAACAAACTTGAACAAGAAATTGAACAGCTTAAAAAAATGTAATTTTTAGCTTTTGCTGAAAAAAATTTATTTTTTGCCTTCTAATCTTGTTAACACGGCTAACAAAGAATCTAAAAAAACTGTGAATTGTTCGGGGTTTTCCCTGAGTTTTTCCACTTCTTTCTCAAAATCTGTTTTTGAGATTTCGTGTTTTTCAAGAATTTTGTAGTAGCTTTCTTTTGGCTGAGTTGGGTCTGACCTTCTTGAAACTTCAATTTCTACGTAAGCCTTAACTAAATTTTCCTGAAATTTTTGTTCTTTCAAAGAAAGTTCGTTTTGAGTGTTACAACCAAAAACTAAAAGTAAAAACAGTGTTTTTTTCATTTTCTTGCAATCACAATCATTGTTACGTCATCAGAAAACGATTTGCTTTCCGAAAAACAGACAAGTTCATCAACCAATTTTTCACCGATTTCTTTGGCTGAAAAATTTCGTGAAGCAAGCAAAAATTCCTTCAGTTTTTCTTCGCCAAAAAGGTCTTCAGTTTTGTTTTCCGCTTCCGAAACTCCGTCAGTGTAACAAAAAAGCAGGTCGCCTTTTTCCAAAGTGATTTTTGCACTTTGGTAAGTCATTGTTTTTACGATTGAAAGGATTGGTCCGCCAATGCTTAGTTCTAAAATTTCGTTGTTAGCTTTTAACAAAAAAGGTGGATTGTGTCCTGCGTTTACGTACTCAATTTCACTTGTTTTTGTGTTCAAAATAAATCCAAAAAATGTTACAAACTTGTCGTAATCAGTTGCCTGAAAAAGCAGAGCATTAAGTTTTTCAACAAGTTCCGTGAGTTTTGAAGCGTAGTCAATCATTGCCCGCATCGCAGAACAAAGCGAAGCCATCAAAAGCGAAGCCGGAGTCCCTTTCCCGCTAACGTCTGCAATCGTAATTAAAAACCTGTCTTCGTCAATTTTTATGAAGTCGTAGTAATCGCCTCCAACTTGTTTTGAAGGAATGTTTGTTCCGTAAAAATCAAAACCTTCAACCAACGGAACTTCCTTTGGCAAAAGCCGAACCTGAATTTTTCTTGCTAAAGCTAATTCTTCTTCAATCTTTTGTTTTTCAATAGTTTCCGCAAAAAGCCTCGCATTGTCAAGTGCCGTTACTGAAAGGTTTGCAAGCGTTGAAAGAAAGTTCAGGTCTTCCTCCAAAAATTCACTTTGGTCTAATTTTTTTCCAAGTAAAATTGCTCCGTGAACCTCATCATTTTTTACCATCGGAACAACAAAAACAAAATTATTTTTGGTAAACCAATCTTGAGCCTCCTGACAAAGTTCACTACAAAAAACCGGTTTTTTCAGGTTAGAAAGCTGTTTTCTGATAAAATCTGTCAGGTCAACTTCCTTGATTGAATTTCTGTAAACGATTTCAAGCGAGTTTTCTACGGTGTGAACGACAACAAAAACGTTCACCAAAGTTTGCCCCATCACGACGTAACCAAGCAGTTTCAGGATTTTTTGTTCTTCAAGTGTTGAGTTCAGTTCGCCACTGATGTCAAAAAGCGAGTTTAGTTCCTGAATTTTTTTGTCTAAAGCGAGGTTCGTAACACGTAATTTTTCGTAAACGAGAGAATTTTGGATTGCAGAACCGGCGATGTTTGCAAGTGATTCAAGGAACTCAAAATCTTGTTCGGTGTAGGAATTGATGAGTTTTTTCCCGTAACAAAGGATGCCTAAAGTTGCGTCTCTTGAGTAGATTGGAACGAGGATTTCGGTTTCAAGTGTTTGCAGAAAATTTCTGAAATCCTCGTCAATTTTGCTTCTTTCAAGGAAAGCAGCGTTTTGAGGTATTTTTGAAAGTTGTATTTTTTTCCCGATTAAATTTCGTAAAATGCCTTTTCCCGTAACGATTTCAAAGAAATTTTCTTCTTTGTTTAGAAAAACAAAACCTTTACTAAGCATCATTTTTCCCATTGTTGTCAGCAAAATATTGTCAAGAACTGATTTCAGGTTTAGCGAAGAGTTCAGGGTTTGGCTGATTTCAAAAAGGTCTGAAAGCTCCATCAAACGTTGGTCTAACTCATTTTGAACAAAATTTTTATCCAATTTTTTTACTCACTTTGTTAAAATAAACTTGTTTGTAATTCAAAATTTTTCCTCTCTTTTTCAAGCGGATTCCCCAAAAAATCAACGGGAACCGCACCTTTTTCAATCAAAAGATTGTTAGCATTTTTTTCGTCAGGTTCGGGATTTCTGACAAAAATTTCTCTGCCCTTTTTCAGCCCGTCAATTGCACCGAACCAGGTTCCACCTTTTTCATTAGCTTCAGCAACAAAAATTTTTCTTGCAAGCCCGTAAATTATTGGATTTCTTGCCATTGCAAGCTGTGCGTTCCAGGGTGCTTTTGGGAAAAAAGTGCTGAAAACCAAAACATCGCCCTGTAAAATTTGCTTGTAGTAAGTTTTAAAACCAGAAACAAAAGTCATAATTCCCTGTGGCAAAACGATGATGCTTTTTCCTGTGTAAAAAAGTGCTGAGTCCAACGCTTGTTTGTCAACCCCTTTTGCAAAACCACTGACAACAACCTCAAAATTTTGTGAAGCAAGTTTTGCAATTTTACCGGTAAAATCAAGCGAAATTTTTGACGCATTCCTTGAACCAACGATTGCAACTGAGTTTTCCTGCAAAATTTTTTTGTTCCCTTTGACGTAAAGAAGCGGCGGAGAAGGTTTTGTTTTAAGGTTTTCTTTGAGCGTTTTCGGGTAATCGTTTGAAAGCAAAGTAACGACCTCGTAACCTTGTTCCAAAAGTTCTTCCAACAAAAAAGCGAAGTTTGGCAACTCATTTTTTGCTAAAATCAGCCCTTCAATTTCTTTTTCGGAAAGTTCAAAGTTTGTTTTCCATTTTTCTGTTTCAAGGTTAAAAAATTCTTCCAAAGTTATTTTTGTTTCGTGTAAAATTTTAATTAACAGTTTGTTAATATTTTCAGTTCGCCATTTTGCAGAGTGAACCAAAGCCATCCAGTAAATTAATTCTTGTTTTTCAAGCATCCAAGCCGCCGCCTCCATCCTGAAACCTTAAGTTTAATAAAACTAATCTACAAAAGAGTTTGCAATTTTTCAAACCTTTACTTTTGACTTACACAAGATTTTGATTAACTTTTAAAGTCAAAAAATAAATCTAAAATCACCCGAAAATTTTTGGAGAATAAAAAATGGATACAACAATTGTTGACATTTACGCAAGGGAAATCCTTGATTCGCGCGGAAACCCAACTCTTGAAGTTGAAGTAACCCTTGAGTGCGGCGCAACCGGTTCTGCCTGTGTTCCTTCCGGTGCCTCAACAGGAATTCACGAAGCCCTTGAACTTCGCGACGGAGACAAAAGCCGTTACCTTGGAAAAGGTGTTTTGAATGCCGTTGACAACGTAAACCAAATCATTGCAACAGAACTTGCCGACGAAGACGCAACCAATCAACCTGAAATTGATTCGCTGCTTTTAGAAATCGACGGAACCGAAAACAAAGAAAAACTCGGCGCAAACGCAATCCTTGGCGTCTCACTCGCAACCTGCAAAGCAGCTGCAAACTCTTTCGGGCTTCCACTTTATCAGTACATCGGCGGAATTAATGCAAAAACGCTTCCCGTCCCGATGATGAACATCATTAACGGAGGCTCTCACGCCGATAACAACGTTGATTTTCAGGAATTTATGATTATGCCTGTCGGTGCTGAATCTTTCAGGGAAGGCTTGAGAATGGGAGCAGAAATCTTTCACTCGCTGAAAAAAGTGCTTTCCTCAAAAAATCTAAACACAGCGGTTGGAGACGAAGGCGGCTTTGCTCCAAACTTAGTCTCTAACGAAGCTGCCTGCCAGGTGATTTTGGAAGCAATTGAAAAAGCAGGCTACAAACCCGGTGAAGACGTTTTTCTGGCTCTTGACGTTGCTTCAAGTGAATTTTACAACAAAGAAAAACAACGTTACGTGCTTGCAGGCGAAGGAAACAAAGAACTTTCATCGGAAGAATTCGCGGAGTTTTTGGCAAGCTGGACAAAAAAATATCCGATAATTTCAATTGAAGACGGAATGGACGAAGACGATTGGAACGGTTGGAAAATCCTTACTGAAAAAATTGGCAAAACAACTCAACTCGTCGGCGACGACCTTTTTGTAACAAACACAAAACGGCTTTCCAAAGGAATTAACGAAGGAATTGCTAACTCAATTTTGATTAAAGTAAACCAAATCGGAACACTCACAGAAACTCTTGACGCAATCGAAATGGCAAAACGCGCTTCCTACACTTCGGTGATTTCGCACAGAAGCGGCGAAACTGAAGACACAACAATCGCGGACATCGCAGTCGCTACAAACGCAGGACAAATCAAAACAGGTTCGCTTTCACGAACAGACAGAATTGCAAAGTACAACCAGCTTTTAAGAATTGAAGACCTTTTAGGTGCAAGTGCTGTTTACTTTGGTAAAAATGTTTTGAGAAAGTAAAGTTTCACACTTTTTTTAAAACCTTCAGGACAATCAAAAAACCTGAAGGTTTGCAAAGTTTTAAAAAATGATTTTAGCTTTTTTCCTGAATTTTTTGTTGGTTAGTTTTTGTTTTAGCGGGGATTTTTACCAAAGTTCTAAGGCTTACTTTGAAAATTCTAACTACTCAAAAGCCGCTGCCGAAGCAGAAAAAGGCATTTTGGCAGGCGATAAAAATCCTGAGCTTTTGCACCTGAAACTTGTTGCCTTAGCTTACGAAAAATTTTCTCGAAACCAAAATGACGAAGCACTTGAGCTTTTTAAAAACGCCGTTACAAAATTCCCAAACAGTTTTTATGGAAATTATGGTTTTGGTCTTGCCTGTGTTGAAGCGAGCCTTTACGAACAAGCAATTACTCACTTTTTAAAGGCTTTGGAGCTTGATTCCCAAAACACGGAAGTTTGTTTTAATCTTGCGAATGTTTTTCCTGCTTTAGGTGATTTTGCAAACGCAAAAAAATGGTTAAACAAGGTTCTTTCGCTAAATCCAAACCACACGGAATCAATTTTAAACTTAGGTTTGATTGAGTTTAGGCAGGCAAATCCTGAAGAAGCAGAAAAATTTTACCGCAAAGCAATCGCAATTAAAACAGAGACTCCGGAAATTCACTACAGACTTGGTCAAACTTTGCTGAGGCAAAACAAAATTAGTGAGGCGATTTCAGAGTTAAGCAAGGAAATTGAGCTTTTTCCTGAAACTTTAGAGGCTTACAACTTGCTTGGAAGAGCTTTAACAAAAGCAGGACAAAACCAAAATGCTCAAAAAGTCCTTTCACTTTTCAAGGTTTTACAGCCTTTGACGGAAAGGGTTAATCAGTACAAACTTGCGTTAAAAATCGCACCAAACAATGCTGAAAACCATTTCAACATCGGAAAATTTTATTTTAATGCGTACAGTTACGCAAAAGCTGAAAGTTCCTACAAGAAAGCAATTGAGTTGGACCAGAATTTTTCAGAAGCCCGTCTTGGACTTGGAAGCATTTTTTACGAGACAAAAAGGAATCTTGAAGCAATCAAAGAGTTTACGAAAGTAATTGAACTTGACGGTAAAAACGGGAAAGCCTACGTTTACCTTGCTTCAATTTACCTTGAGACCGGCACAAACCTTGAAGAAGCCAAAAAGTTTGCTGAAAAAGGTGTTTTGTTTGAACCTTCGGCACCTGCTTTTGATACTTTAGGATTAATTTTTTTTGAAATTGGGAAACAAAGCTAAGGCAAAAGAGAACTTTGAAAAAGCGGTAAATCTTGCACCAACAAACCAAATTTTCCAAAAACACCTTTTTGAAAACTAAGGGTTAAGTAATTTATTTTTTTGGCTTTTAGTGTTAGAAGAATTTAATAATTGAAATTGACTTAATTTTTGTAAATTTAGGGATAACTTTAATTTAAAGAAAGATTTGGAATGAATTCAGAAGCAAAAAAGAAGGCATTACGAATGATTAATTACGGGCTTTACGTAATGACTTGTAGGGGAAACGAAAATATTGATGCGCGAACGGTTAGTTGGCTTACACAAATTTCATTTGAGCCACCGGTTATTTTGGTTGGAATTCACAAGGAAAGCGAAATGCTTGGTTTTGTTAAGGAAAAGGGTTCGTTTGTAATCAATGTTCTTGGTGAAGGGCAAAAAGAAATTGGGGCGGTTTTTTTTAAAAATTGCACTGTTGAAGGCTCAAAAATCAATGGTTACGAGACAAAAAATGGGATCACTGAAAATCCTGTTTTACTTGAGACACCTTCTTACTTTGAGTGCAAGTTAAAAAGTATTTTTGAAACAGGTGGAGAACACATTATTTTACTTGGAGAAGTTGTGGAAGCAGGGATAAACAATGAGTTGCCTTCCCTGATTTTGCGTGAAACGGGCTGGAATTATGGTGGTTAAAGTGTAAATTGTTGTTTTTCTTGAGTAAAGTCTAAAATATTTACATTTTCAGTTTGTAAGTTTAAAGATAAATGTTTAAATTTAACGTTCTTTTTAGATAGAACAATTTTGAACCAAAGGAGTAAGAAAATAAAAATGGAAACAATAACCAAAAAAGATGTAACAAGAAGAGTTGCTTTAGTTTTAGATCAGCCTGTTGTAAACACAGAAAAATTGGTTGACACGGTTTTTGTGGTTTTGCGGGAAATTCTTTCGGAAGCCTCACCAGAAGTAAGGATTGAAATTCGTGATTTTGGGGTTTTTGAAGTAAAGAAAACCAAGCCAAAACCAAAAGCCCGTAATCCTAAATCGGGTGAAATTATCTTTGTTGAAGGAAGAAGAAAAACTCACTTCAAAGCAGGAAAACTTTTGAGAGACGTCTTGAGAGTACCTTTGAAAGACTTAAATGTGTAGTCTTTAGTTTTCTGAAAGATTTAAAAACACGGTAAAAATTGCCGTGTTTTTTTTTATGCCTTAAAGTTAGGTAATCTTGTTTTTTCTTTCATTTTACAAACCTTCTGTTTAGTTTTGGATTAATCAGTAATTTTAAAAGGACACAAGAAAATGAACCGACTCTTACCAATACAATCAATTAATGACATACTTCCTGAATACAGACAAACACCAATCGGGCTGCTTTTAGAATATCACAACCTTGACAGACAATTTGATACTTATGAAAAAGCACAACTTTTAGTCGGAATGTGTATGGATAACAGAAAACATTTACACATTCCCGATAATTTTTCATACATAATTCGTTCTGGCGGAGCAAACTTGAGATACAGTGAGTTCAAAGTCTCTTACGCAATTGCCGTTGGAGAAGTTAAACACATTGCACTTATCGGACACAATAAATGCGGAATGGTGAATCTACTTTCACGTAAAAGTGAGTTTATTAAAGGACTTGTGAAAACTGCCGGTTGGGAACAGGAAAGAGCTGAAGAACATTTTTCGCATTTTGTTCCAATGTTTGAAATTGGTAACGAAATTGATTTTATTTTAAGCGAGACAAAACGACTCCGAAGCCGTTACCCAAAAATCAAAATTGCTCCTATGCTTTACCTGGTTGAAGACAACAAACTTTACCTCATCAAAGAAGACTAAAATAATAGTGTAAAAACTTTGTTTGATTTTGTTTAGCTTTAGCCTGACAGACAACACAAAAACTAGTTCTTAATTTTAAGGCAATAAAAAATGGTTCAGATTTTCAGGGAATTTATTGTTAAAACTGTCAGAAAACACTTGAAAAAAAGCAATCCTGACAGAAGTAGTAGTAAGTATAACATTGCAAAAGAGTTTTTAAAGCTAAGAATTGCAGCCCTGCATTTATTCAAAGATATTTTGCTTCTTGCAATCGGAGTAGTTTCAGCTGGTTTTGGACTAAAAGGGTTTTTACTTCCAAATCATTTTATTGACGGAGGAGTGACAGGTATTTCCCTTTTGACAGCAATGATAACAAAAATTAATTTATCTATACTTATTTTTGTCATCAATATTCCATTCATAATTATTGGTTACATTCAAATCGGTAAATCATTTGCCATTAAAAGTATTTTAGCAATTATTGGGTTTTCAATTGCAATAGAAATAATTACTTACCCTGTAATTACCTCGGATAAATTATTAATTTCCGTGTTTGGTGGTTTTTTCCTTGGAGCGGGAATTGGTTTTTCTATTCGTGGTGGGGCAGTTCTTGATGGAACAGAAATTCTCGCAATTTATTTGAGTAAAAAAACAGGCTTTACCGTTGGAGACATAATTCTTGTTTTTAATATTATGATTTTTTCAGTAGCCTCATACCTGCTTTCAATAGAAGTAGCTCTGTACTCAATACTAACCTATCTTTCCGCATCAAAAACAGTTGATTTCGTCGTTGAAGGTATTGAAGAATACACCGGCGTTACGGTTATTTCCCATAAGTCAGAAGAGATTAGAAGAATGATTACTGAAAAACTTGGACGAGGCGTTACAATTTACAACGGAAAAAAAGGTTACGGAAAACGTGGCGAAAACCTGAATTCAACTGAAATAATTTACACTGTTATCACAAGACTTGAAACGGCTAAACTACAAACCGAAATTGATAAAATCGATACCAATGCTTTTTTGGTGATGAGTAGCATCAAAGACACAAAAGGTGGAATGATAAAAAAGCGTCCAATGAAAGAAAAATAAAGTCTTTTATATTTGAAAACCCTAAAACTACCGCAAAAAAATTTGGTGAAAAATGTCTAAAGTAAGTTCCGATAAACTCTTTCAGCTTATCAAATCACTAAGCCAATCAGAAAAAAGGCACTTTAAACTTTTCGCTTCAAAATACGAAGGTCAGGGAAAAAAATACCTGAAACTCTTTGACGCAATTGATTTACAAGAAAATTACAACGAAACAAAACTCCTTGAAACCGAAAAATACCTAAAACCTTCGCAACTTCCAAACCTCAAAAATTATCTCTGCCAACTCATCCTAAAAAGTATGAGAATCTACGGTTTTGAAAAATCCGTTAGTTCGCAACTGCTCGGTTACTGGAACGATGCAAGTTTTTTGTTTGAAAAAGGTTTTTACACTCAATGCAAAGAAATTATCACAAAATCCAAAAAAATTGCCCGCCAGCACGAAAAATATTGGGAACTTTTTGCCTTCCTGACTTTGGAAAAAAACGTTGCAAACAAAAACGAACTGATTGAAATTTCTGATGAAGAACTTTTGACACTTGAAAAACTGAAAAATATAATTGAATACCAAAAACTCGGACACGAATTTGCAAGTTTGATGTACGAAACACTTCACCCGCGAAACGAAAGCGAAATCCAAAAATACCAGG
>JADZEA010000238.1 GCA_020850775.1 bacterium
TCCACTCAACAAAATTTTTACCTGTGTCAAGCGAAAATTCTTTCACAACTTCACCAAGAAGATTGAAAATTGTCAGTTTTGCCGAAGAGTTTTTTGGCAAAGTAAAGCTGATTTTTGTCGTCGGATTAAACGGGTTCGGATAGTTTTGGCTGAGACTGAAAGTTTGTTTTGTGTTCTGATTTTCTTCTGCCAAAACAGGAATGAAAGAATTTGGCTTGTCCGTTGTAAATTTTATCGCAAGCGAATTTTTTGGTTTCACCGCTCCAAGCGAGGGAAAACTTGAAAAACAGTAAGAAATTCCGTCTGTCCTCTCAAGGTTTCCAATTCCAATCGTTGCCCAGTTTTCGTTCGGGTCAATGTCTTTTACACTGTTGTAAACAAAAGCAAACTCTCCGTTTCCGCTCAGGCTCACGTTTTGGGAATTTGGTCCGTAAAGAATTAGTTGAAAACTTTCCTCAAAATTTGGGTCAGTCAGTGGAATTGATTGTGGATTTGAAACAGAAACGGGAGCGTGTTTCAGCAAACTCCACTCAACAACAAAAACGTCCTGATTTTGATTGTAAGAAGTAAAAACTCCGGCGCTGCTTTGGCTGACTTCCGGTTTCAAATCGTCCCAAAAAACTGCCAGCAAACCTTCAGGATTTCCAACGTAAGGAATTCCCCAGTTCCTGAAGTAAGATTCAAACGGATTGCCAAAACTCGCAAAACCGTTTGTGTCAATCGTAAGCGAGTCAAAGTTTTGTCCGTAAAATTTAAAACTCCAGGGCAAAGCAACTTTAATTTTTTCGTCGTCGGATAAATTTAAGTTCGTTCCGTTTCCGCCAAGATTTGGATTGATTTCCAACCAGTTGAAAACGGGTTTTTCAGGCTCGCTGTCTTCCGTGTCGTAAGCAAAGTAACCAAAATCATCAGGGCTTACAACGTTGCCTGAGTCCGTTGTTCCCGCTGAAAGTTCAAAATAAATTTTTTGCAAAAAACCGTTGTTTTGTTCGCAAGTCAAAACCAAAGGAACTCTCGTCCCAACACTTAAAAGGCTTGAAGCACTAATCCCAAAACCTGAGTTTAAAACAGTTTGATTTGGCAAAATTGAACCAAAATTTAACGTTCCGTTTTGGATTGAAACTAAGTTTGTCGGGCTTTGAGTTTGCAAAGTTGCTGTAAAATTTCCGCTTGCAACTGAACCAAAATTTTTAAGTTCAAACAAAAGGTTTGTGCTTGTTGCCGGCAGAAAAGCAGAACTTGTTGACACACTTCCCAAAGTTAAAACAGGAGCTTTCACAACTGTGAAAACCTCTTCGGTGAAAACACTGACGTTGTCGTTAAACTTTGCAAGAAAGCTTACTTTTGTTCCGTCGGCTGCAAAATGTTTAATTTTTACAGTTTTGCTGACAACCATAGAATCAACGGCTGCAAGGAATAAAAAATAATTGCTTCCCTGCGTAACTTCGCTGAAAATATCGTTTGAAAACAGGTCAAAACTTACACCAAGGTTCATGTAAATTTGTTTTTTGATTGCGAAGTTTAAGGTTAAATTTTCGTTTGGGGAAGCAAAGTTATCGTTTCCGTCGGTTACCCAAACGCTGTCAATTTCAATCAGGTCAGGATTAATCGGTGAAACAGTGATTTCCTGTTTTTTGGGGATAAAATTGTGTTTCGTTGCGGTCAGGTAAAGAGTTCCCAAAGTCATTCCGCTGATGTCTAAAAATACTTTTCCGTTGCTTTCGCTTAGCTCCGAACTTCTGACTTCGCCGTTTTTGTAAGCACTGACAAGCACGTTTTTCAGTGGCGTTCCGTTTTGGTTTGTAACTGTAACTTCAAGCGTTTTCTGGAAAATTTTTACGGTTGAGTAAGCTAAGTTCATCGTTTGCGGAACGTCGCTCCAAACAGAAAGTGAAGGGTCACCGAGAACGTTAAAAAGATAAAAATAGCCTCTGACGTTTGAGTAAAAAGGCTGTTGAACTAAATCGTAAGGGAATTGTTCGTACTGCGTAAGTTTAGCGTTTACAGTGAGTTCACCAAAAGTTTCCATTCCAAGGTTTGCGATTCCGTCGTAAAAACCTGCTGAAAGTGGGCTCAGCCATTTTGTGTGCAAATCCGAGTAAGAACTTCCCCAAAATGCAACTCCTCCGGTCAGGTTTTGTAAAGTTCCGGCTTGCAACCAACTTTCACCAAAAGAATTTTCAGCCAAAAAATTTCCCGTTCCGCAAACGATGCTTGTAACTACCGAAAGTTTGTTTGTGTTTGCCAAAGCCAAAACGTGGTTTGTTGCAAACTGCGGGTAAATCCAACTGCTCCAGTTCGCCCAACCTCTGTAATTAATTAAACTTTGTCCGACGTTCAAGCCGTTCAAAATCGTTACCGGACTTGGTGCGTTTCCGTCTTTGTAGTCATAAAATTCAATGACCTGACTAAAGTTTGCTTTTGTCAAAAGTTCATTTTTAAGCCACTGACAATCCGTTACAGGAGTTGTAGCCTGTTCGTTTCCGGCAACAACAACTGCTCTTTTGTACCAGTTTGTTTCGGCAAGGTTTGGGTTTGACTCGTAATTAACAGTTTTTGCAACCATCAAATCAAGCTGAGTTAAGTTTTGAACGGGAAGCCTTCCGACAAAAACGTCAGGAAAGTAATCGTTACCCTCTTTCAGTGCGAAAAGATGGTCGCTGACTCCGTTTCCAACGACTGTGTCCGTGAAAAAATAAGTTGGCATTGCTTCGGAAGGCGGAAGGTTTGTGTTTGAAGCGTCGCCAACCAAAAGCACGTACTCAAGGTTTTCGGAGTTGTTGTAAACTTCGGTGATAAAATTATTGACTGAGGTGAAATCCTGGTCGGGAAAAGTTTTCGGGATTTGTGAAAAAGAGGCTTGAACGACGTTAAACCCTTGTTTTTTTTTCCACTCAACCAAAGGCAAAAGTCCTGAAACGTTTGCGTCGTTAGAAATCACGAGGTAAGTTCCGCGTTCTGCTTTCATTCCCTGCGCAACTTGTGCAAAGTTCAAAATTTTTTTTTCGTAGAGCGTTTTAAAAGCGAGTGAGTAGGTATTTTTTGTGTTTTCTTTTTCGTTTTTTCCTTTTTGTGAAAAATCTGTTTTCAAACTGATTTTGGTTTTTAAATTTTGCTTTGCAAACGGTTTGATTGTCAGGCTCACGACACGAAAATCTTTCAAAATGAACGGCTCTGAAATTGTAAGAAAATCGGTGGAATTTTCACTTTCAAAATCAATTTTGCCTTTTTCAGAAACTGCCAAAAGTTTGGTGAAAGGTTCGCTTGAATTTTTGTTCAAAGTAACTTCAAAATCCGTTTTTGAAAGCATTTTTACAGTTGGATTTTGTGAAGCAAAAAGGCTTTGAGCAACAAACAGACAAAGCAAAGAAACAATTCTTTTCATTTTAATTCTCCCCTGAATTTTATTCTCCAAAAATGTAAAGTCCGTCATCGTCAGCAACAAAAATTAAACCGTCTTTGCAAGTTAGAGCGTTTGCATCTTTGGTTTTGTAAGTTTGGCTGAGTTTTGGATTTTTTTTGTCAGAAAGGTCAAGCACAACGAGTCCGTTGTTTCCATCGGCGACAAAAAGGTATTTTCCATCAAAAAAGCACTCTGAAGCGAAACCTTCGGTATCAAAACTTCCTGATTCCGAGCCATTTTGGATGAAAACTCTAAGGTCAATCCAAAAAACTCCTGAAGTTCCGCAAGTAACAAAGGCAAAATCGTCTTTGAGAAAAACGTCTTGGGCTTCACCTTGCAAATCGTAAGTTTTTTGGATTTCGCCCTGTAAGTTTGTAACGGTAAGCCCGAGTTCTCCGTCTGCAACGTAAACAAAATTTGTATCCGCGAAGATGCCTTTGGGTTCGCCGCGTGTCAGACTAAATCCTTGGTTTTCCCAAAAGGAAAGCGGAAAGCGTTCATTTTTTGAAACCGAAAAATACAGTGAAAACGGACTTTCTTCCTTTGGTTTGGCTGTGTAGTAAGTGCGGAACTCATTATTTTTTTTGATGATTGCTAATCCTTGCGGGATTTTGCTGTTTGTGGAACTTAGCTCGTCGTAATCAAGGTTGGCAGGAATTTTAAAAGCGTAAAGCCTTGCAAGTTCGGGCAAAACAAAAAGCAAAGAATCACTTTCAAGAATTTTTAGTTTCAGGTGTTTGGAAATTCCTTTTTTAAAAGTTTGGGTAACAAAAGCAGTGTCAGAAGTAAATTCAACGACTGAAATTCCCGCTTCTGAAGTTGCAACGTAAGCCTTGTTTTGGTAAACTTCCACGTCAAGTGCCAAACCTGGCGTGTTAACGAAAGATTTCAGCCTGAAAATGTCGTTGCCGACGTGAAAAGGCGAGTTTGGTTCGGCACAGGAAAAAATGATAAACACAAGAAAAACAAGTAGTAATTTTTGAGTAAGCATAAAAAATCCATTTAAAGTTCCTTGTAAACAAAAACAATTTTCAAACCAAAGCAAGAGTAAAAACTTGTAAAGCTGCCGGAGAAGATTATTTTTTCCAAAAAGTTGAAATTGAAGAACTGACAAAGTCAGTTTTCCAAAAGTGAGAAGTTTTTGCGGTTTGTTGCTGTTTCAAAAGCCAAAGTGAGAGTTTCATTTTTTGGTGAAACTCTCACTCGTGAAAAAAAAAACTACCTGAGCAGAAGCATTTTTTTCGTTTCGGAAAAATCGCCACTCTGAAGCCTGTAAAAATAAATCCCGCTTGAAACTTGTTTTTCCGACTGGTTTGTGCCGTTCCACTCAACAAAA
>JADZEA010000239.1 GCA_020850775.1 bacterium
ACAAAAGGCTTTAAGGATAAGGTTAATGGGAAAGAAAAAATATGCTAATTTTGGCACTCAACAGGAAAACATTGAATTAAGCCATTGAGTTTTTTTAATATTAGTGAAGCGTCGTTCACAGTAATTTTTCTATCTCCGTCAACATCAGCAACAAATTTTTGTGGAGTAGAAAAGCTAAAACAGGTCAAACCTGTTACAGCGTGAACAATAAGTTTTGAATCACCAATATCAAGTTGATTTCCAATAAAATTAATTGTTATTCCTGCACAAGAAATACTACCATTTGCATCAAAAATATTGCCATAAATAAATTTTGTAGGTACAAGATGAGTTTGGACAAAGACAAATTGAGCGGGATTTTGTGGAACAGTAACCAAGTCAGCTTTATCTTTCGGATTTGAAATTAAACCTGTTCCCGTTGCAAAATAAGTTGGCCAAATTCCCGGAAAAGTTACTAAGATTTTATATTTTCCAGCTACAAGTTTTGGAATTGTAAAAGTGATAAAAGTGCTAATTCCATTGTACAGAATGCGGGAGAAACCAAATTTTGTGTCATTTGCAACCATTTGTCCGTTTGTTAAAATACTATCACTTTGAGCAATAATCCAAATTTCTGTTGAGGAAGTCAGTGGGTTATCCGCTAAAGTGCTCGTTATTGATAAAGAGCCAACGATTTCATTAGTGACAAAAGGGTCTGTGTTTAGCGGCTGAAGTTGGAAATTCAGAGTATCTACAACTGAATTAACATCTTGTAAAACAAGAGGTAATGCTTCATTCCAATTCCAATTGTTGGGATAAAAAACGCCAAGGAAATTCTCAAAAGTATCAATTGCCGAAACATAGTAATCACCTGGGTTTAGCAGTGAAATTATAAAATTTCCATTTGTGTCAGCAAAGGTAGTTTCAACTTGAGTAGCAATTCCAAGTGTTGTGGTTCTTTTGTAGGCAGAAACTAAAGCACCAGAAATTGGATTGTTCAAGTTGTCCTTGACAGAACCTGAAAAGGTTGCTGATTTTGAAAAGTTACTCAAAAACAAAAGCAAAAAAAATGTAACACAAACTTGTTTCATTACGAGATTTCCCAATAAATGCTTTATTTAAATCAAAGTTAATGCCAAATTAATAAAGTTGTTCCCAGTAATTGTTATAAATTAATTTGTGTCAATTATGGCATCAGTAGAAACATTACAATCTTTTTTCTTTCTTTGAAAAGTCCTTTTTGGCAAACCTGAAAGTTGTGAAGCAAGTTCAATACTTCCTTTTGCCTGTTTGAGATAATGAATTATTAAATCTCTCTCAACTTTTTTAACAATGTCTCTAAAATCACCTTCTTTATCATTAATTATAAAGGATTTTTTAGGATTATTGAGTTGTCTGATTTTTTCAGGCAAGTGTTTTACCGTAATTTCCGGTTCATTACAAAGAACAACTGCACGTTCAATTACGTTTTCAAGCTCACGAATATTTCCTTTCCATTTATGCACCATCAAAGTGTCAATTACGTCATCACTAATTTTTTCAATTTGCTTTTTGTTCATTTTAGCTTTGTACATCTTTAAAAAATATTCTGCAAGCAAAGGAATGTCATCAATCCTCTCTGACAAATTTGGCATTTCAAGTCTTATCACATTTATTCTGTAAAATAGATCTTCTCTAAAATTTCCTTTTTCAACTTCCTCTTCAAGTTTTTTATTCGTTGCACAAATAATTCTTACATCAATTTTTATTGGTTTTGAGTCTCCAACTTTTGTAATCTCTCTTTCCTGAATTACCCGTAAAAGCTTTACTTGCATATTTTGCGAAGTTTCACCAATTTCATCTAAAAATATCGTGCCATTATTGGCAGTTTCAAAAAGCCCTTCCTTATCTTTTACTGCTCCTGTAAACGAGCCTTTAACGTGTCCAAAAAGTTCTGTCTCAAGTATTGTTTCAGGTAAAGCTCCACAATTCACGGCTACAAAGTTAAATTTACTTCGCAAAGGGTCGTTGTAATGAATTGCCTTTGCAACAAGTTCTTTACCTGTTCCGCTTTCACCTTCAATTAAAACAGTTACCGGAGTTGAAATTACGCTGTCCATTAACGAAAAAATCTCAATCATTTTTTGGCTTTTACCAATGATTTTACTGAATTTATAATTTGCTGTAACTTGTTTTTTAAGACTTTCATTTTCAGAAAGAAGTGTTTTATGTTGTTTTGAATTTTCTATTGCTATGACCGAAAGATTTGCAAAAGCATTTAAAAACTCAATATCTTCTTCAACAAAAATATGGTCAAAATTTCTGCTGTCAACGTACAAAGCACCAATAATTTTTTCATCATTTTTTGAGTAAAGAGGCGTGCAAATTAATGAAAGTGATTGAAAATTACTGATACTTTCAACTCTGTTGAAACGAATATCATCCTTCACATTTGGGCAAAAAACTGTTTTTGCATTCTCAATTACCTCCTTTACGACTGTTGAGCTAAATTCTCTTTCAATTTCTGTTAATTGCCAACTTGCTTTTATCTCAAGTTTCCCTTTTTCAGAAATTAAAATCACAAGGCCTTGTTCTGCTCCAAGTGTTACAACAAGCAAATTTAAAATTTCTGTTAATAATTTTTCCAAATCAAGAATTGAATTAATTTTCTGACTAATTTCAAAAAGTGCTTTTAATCTGTCTGATGAAAGATTCATTTTTACCTCATTCTTAGGCTTTTGAGTGTAATTTTTGTCATTTTTATTAAGTAACTGCAAATACTTTCTGTCAATTTTGACACACTCTCTTTTAATTGATTGAGCAACCAAAATTGAGCCTTTTTCTTTTTCAACGAAATAAAGTAGTGCCAAAAATTGCACTTTCAAAGATATTTTTTTTTCATAAAACAAAATCTTTTCCTCAAGTAATTTCCTTGCTTGTTCAACCTTGTTTTGAAGCAAAAAAAACTTCGCTTTTGCAAGAAATCCGTTTACTGTTTCTTGTTCTTGCAACTGTTTTTGAGCAATGTTAATTGCTTTTTCAATGAAGTTCTCAACTTCTGAAAAAACATTCTTTTGAGAATAAATTTCACTAAGCCTCAGATAAATTTTTGAATGCTTGCTTCTAATTTCTGCCTTGTTGTAAAACTCAAGCGAATGGAAAAAATAGTCTTTACTTTTTTCAAAATTTTCTTGTTTTAATTCAATTTCACCAAGAAAAAAGTAAACTTCACCAACTTCAACAAAAACTTTAAGCTCTGTTTTGATTGGAATTGCTCTCTCAAAAAATATTTTAGCTTTGGAGTAGTTCCCAATCGCAAAACTCACTTCTCCAACATTGCTCAAAAGTGAAGCAATTTCCACCTTATTTTGCAATTTTTCCTGAATTGCAAGTGCTTTTTCAAAAAAATCCGATGAAGTTTGCAAGTCATTTTTAAAATAAAAAAGCACGCCAAGGTTGTTCAATGAAAAAGCCATTTCACGTGGATTATCCATTTGTTTCTTCAATTCAAGGCTTTTCAAATGAAATTTTTCTGATAAATCCCACTTCCCTGCTTTACGGTAAAGTTCACCAAAATTATTAAAAACAAGTGGTAAATGGGCTAAATCACCTATTTCAAGCAAAAACTTTTCTGCATTTTTGTAAAACTTTTCTGCCTCTTCAAAATTTCCAATTAAATCGTTCAAACTACCTAAACTGTTTGAAACAAGTGCTTCTTTTAGCCTGTCGTTTGTTTTTTGAGCAAGCTCAAGACTTTTCAGAAAAAATTGTTCCGCTTTTTCAAAGTCTCTTTGATAAAAACTAATTTCACCTGCAAGACTGTAAATTGTAACAAATTCCTCCTTTAAGCTCTCCTTTTGAAGGATTTGTGAACAAAGTTCCTCTGCTTCCCTAAAATTTCCAAGATAAATTTTTATCTGAATTAAATTTGCAAGAACTTTTAATGAAGGTTCATTTTTAGCAAGCTCAGAAAAAATTTCCTGTGCTTTTTGGTAGTTTCCCTCCCGCTGAAAAGCCAGACCATTTTCGTAACAAATTGGAAAATCCTTCAACAACTCAATTACTTCAGCATTTTTGCCGGAATCCAAAAGAAAATTTGCAAATTCAATTTTCACACTTGCGACAAAAGTGTCATCCTTTGAAGACAAAACTTGCTTGTAAAATCTCTCGGCTTCTTCAAAATTTTTCTCCTGAACCATTTTTCTTGCCGCCCGCAGTGAAATCTCTACATCGTTTGAGTAAAATGCTTCAAACTCAGGATTCTCAGAAAAATTTATTTTTGCAAAACTTGATAAAAGCTCTTTTGAGCATTCAAACAATAAGTTTTCATTTTTTAAAAACTCTGCCAAACTCTTGTTTTGTAACCTGTAAAAATTAGAAGCAAAACTTACAACTCTTTTGCTTTCAAGTGCTTCTAACAGTGTTTTTGAAAGTTGATTTTGATTTAAAAGTTGTGCTAAAAGATTGATTTTTTCCAAAGTAAAAGGCAAATTCCAGGTGCAAACTAATTTTATTGCCTCTTTTTCCTGTTCTAAAAGTGATTCCCAAAAAAGGAGGTTACTTTGTTCAAGAAGTTTGGAAAAATTGAAGCTTTTTAGCTCCTTTTCCTCAAAATCAAGTCCAATTTCAGTGATTTTTAAAATTCTGTTTTTCCATAAAAAATTGAGTAAAAGTTGGTTTTTATGAGGATTACCAACCGTCAGGTGAAATAAAAAATCCGATAATTTTTTGACTTTTTCCGAACTTGAGTAAAGGCTTTGGAAAATCTGTTTTTCGTGAAGTTCAAAACTAAAGTTAGTTAGCTCCAATCTTCCTTCTACCTGCTTTAAAGGAGCTTTTGTTTCGTACCAAACAAGAATTTTCAGGTTTGAATTTGCTTTTTTAAGAAAATTAAACAGAGCTTCCAATTCTTCCGCAAAATCCTTAAAAAGGAAAATTATTTTAGATGCCAAGCTTTCAAGAAAAGTTTTGATTTTAAAAAAAACGTTGATTTCTTTGTCCGAAAATGCTTCAATTCCTGCAAGTTTTGAAAGCGAATTCATCGTAAAATTTTCAAAAGTTACAAGTTTTATTTGAGTTTGGACTTGCAGTTTTACTTCTTCAAAAAGTTTGGTTTTGCCACTTCCCTCTTCTCCAAAAACATTGATTTGTTCAATGGAATCAAGTTTTAACAGTTTTAAAACTAAAAAATTAATTTCTGTTTCTCTGCCAATAATTTTGCTTTCCCCAAAAGTAAAAGTTGTTTTTTGAAGCAAAAGTTTTGCAAGTCTGTAAACTAAATCAGAAGTTGTTTGAACTCTGTTTTTTGGTTCTTTTTCAAGGAGTTGAAGAATTAATTTTGAAAGTTCATTTGAAATTTTTGGGTTTAAAGTTTGAGGGTTTTTTGGATTTTGTGTAATTTGGGACTGTAACACTTCTGAAGAAGTTCCTTCAAAAACTGTTTTTCCCGTAAAAAATTTGAAAAGTAAACAACCAAAAGAATAAAAATCAGCGGGTTTTCCAACTTTTTCCTGCTTTAAAATTTCAGGTGCAATGTAAAAAATGCTTCCTTTTTTCTCTTGAATTTGTTTAGTTGAGCTAAAACCAAAGTCTAAAATTTTCGGCTCATTTTTGTTTGAAAAAAGTATGTTTTCAGGTTTCAGGTCGTAGTGAACAATGCCGTTTGAGTGAACGTAGTGCAAACCTTGAGCAATCGATAAAGCAATTTCAATCCCTTCGCTGATATTTTCCGTAAAATCAAGTTCTTTTTGAAAAAGAATTTCCATTGTAAAAAACGTGTCAGTTTTCCAAAACCCAAAGTCGTAAACCTTGCAAACAAAAGGGTGCGAAAGTTTTTTTAGGATTGAAAATTCGTTTTCAAGGTTTTGTTCAGCAGTTTTCAGGATTTTTAGTGCCAATTCACTTCCTGAAAAAGTGTCTGAAACTTTGTAAATTTCACCGTTTCCACCTTTTCCAAGCAATGAAAGAATTTTGTAACGGTTTGCAATAAATTCCTGCAACTTTGTTCTCCAATTTTTGACAAAGGAAAATAAGTTGTTTTTTGAAATAAAAAAAGCCGTGAATTTTTAATCCACGGCTTTCAGTTTTTTCAAGTTAAAATTATTCTTGAGTTTCTTCTTTCTTTTTGTGTTCCTCAACCATTTTAGCTTCCATTTTTTTTACTAACTGAGTTTGGGAAAAGACGATTTTTTTCTCTTCTTTGTTGAATTCAAGGACTTCAAGTTCAAGAACTATTCCTTCTTTAACCTTGTTACTTTCGGTAAGATGAGAATTTGGAACAAATCCTTCAACACCTTCAAGAACTTCAACGATTACGCCTTTGTCAATAATTCTAACGATTTTTCCTTCAACAGGAGTTCCTTTTGCGAATTGGTTTTCAAGGCTGTCCCAAGGGTTTTCGTCAATTTGTTTGTGTCCAAGTGCGATTCTTCTTTCGTCTCTGTTGATTGCAAGAATTATGACTTCAACTTCTTGTCCTTTTTTAACAATTTCACCCGGATGACGAACTTTTTTCGTCCAGGAAAGGTCAGAAATGTGAATTAAACCGTCAATTCCCTCGTCAAGCTCAACAAAAGCACCAAAGTTTGTAAGGTTTCTAACAATACCTTTGTGTCGTGAACCAATCGCAAATTTTTCTTCAAGATTGTCCCATGGATCTGGTTCAATTTGTTTCAAACCAAGCGAGATTTTTCTGTCCGAAGGTTCAATGCTAAGAATCACAGCTTCAATTTCCTGCCCGACTGAAAGGACTTTTGAAGGATGTTTAATGTGTTGGCTCCAAGACATTTCAGAGATGTGAATCAAGCCTTCAATCCCTTTTTGAAGTTCAATAAAAGCACCGTAATCAGTAATGCTAACAACTTTTCCCTTAACGATGTCGTTAATGTGGAATCTGTCGCCGAGATTTTCCCAGGGTTGTGCATCAAGGAGTTTAAGGCTTAGAGAAATTCTACCTTTATTTTCATCAAAATCGGTAATCATCACATCAATTTCCTGGTCAAGTTTTACGACTTCACTTGGATGATTAATTCTTCCCCAGGAAAGGTCTGTAATGTGAAGAAGTCCGTCAACTCCGCCAAGGTCGATAAACGCACCAAAATCAGTAATATTTTTAACTGTTCCTTTGACAACAGTTCCCTTTTCAATTTTTGCGAGTGTGTCTTGTCGTTTGCCTTTCAAACCTTCTTCAATTAACGCTCTGTGAGTTACAACTATGTTTCTTCTTCCTTCGTTAACTTTAGCAATTTTAAATTCCATGTTTTGTCCGATGAAAATATCAAAATCACGAATTGGTTTAACATCAATTTGAGAACCAGGCAAGAAAGCATCAACTCCGCCAAGGTCAACGACAATTCCACCTTTAATTCTTCTGATACAACGTCCAACGACCGTTTCGTTAGTTTCAGACGCTTTAACAATTTCATCCCAATGCCTCATAAAATCAGCTTTTTTCTTGGAAAGAATCAGTTGACCGCTTCTGTCTTCGAGAGAAACAATTAAAACTGAAATTTCATCTCCAACTTTCACACCGTCTTTAGTTTCAAATTCCTCCAAAGGAACAACTCCTTCAGCTTTGAAACCGATGTCAACCGTTACTTCTTTTCCACCAATTGCAACAACTCTTCCTGAAACCACCTGGTCTTCCGTGATTTGTGAAAGCGTGTCAGAGTAAAGTTTTTCAAACTCTTCCCTTTTCTCATCTGAATAAGTTTTTTCATTCTTTACGTCTGAAAGTTTTATCCAAACTTCGTCGTCTGTTCCGATTGTTTGTGCAGAAGCTGTTTTTACAACTTCCTCACTGTTAAGATTTTCGTTTTCTGTCATTAATTAATGACCTCCTTTATTTTTTTTATGCTCCCAAAGGGAGGCTTTTTTAAATTTTTTCCAATATTTTTTTGTAGAGAAACTCAACTTGTTCCTCAATGCTCAAATCTGAAGTGTCAAACACGATTGCATCTTTTGCTTGTTTTAGCGGAGAAACTTCACGATTTGAATCAATTTCATCACGTTTTTTGATTTCACTGACAACTTGCTCAAAAGGAATGCTCAAACCACTGTTTTCGTAATCCTTTTGCCTCCTTTTTGCACGAACTTCAACGCTTGCAACCATAAAAATTTTCACTTCCGCTTTTGGAAAAACGACTGTTCCGATGTCTCTTCCATCAATGACCCAGCCTCCGTTTTTTCCGATTTCCTGTTGCAAAGCTACCATTTTTTCACGAACAAAAGCCATACTCGCAACTTCACTGATTGAATTGTTGATTTCAGGAGTTCGGATTTTTGAAGTAACGTTCACCTTGTCAAGCCAAACCTCAAGATTTCCGTTTGAGTAATCCAAAAAAACTTCCGTTGTTTCAAGAATTTTTTTCCACTTTTTTAAGTTTTCAAGGTCAATTTTTTGCTCAAGAAATTTCAAAGTAATTGCTCTGTACATCGCTCCTGTGTCAAGGTAGCTGTAATTTAGTTTTTTAGCTAAAAGTTTAGCTGTTGTGCTTTTTCCCGAAGCTGCCGGACCGTCAATTGCGATTAAAATTTTCTTTTGCAAAAACCTGAATCCAACTTTAATTTTAAGGATTAAACGTTTACTTAAAGTCTTTTCTAAAAAAGAGTTTAAAGATAAAGTAGGATTTAATTTTTTTCAAGCAAATTATTTAACAAGGTTTAAATTGAATAAAAATATAAAATTAGTTTACTCTACCAACCAAAACTTGGTGAAAGAAACAGTGCAAAAAGGCTTTCTTCCAATAAATCAGCAACAAATCAGAATTTCACGGAACTCAAAACACAAAGGCGGAAAAACAGTTACAGAAATTGTTGGTTTCCAAAATGGTAAAGAATACCTTGAGAACCTTGCAAAAGAACTAAAACAACTTTGTGGTTCCGGTGGCACCGTTAAGGACAACGTGATTGAAATTCAAGGCGACCACAGAGAAAAAGTCTTAAAAAAACTTACCGAACTTGGCTACAAACCAAAACTTAGCGGAGGCTAAAAATGAATAAAAAACTCATCTTAATTTGTGTGTTTTTAGTTTTGCAGGCTTGCTCCTACTCAAAAATTCAACAGCCTTTGGTTTCAGAAAACAGCGTTAATGAAATAAATTACCAACTTCCGACTTTTGTCGCGACAGGTTGCCAAGGAACATCTTTAGTTTACAAAAATGGCGTTCTCACACCTCCAAAGGAAGAATACAAACAAAGAGAGGTTGCCCAAACTTTGTGGCAAAATTTTCAAAAAGACAAGTTTGAAGCTCTGATTTTTCTTGGCGATAATTTTTATGAGAAAGGTCTTTCTTACAAGGAAAATGAGCGAAACAGACAAATTGAAGAGTGTTACAATAAAAATTATTCAAAACTTGTTGAAGCACTTGGAAAGCAAAATGTTCATTCAATTCCTGGAAATCACGATTACGACACTCAAAGAACTGACGGAAGTTTTACCACTTCACTTCAGAAACAAATTAACTGGAACTTTCACTACTCTTTGCCAACTTCAAGTTTTTTTGCCGATAGCCTTGTTCAATTTATTTGGGTTGACTCGGAAGTGATGCTGGCTTCGGAAGACAGTTTAAATTTCCATTGCCAAAAGATTACTGAAGAATTAGAAAAATACAAAAAAATATCAAAAATTTCCTGGCGGGTAATTGCAACTCATCACCCTTTAAAATCTTACGGAAAACACGCGGGAGCAAAGTTTTTGGGTAGTTTGATAAAATTTTGTGAGCCTCTTGTAAGTTATTTTTATTCTGATATTTATCAAGATTCCTACTCAAAAATTTACAAAAATTATGCTGAAAAAATAAAACAAGCAATAATCAAAAGCCAAACCAAAGTTGATTTTACGATTGCAGCTCACGAGCATAATTTAGAGTTTATTTTCACAAAAGAACAAAATCCTTTTTTACCAAACTACCTTGTGATTAGCGGAGCAGCCGGAAAATCAACTCCTGTTTTCCCAACTAACGTGGAAAAAGGCTACTGGACAGCTTCAAACTTTGGTTTTGCAAAATTTTTTGTAGGTAAAACAGAAATTGAAATTGTTTTTTACGATGGCTTGACAGGAAAAATTATCTCCTGGAAAAATGGCGAAAGAGTAAAATTCCTAATCAAAAAGTAGCAGAAAGAACGCTTGTGAAAATTAATTTAATGAAACAATTTGACGAATTTTCAGGCAATTTTTGTTTGTTTTACTCAAAAAAGATGTTTTAGTCGGTTTAAACTCACAAGAGAAAAATTTGGAAACCGAAAGTCCACAATTTTTCAGCAATTTTTGACGAAAACAGACACACTTTGCTAAGTTTTTCAGAATTAGCTGGTTACAGTTTTTTCAGAAATTAAACCGCAACACAAACCTTTTTCACCTGAAAAATCAGAGTTTTTTGCTAATCAATTGAAAAATTATGGTTTAACAGAAAATTTTGTTGTGATTAATCCGAATGCAAGTCAACTTGCTTTTGAAAGACGCCGGCATTTTGAAAATTTTGTTAAGTTAATCAATAAAATTGCCTCCTCAAGTAATCAAAAGATTATTTTAACCGGTTCAAAAAATAAGATTGACTGTGTCAGTTTGATACACAAACTTTGTAACTCTTAAGGAAAAATTGTGAACTTTTGCGGAAAATTAACACTTGCAGAATTAACCATTTTATTATCAAAATCATACCTTTTTGTTACAAATGACAGTTGCCCAATGTACGTGCCTGTGATTGTCGGCACAAAAATTGTTGGTTTGTTCGGACAAGAAACTCCTTTGAGGTATTCACTTTTAGGAGAAGGTAATTTAATAGTTTACAAAAACTTAGCTTGCAGTCCTTTTACGGCTGTCAGCAACTCAAAAACTGTGTTTTTCCTTCTCCAAAATGTATGGAAGAAATTGGCGTTAAAGAAATTTTTGAAAAAATCACTCAACTAACTCAAACTCTAAAAAAGGAAGGTGTTTAAAATGTCAATTCTAACTAACTTGTTCATCTTTTGGCTTGTTTTAAATTTATTTTTCCTTTTAGCTGTTGTTGGAATAAAATTTATTTTAGACAAAGAAAAAAGTGTTCATCATTTTAGCAATTAGTTCGTAACTTTTAAAATGCTGACTAAAAATGAACAATCACAAATCAAACAACTTCACCAAAAAAAGTTCCGCAAGCAAAACGACCTTTTCCTTGTAGAAGGTAAAAAATGCTGTTCTGAACTTCTAAAATCTGACTACGAAATTGAATTTTTTGTAAAAACCGGCTCTTGTTTTTTTCCTGAACTAAAAGATTTTCAGAAAACGATTCGTTTTGAAGAAGTTCGTGAACACATTTTTCAAAGCCTCTCAACTCACGAAACTCCTGAAGGAATTCTTGCTGTTGCAAAAGTTCCGCAAAACAAACCAACTGATTTTTTCCTGCAAAAAAACTTAATTTTAGCACTCGACGGGATTTCTGACCCGGGAAATCTTGGAACAATTTTAAGAACCGCTGATTGGTTTGGTGTTTCGGAAATTTTACTGACAAAAACTTGCGTGAACCACCTAAACCCAAAAGTCGTTCGTGCTTCAATGGGAGCAGTTTTTAGGGAAAATTTTTTAGAAATTGATTTTGAAACGCTAAAAACTTTCAAACAAAATGGCTTTTCCATTGTTGGTTCTTCACTTTCAGAAAAATCCAGAAACTTGCAAAACTTTGCTTTAGATGAAAAAACGATACTTTTTCTTGGCAGTGAAGCTCACGGAATCTCTAAGGAATGCGAAAAACTTTGCGATAATTTTGTGAAAATTGAATCTTTTGGAAGTTCCGAATCTTTAAACGTTGGAGTTGCAACAGGAATTTTACTTTTCAACTTTAAAAAGTCTCACTCAACAGGGTCGTAACCACCTTTGCTAAAAGGGTTACAACGTAAAATTCTCCAAAAACCTTTGAACAAACCAAGCACAAGCCCTTTTCTTTGCAAAGCCTCAACACAATAATTTGAACAACTTGGATAGTACTTACAAGCTGCCGGAAACATTGGTGAAATCAAAGTTTGATAAAATTTTATCAGAAAAACGAGCAATAAAACTAACGGATTTTTCATTGTTCTTCTTGGAAAAGTGATTTTTAAATTTACAAAAATAATTTAAAATGAAAACTTAATTTTTGAATAAATCCTTAAAATTTAATTTTTTAAAGTTTACCTTTATTTTTTTAAAACTTATATTTTCAGACCTAAAAATCAGAGTGTAAAAATGCAAAATTCGGCAATCAAAGACAACCAGAAAAGAGGAAACGTTGGTGGTTTCCTTTGCGAAAAAATCAAACCAAACTCAAAACTTGCAATCGTTTCAGCATACTTTACGATTTATGCTTTTGACAGGCTGCAGGAAAAACTGTCTAAAATTGACAAACTTGATTTTCTTTTTGGTGAACCAAGATTTTTAAAATCTCTTGACCCCGAAAAAACTGATAAAAAATCTTTTAAAATTGAAGATGAAGGTTTATCGCTTTCAAGCAGGCTTCAGCAAAAAAAAATCGCAAAAGACTGTGCCGACTGGATAAAAGAAAAGGTAAACATCAAATCAATGATTAAACCTAACTTCCTGCACGGAAAAATGTACCACATCACCGAACCAAACGGCGTTGAAAGTGCAATCTTAGGAAGTTCTAACTTCACCGTTAACGGGCTTGGTTTGGGGAACAGCCCAAACATTGAACTCAATCTTGAACTTGATTCCAACCGCGACAGAAAAGACCTCCTTGAGTGGTTTGGCGAAATCTGGAACAACAAAAAACTAACCGAAGACGTGAAAAATGAGGTTCTGGCTTACCTTGAACAGCTTTACGTAAACCATTCTCCTGAATTTATTTACTACAAAACACTTTTTCACGTTTTTGACAGGTTTTTGGAAGAAAACACTGAAGCAGGTTTTTCACTACAGAAACAACTTACCGATACAAAAATCTGGAACACACTTTACGGGTTTCAAAAAGAAGGTGCAAAAGGCGTAATTAACAAAATCAAAAAATTTAACGGTTGCATCCTTGCCGACAGTGTCGGGCTTGGGAAAACTTTTGTTGCACTCGCCTCAGTAAAATATTTTGAGTTGCGAAACGACAAAGTTTTGGTTCTCTGCCCAAAAAAACTCAGGGAAAACTGGATTGTTTACACTGAAAACGACAGCCTGAACCCTTTCAGGGAAGACCGTTTTGCTTTCACAACGCTTTCTCACACAGACCTCAGCCGCGATTCCGGAAAATCAGGAAACACGAACCTTGGCTCTTTGAACTGGGGAAATTTTGATTTAGTCGTGATTGACGAATCGCATAATTTTCGCAACAACAACAAAGGCAAAACGGAACGAAAAAGCCGTTACGAAAAACTAATGCTCGACATCATCAAAAGCGGTGTAAAAACAAAAGTTTTACTCCTTTCAGCTACTCCCGTTAACAACACACTGAAAGACCTCAGAAACCAACTTTACTTCATCACCGAAGGAAACGATTCCGCTTTTAACGAAAGCCTGAAAATTGAAAGCCTGAAAAACACACTTGCCCAAGCTGAAAGAAATTTTAACGACTGGGTAAAAGAACGAAAAACTAACCAGACACGTGAACAAAACATTCACAAACTCCTTGAAAAACTAAACCCAAACTTCCTTTCCTTACTTGACCAGCTAACAATCGCAAGGTCAAGAAAACACATCAAAACTTACTACAACTTAGCCGAAATCGGTGAGTTTCCAAAAAGACTAAAACCCATTTCCATCTTTCCTGAACTTGATTTGGAAAAAAGATTTTTTAACTACAAAAAACTGAACAAGGAAATTTTAGGCTACAAACTGCACCTTTTTAATCCAACCAGTTTTGTTAAAAATGAGTTCAAGAGCAGCTACAACCTGAAAATCAGGAACCTGACTCAGGAAGACCGTGAAAATTACCTGATTGGAATGATGCGTGTAAATTTTCTGAAACGACTTGAAAGCTCAATTGAATCTTTCCAAATCACGATGGAAAAAACAATTCAAAAAATTGATGACCTGATTAAGAAAATTAATGAGTTCCAAAAACTCCGAAACGAAAACGCTGAAATTGAAGTTGAAACCGTTTCCGATTTTGAAACCGATGAAACTGATGACCTTTTAGATTCTTTTGAAGTTGGAAAAAAACTTAAGTTTAAGTTAGCTCACTTAGATTTGGAAAAATGGATTGCCGGGCTTTGTGAAGACAAACAGCAACTAAACTCACTGTTTGTCTCAGCAAAAGACGTTTCGCCTGAAAGAGACGGAAAACTTCAGGAACTGAAAAAGCTGCTTCAGAAAAAAATCCTGAACCCAACTACAAACTCCGAAGGTAAACCAAACAAAAAAGTCATTGTTTTTACTGCATTTTCCGATACCGCAAACTACCTGTACGAAAACCTTGAAACCTCGCTGCGTGAAGAACTGAAAGTTCACGCTGCACTCGTTCTCGGCTCCGGAAAAAACAAAGCTACTTTCGGTAAAACTGAGTTCAACCAAATCCTTACAAACTTCTCTCCGATTTCAAAAAACAGAGATAAAATTTCACCGGCGGAAACTCAGGAAATTGACGTTCTGATTGCTACCGATTGCATTTCTGAAGGGCAAAACCTGCAAGATTGTGATTACCTGATTAACTACGACATTCACTGGAATCCCGTCAGAATCATTCAAAGGTTCGGAAGAATTGACAGGCTCGGAAGCAAAAATAAAAACATCCAGTTAGTTAATTTTTGGCCCACTCAGGACCTTGACAACTACATCAATCTCAGACCAAAAGTGGAATCGAAAATGGCTCTCGTTGACGTTACAACAACTACTGACGACAACCTGCTGAAAGAAGTCAGGGAACTGGAAGAGCTTGACCAGGAAATTAAAACGATGACTTACAGGGATAAACAACTTCTTTCGCTAAAAGATGAAGTTTTAGACCTGGAAGAAACCGATGAAAATCCTGCCTTAACCGATTTTTCACTTGAAGAATTCAGGCGTGAACTGCTGAACTTTCTTGACAGAAAAAAGGAAGAACTGAAAAATGCTCCTTTTGGTGTTTACTCAGTAGTTCCTGCAAACACAGAAAAAAATATCAGTAAAGGTGTGATTTTTTGTTTCAAACAAAAAAGTCTTTCCACTGAAACCCAAAATCTGAACCCGATTCAACCTTACTTTTTGGTTTACATTCTTAACGACGGAACAATCAGGTTCAACTTTGTGAATCCGAAACAAGTTTTGAGCATTTTCAGGGAACTTTGTTTCGGGAAAGAAAAACCTTACGAAGAACTTTGCAACCTTTTTGATTCTGAAACAAAAAACGGTAAAGAAATGGCTTTCTACTCAGAACTTTTGAAAAAAGCAATTTCAGGTTTGTTGGAAAGTTACGGGGAAAAAGCAGTTCTGAACCTTTTCAGCGGCGAAACTTTGCCAAAAGAAGAGGAACAAGTTAAGGCTGAGGAAGATTTTGAACTGTTGACCTGGCTCGTGATTCAGTAAAAAAAACAGCGTGCACTTCGGCAAGCTCAGTGACCGCAGAAAGAAGTGAGAACCTGACAAGTTTTGAGCGTGAATTCCGCTTCCAGCGTAAAACCCGCGAGAAGGGGAAACTAGACTTTTGCGGAATCCACGCTTCTTGGCGGGGCTTACGCTTTCAGAACAACCAGCGTGAATTCCGCTAAGAAGCGTAAAACCCGCTTGAAAAAAACTTCGCGGAAAAAAGTTGCGGAATCCACGCTTCTTAGCGGGGCTTACGCTTTCAGAAAAATCCTGTCCTGAAAATCCCAAAAATCCGCTTTCAGAACTAACCAGCGTTAGTTCCGCTAAGAAGTGTAAAACCCGTTTAAAGTAAAAACCCTCACGCAAAAAAAAAGCCTCGCAAAAATGACTTTGCAAGGCTTTTGGGGAGAATTCAAGCATTAAAAAGTAAAAAAAACTTAGTTTTCCCACGTTACAAAGTAAAAATACTTGTTGGAATTCTGTGCAGCACCCGAATCCGTAAAAACAGGCGAAACACCGTTTGCTGTGTAAGTCCCGATTTGAACGGAACCAGTTAAATCAGGTTTTACACTTCTGTAAATTTTGTAGTTTACAGCGTTCAGTTTGCCAAGCCAACTCAAAACAACATCGTTTCCAACTACTTCAACTTCCAAGCTCGTAATCCTGTCAAAAGGTGGCAAACCCTCGTTTCCATTGATGTCCTTGCTTCCGACAAAGTAATCTACAGCACCAGGTGTTTCACCAAACGTGTAGTTTTGGGTTGTAAATCCAGTTGGGGGAACTTCTGTCAGAAGAGTGTAAGAGTCGTTTTGGAACTTAGCGTAAATCGTGTAAAAAGCAAGGTCAGGTGCGTAAACAGCATTCCAGGAAGCCGTTAGTGTGCCGTTTCCGTTGTTCGTGAAACTTGGGCTGACAGGTGGCGGCGGTGCGAGATTATCAACGGAATGTGCAGCGACAACATTGGAAACTGAATTTATGGCTGGTGAAACACCACTGACTGCCCAAACTAAAAACTCAAAGTCGTGTGTACCTGTTGAATTGGAATCCGCAAGCGTCGGAACAACTATCGTGTAAACAGTCAGTCCTAAAACAGGAAGTGTTCCGACAAAATCCCACAAACCACTTGGCAGTGCTTCAAAAACCTGGTTTTCGTTTTTACCTGAAGGCGAAAAAACCGGATTTACCTTTCTAAAAATGTGGTAAGATAAACCCATTCCCGTTCCAAGCATAAAATCATTGTACAAACCTGTAAAATAAATCCTTACCTGATTTCCGTTGTCATTTCCAACATCACTGATTGAAATAATCTGTGGTTTTCCAAGATTTGATGTAACAACCAAAGGCGATGAATTCATCCCATTGTCATAAGACCGGATTCCGAAGTAGTACAAAATACCACTTGTCAATCCACTTACACTCAGACTGTCTGTCAGTCCGCTTGCAGATGGTGTTGGAATGCTGCTCAGCAGTGTTGCACCCGAAAAATTGCTTGCGTCAATCAGATTTTGAGAATACCTGATTTCGTAGAAGGAAGCAGTTCCAATGTTTCCTTCGTCTCCGCCTGCTTCCCATTTCAGTTTCAGGTTTGTTCCGTTGTTTTCTTCAATCCTGAAGTTCTGAACTACCGACGGTGCAACAGAATCATTCTCTAAGTAGAAATTAAACCTTGAAACAAAAACATCGGAGCTGCCATTGTGTGAAGTATCGTAGGAATTCGGGGTAACCGGAAAGATGTTTGAAGAAGTGTATCCGCAAACAAAGGCAATTCCAGTGCTGTCAACCGTGATTGATTTTCCGTATTCAGAATAGTTGCTCCCCAGAAAAGTTGAATACAAAAGTGCTGAACCTGTTGAATTTAAAATGCTGATGAACGCGTCTTGGTTTCCGTTAAATGAAGTGTCGTAAGCATTCCAGGTTGTCGGGTAATTGGGATCAACGTAAGTTACTGATTCATTTGTGTTGCTGACATACCCGGTAACATAAGCATTGCCATTGCCATCTACAGCTATAGAATTGCCTTCGTCAGAAGTATTTCCTCCGAGATAAGTTGAATACACAAGTGATGAGCCAGTTGAATTTAATTTTGTTACAAAACAATCGCTTGTAGCGCCAAAACAGACGGGAGTTAGAAGATTTTCCAAACCATTGAATGAAGTATCGTACGCACCAGATGTTACAGGAAAATTAGACGGTAAATAATAGGTATTATTATTATTAGAATAATATATACAGATATTTTGAATAAAACCAATAACATAAACATTTCCAGTGTTATCAAGTGCAACTGAATTTATTGCTTCCCAATTGTTTCCACCAAGGTAAGTAGAAAAAACAAGTGAACTTCCAGTTGAATTTAGTTTGCTCACAAATGCGTCGGAGTTGGTGGTGTAGCTACCTCCATTTTGCGAAGTATCAAACGCACCGGAAGTTGTCGGGAAATTGGTTGAGTAAGTTCCACCGCCGATGTAAGCATTTCCGCTGCCGTCAACTGCGAGTGAGTAGGCTCTGTCAGAATCTGACCCGCCGATGAATGTAGAGTAGCTTAGCCCGGTGCCTGTGGAATTTAGTTTGCTCACAAATGCGTCGTAGTAGCCATTGTACGAAGTATCAAACGCACCGGAACTTGTCGGGAAATTGCTTGACCCAGTTTCACCGCAGGTGTAAGCATTTCCGCTGCCATCAACTGCGAGTGAGTAGGCATAGTCATCACTTGACCCACCGAGAAAGCTAGAGTAGCTTAGCCCTGTGCCAGTTGAATTTAGTTTGCAAACAAACGCGTCGTAAGTTCCACCGTTGTGCGAAGTATCAAACGCACCGTAAGTTGTCGGGAAATTGCCTGATTCAGTGTAACCGCCGATGTAAGGATTTCCGCTGCTGTCAACTACGAGTGCCCTGGCTTCTTCACTACCTGACCCGCCGAGGTAGGTAGAGTAGCTTAGCCCGGTGCCTGTGGAATTTAGTTTGCTCACAAATGCGTCGTAGCTTCCACCAAGTGAAGTATCGTAAGCACCGGCTGTAGTTGGGAAATCGGTTGAGTTGGTTTGACCGCCGATGTAAGCATTTCCGCTGCCGTCAACTGCGAGTGAGTAGGCTCTGTCCTCACCTGACCCGCCGAGGTAGGTAGAAAAAGAAAGTGTTGTCGCGTTTAAAGTTCCTGCAACAAGCAGGAAAGCAAGTGCATTAAATTTTGTTTTCATTTTAATTTCCTTAATTTAAAGATTTTAATTTTCTAAAAATTAAAATAAAATATTTTGAAAAGCAAAGAGTTTTTTTGACCAGCGCACTTCGGCAAGCTCAGTGACCGCAAAAAAGAAGTGAGAGCCTGACTGAAAACTTGCGGAATCCATGCTTCTTGGCGGGGCTTACGCTTTCAGAAAAATCCCGTTAATCCTAAAATCCCAAAAATCCGTGTTCAGACGAAAGTTACGCTTTTTAAAAACAAAAAAAGGGCAAACTTTTCA
>JADZEA010000240.1 GCA_020850775.1 bacterium
ACCTGGTGACATAAAAATTTCTCCTTCAATGATTTCACACCTTTTTTCGTCGTCAAAAAACACGTAATCCTTGTAAGACCATTTTTGTTTTGTTAGTAAGGCTTCCATTTTTTCTCCTTTTTTAAAGAGTTGTTCGCCAAAAATTATTTTAAAAACAACATTTTTTTAGTCTGACTAAAGTTTTCAACCTTTAGCTGGTAAAAATAAATTCCTGACGCTACTAAGTTTCCACTAAAATCCGTTCCGTTCCAAACAACTTCACCTTTTGGATTTTTGAGTTCAAACTCTTTTATTTTTTGTCCAAGCACGTTAAAAATTATCAGCTTTGCTTTTTCGTAGCTTTCAAATTCGTAAGAAATTTTAGTCGTCGGGTTAAAAGGATTTGGGAAATTTTGGTAAAGTTTAAAAGTTTGTGGAGTGTTCGTTTCGTCACCAACTTCAAGCACAAGGTCAAACCACTGATTGATTGCTGTAAAAAATTGTTCTTTGCTGCTTGCAAGCGGTAAACTTGAGTTGTAAGCGATTCCTTCAATTCCAAAGCCTAAAAAAACAACGTCGTAGTTTCCGTGGTAAACAGTTCCGCCGATTGTTGACGGATTAGTGCTTAAGTAATCGTAGTTGAAAGCCTGAACTGGTTGGTCGTTTACTGTCCCTGAAATCGTAAGTTTGTCCATGTCTGCGTCTTGATTGTCAATCGTAAAACCTGCTGCGGAAGTGTAGAAATTCAAACTTGCAAACTGTGGAACGAGGCTTACTCCAAAAGCAAAACCTGTCGCAGCTGTTGAGTTTTCGTTCCAGTTCAGCTTAAAGTAATCCTGAAAAAATTGTGAGTTGTGTTCACTTTCAGCGATGTTTTTCCCAGTAATCAAAAGTTGCCCGCCACTTTGCAGAAAAGTTTCCAAAAGTGCTTCTTCATTTTGGTTCAGAACGTCCGTTTTTTGGTCGCCTGTAAAGTAAACTATCCGCGGCTTGGCTAAAAGTTGCGTTTCACTTTGCGTCCAAAGTTGTTTTTTATTTTCCCGGTAAGCAAAAGGAATGTTCAAATTAAACAAAGGTTCAAAAAATTCCCTTTCGTAAAAATCTCCTCCGTCATCGTCAACAAGCATTAGTTCAGCAACTAAAAGTGTAAAATTTTGTGTTGTGTTTGCGTTTACGTTCAGATTTTCGGCTCTCTGCATCCCAAAAGGTAAAGGCGGTTCAACAATCCAGTCGTAAGTTCCGGCAGGAATGTTCAGTTGGTAGTTTCCCGAAAAATCAGTCTGAGTTTCGTACTCGCTGCTTTGGGAAACAAGTTTGATTTTTGCAAAACCTGTCTGTAAACCTGAAATTTGTCCCGCAAGTTGAACTCCTTGCACGACGTTAATTTCAACCTTTAAAGTATCGTTTCTGAAATCGGAATCACCCTGACTTTGAAGCGAAAAAACGAGTTCGTAAGTTCCTGCCTGATTGATTGTAAAAGTTCCAAGTTCCAAAACAACGCTTCCGCAAACATTAACAAAACTGTTCAAACCACTGTTCAAACTTGTTCCTGTTACGTTTGCATTAATTAAAATCAGTGAAGTTGGAACCTCCAAACCAAAATTTTCAAGCCTGACTTTTAGAGGAATTGGTTGTCCGACAGCGAAGGTTTGGTTTTTCTTTGGTAAAACAATTTCACGAAATCCAACATCGTGTTGTGGTAAGTTCGCGAGTGTGTTTCCTGCTCCCATCAAAGCTAAGTAACACGAAACCCAAGTCATGTCTTCGTTGTTAATTACAGCGGTTTCAGCGGGAATCGCACCGTCTTTGTCCTTGTCAAAACTGATTAAAGTGTCTGTCAAAGCAAGATGGTTCCGGTAAAAACTTGAGTCACCGCTAACATCAAAAAGTGCAGCGTGAGAGTTTGCGTAAGCGACGTTCCAGGAAGCATCCCAATCGTAGCCTGAAATGTTTGTGTAGGGAACGAAGACCTCAAAATTGGCGGAATTTTGAGCAATCCAGGTTTGCCCAAGCGTTGGATTTTCCTTAAAAGTTGAGTTGCAAAGTCCCCAGACAGCAGTTCCTGAAGACATCGCCCAGTCTTCACGGGAAAAATTGGCAACGTTTGCCTCAAGCCAGGTTTTTACGTTGTTTCCCCAGGTTACAGCAGTGTTTTTGTAGTTTTGGTTGTTTGTGTCAACTCCGTAAAGGTAAAGATTTCCGGCACACCAGCCGGCAACAAAAGGATGAATGTTTGTGTAACCGGATTGGCTAAAGTTCATCGGGTGGTTTGAGATGTAGTTTGCACAGGTTTGGGCGTAGTTTGAGTAGGTTGCAGAGTTGTAAAGATTTCTGTAAGCTGTTTCGGCAACCAAAGCCCACGCACAGTTGTGGTTTCTGTAGTAATCGGAACCAGAACCTTCTTCATTGTAAGCGGGGAAGTTTTGAGCGTAAATCCAGGCGTCCAAAATATTTTGTTTGTAAGTTGTGGTATCGCCGGTTAGTTCTCCGTAAGCACACCAAACCCAAATTGATTCAAGTGTGTTGTCGGTTTGAACGACGTCGCTCAAGTCTCCGGATTCAGCTTCAACCATTCCGCCAAATTCCGGGTCTGACGAGTCTTTAACCTGCCAAACGGAAAGGTAGTGAGCAATTTCGGCGATTCTTACGGGATAACTGTTGTTTTTGTAGCTGTAAGGAATTGGAAGTTGTGCAAGCTGGTTTTCTGATTTTTCCTTTTTTGCGTGAAATTCATTGATTTGCTCAAGGCTCCAGTAAGGAGTAGCAAGCAGGTTTTCACTGAAAAAACAAAGCACAAAAGCGGTTTTTAATAAAAGTTGGTTCATTTTTTTCTCCTGTAGAATTTATCCTAAAGAAAAGAAAAAAATAGCTTTTAAAAAAGGAAAAATTAGTCTTTGTACTTGTGTCCGATTCTGTCAAAGGAATTTACGATTGAAGACATAATATTTCTGACCTGCGAGTTGATTCTTTTCATGTAGCGAACGTACAAAGCTAAAGTTACGGCTTCAGCGGTGTCAAAACCTTCCGTTTTTCCTGAGACCAAACTGTAAACAATTTCGTCAACGATGTCTGCAACTTGTTGTGATTCTACTGTCATAATTTTTCGTGCTTCATCCTGGTCCTGTGTTTTGAAGGCTTTGATTCCACGTTGCACGTTTTCAAGCAGTTCTTTTTCAAGTGTTTGCAGCTTTTCTTCGAACCTTCCGCCGCTAAGCCTTTTGGGGTGGTGAACAGCCAAATCAACGATGTTTTTTGTGTAATCACCAATCCGTTCCAGACTAATCACGATTGAAGTGAGAATCAAACCTGTCGTCAAATCCGCGATTCCACTTGCTGCGATGTGAGTCAGCACTTTTTGGCGTACGTCTCTTTGGTAACGGTTGATAATTTTATCTTTTTGGCGGATTTCTTCGGCAATTTCTGAAGTATCCTTTTGGCGTAAAGTTTCAATGCTTGCCTGAATCATCTCGTAATCAATCTCAAGCATTTCAATTGATTCCTGCCAGGCTTGCTGGATTAGAGTATCGGATTTCCAAATTTCGTAAAGATGCTTAAACATTTTAACTCCTTAGTTAAAGAAAAATATTAAACTTAGTGGTATTAAAAAAAATACAAGCAAAACGTAAACAAAAGCTAAGTATTTCTTCTCCGAAACAAGTTCGGAAAAATTTGTTGCAAAAATAATTGGTAATTTTCTGATAAAAGGAATTGGCCAAATTGCCGAAATCCCAAAAACGTTAAACAAAAGATGTGCAAAAGCAATTGTCAGAGCAATTTCTTTGTTTCCTGTGGTTGCTGCCGCTGCAATAATTGCAGTAACTGTTGTTCCGATGTTTGCTCCAAGCGTGAAAGGGTAAACCTGCACTAAAGTCAAAATCCCTGCTCCCGCCAAAGGAACAATCAGCGAAGTTGTTACAGAGCTGCTTTGGACTGCAACAGTTAAAACTACACCAAAAAACATCGCTAAACCAGCGTTACGAAAAATGTAAGTATCAAAAAACTTTTCAGCTTTGTTTAAAACTAAAACCTTCAACAGTTCAACAAGTTTTACCAAAGTGTAGAGCAAAAGCAAAACACCAACAAGCAAAAGCAAAATTGCGTGAAACTGAACATCGCCAAAAAAACTGAAAGGGTTCGGAACCGCTTCAACGGTTTTTTGGATTGGCTTTGAAACGAAACTAATCAGAATTTTGTAGTAATCCGTTGTTTCTGCGTCTTTTACCTGAATCCCTGACTGAACAAAAAAATTCGCACACCAGTGAGCTATTTTTCCAATAAAATCAAACTTGTACTGAAAGGGGAACAAAACAATTACCGTAAAAATATTAAAAAAATCGTGAATCGTCGCTGCCGCAAAAGCCAATTTAAATTCCTTCGTAGCACGGATGTGAGCCATTGAAACTATTGTGTTTGTTACACTTGTGCCAATGTTTGCTCCCATAATCATCGGAATCGCTGAAACCATTGCACCTTCAAAGGCTTGTGCCATTTCAGCAGAATTAGCAAAATTTTCAGAAACAAGGCTCGCCGCAAAAAATGTTACAATCATTGAAGTTGTCGTTGACGAACTCTGAATTATGCTCGTAGCTAAAAGACCGATAAAAAGACCGATAAAAGGGTCAGTGTGAGCAATCATATTTTTAGAAATTTCTCTGAAATACTCATTTTTAAAGGCATCTCCCATCACTGCAATGCTTACAAGAAAAAAGTAAAGCACTACCAAAAGTGCTAAAATTCTTAACCAATTCGGAATCTCTAACTTCGTTTTTTCTGAACTCATTTTTTTAAAGCCCCAATTTTTATTTAAAAACTCTGCAAAGTTAAGTCTGTTGCCAATTTTCTCACAACACTATTTTTTACTTTTTTCTAAAACTTCCCTAACAAATCAGTAACATTGCGTCCCCGTAAGAATAAAAACGATAGTTTTCCTGCACTGCAAATTTGTAAGCCTCCAACACAAAATCCTTTCCCGCAAACGCTGAAACAAGCATCAAAAGCGTTGAAAACGGCAAGTGAAAGTTTGTTACGATTGCGTCAGCAACCTTAAAACTGTAAGGCGGAAAAATAAAAATTTCCGTCTTTCCCGAAAGTCTTACAAACTCAAGTTTTCCATTTTTAACGCTTGTTGCACTTTCCAAAGCACGAACCGAAGTTGTCCCAACTACAAAAACCTTGTTTCCACGCTCCTTGCAAGCTGAAATTTCAGTAGCTGTTTCTTGTGGAATTTCAAAAAATTCGCTGTGCATCTTGTGTTCTGTAATCTTTTCAACGCTGACAGGCTTGAAAGTTCCCGCTCCAACGTGAAGCGTAAGTGGTAAAATTTTCACTCCCTTAGCACGGATTTTTTCCAAAAGCTCGTTTGTAAAGTGAAGTCCTGCCGTTGGCGCTGCAATTGCACCTCGTTTTTTTGCGTAAACTGTTTGGTAAGTTTCCTTGTCCTTTTCGTTTGCTTCCCGTAAAACGTACGGTGGAAGCGGAATTTTTCCAATTTTTTCAATCTCTTCCCAAAAGCTCCCGCTAAAAAAAATTTCCCGTTCACCTTCATCAAAAATTTTTGTTACTGTTCCTTTTAAGTTCTCACTAAAATTTAACACGGTTCCGGTTTTTAACCTTTTTGCAGGTTTTGCAAACGTTTTCCAACAGTTCAGGGAAATCTCTTCAAGCAGTAAAACTTCAATTTTTGCTCCTGTTTCCTCCTTTTTCGCAAAAAGTCTTGCCGGCAAAACTTTTGTTTCATTGATGACCAAAACATCTCCCGAGCTTAAGAAATCAAAAATTTCGTGAAAAATTTTGTGCTTGTAAGTTTGTTTTTTTTTATCCAAAACCAAAAGCCTTGAACTGTCCCGTGGTGAAACGGGAAATTTTGCGATGAGGTTTTCGGGAAGTTTGTAATCAAAATCTTTCGTTTCCAAAGCCAAGTTTACTCCTAAAAAAAAATACTTTTGTTTTTTTTGTTTTTAATCATTTAATTAAAGTAAGAAATCCATTTTTTTAAACGCAAATTTTTTAGCAACCCCAAAATTAAAGGCAAAAATTATGCAAAACACTCTACAAAAAACGGCTTTGGCATTTTTGTTCTTAGCAACTTCGCTGAACGCACAAAGTTTTAACGAAGAATGCGGAACAAAGCTAACTCAAGAAAACATTGAGTTTATCCGCAAAAACGACTGGTTCTACAACGGAAAAAATAACCTGATGAACCATCCGAAGTACGGAAACCTGCTCAACTCAACTTTCCTGCTTCCCGTAACGCTTCACGTTATCCGAACAAGTGCAGGAACGGGTGGAATTGGTGCAAGCCAACAAACACAAGGAATTACAGACCTGAACACTTACTTCACGGGAACGGGAATCCAGTTCTACCAGGCAAGCTCAACTCACTACATTAACAGTGATGTTTACTACAGCATCGACAACGACGCTGAACGAAACGCTGTGAGAACCGCAAACAACGTCGCAAACACAATCAATCTTTACGTTGCAAGCTACGCTCAAGGCTCCTGCGGAATTTCCAGCTTTACTTTTAGCGGAATTCAGGGAATTGTTTTTGATGATGATTGTTACGGAGTTACGAGCAATCCTTCAACTGTTCCACACGAAGTTGGGCATTACTTTGAACTTTTTCACACTCACGAAACATCTTTGGGAAGCGAACTTGTCAACGGTTCAAATTGCAGCATTTCCGGCGATTTGCTTTGCGATACTCCTGCCGACCCGAACCTTTCAAGCGTTGTAAGTGTTTACCCTTTCTGCACTTACACAGGAACAGCAACCGACGGAAACGGAGCAAGCTACTCTCCCGATACTCACAACCAGATGTCTTACTCACAAAAAAGATGCAGAGATTCTTTCTCGGCAGAACAAATTGAAAGAATGCTCGCCGCTCTCGTTTACCTGAGAAACGACGAACTTCTTGTTTCACCAACAATTTCAGTAAACACTGCAAGCATTTCAAAAACTCTCTCTACCGGCTCAAGCACAAGCCAAACTGTAAACATCAGCAGCACTCCAACAAGTTCAAATTTAAATTGGGTTGCTACTGTTTCAGGAGCCAGCGGACCGACAGCAACAAACCAAAAAACTAACAACGAACTAAACGGCTCTGGCGGACCTGATTCTTTTGGTTACACCTGGAAAGATTCAAACGCTCCCGGCGGCCCAACTTACGTTTGGAACAACATTTCAGGAACAGGAACAGCAATCGGAAACAACTGGACAGACGGAAACAAAGACGAAGGATTTTTACAAACTGCAATTGGTTTTAACTTTCCTTTTTACGGCGGAACTTACAACACAGTTTTTATCAGCACCAACGGATTTTTAACCTTTTCTTTTTACTCGGCTGTTACCGGAACTTACACAAACCCGACAATCCCAACCAACGACGCAGTTGACAACGTAATCAGTGCTTTTTGGGACGA
>JADZEA010000241.1 GCA_020850775.1 bacterium
AATTGGGTTTGGAAAGTAACCGTAAGAAACAACCTGCCTTTTCCACATCACAAAAGCATTGATTCCAATGGTTACAAACAAGAGAAGCAAAGCGAAGCTGTAAAGTTTTTTAGTTTTATCAAACATTCCACTTTATTCCTGAGATTTTTGTTTGGAGGCAACGTAAAAAAAAAACGCCTTGTCAACAAAAAATTTAGTTTTCTGCAAAAATATTTTTTTCTCTTGTAAAATTTACCGGGAAAATCAGACGTGAATTTATGAAAATGATTGATTAAACCAAATTTAACTACATTTTTACTTGGTTTTTGAGTTTACAAGTTGGTTGTAAAAATTTTGCCCGTTTGGAAAGTTTGGGTTTCTTTTCAAAAGTGCCTCAACCGTTGAAATTGCTTTGTTTGTGTCTCCAACAAAAAAATAACTTCCTGCAAGGTTGTAAGTTGCCTGTTCGTCTTTTGGGTTCAGCGAAACCGCTTTTTCCAAAAATTTCACTCCTTTTGAAAAATCTTTGTTGTTCAAGGAAATCGTCCCAATCCACTTGTAAGAAAAATCATTTTCAACAAGCGAAACCGTTTTTTCTAAAAAAGGCAGTGCTTCGTCAAACCTTTTGGATTTTATCAGCAAATCAGAAATTGCTAAAAGTGGCGATTCGTTTGTTGGAAAAGTCTCTGAAAGCACTTTGTACTCAGAAATTGCTTCATCAATTCTGTTTTGTTGTGTGTAAAACCGGGCAAGTTCAACGTGAGATTTTTCGTAGTCAGACTGTTTTTTGAGAACGGCAACCGCTTGCTTTTCAACTTCATTTTGCAGCTGAAAATCGTCAACCGAAAGGTTTTTTCCTTTAAAAGGCCAGTTTGAAACGAGAATTTTTATCCTGATTTCAGCGATTTTCAGGTCAAGACTTGTTACAGGAATTTCTTTTCGTAGCTCTTCGTCAGTTTTAGGTGCAGGATTTTCTTTGAAATTAAAAATTTTGTTTTCCAAAATCGTTTGCGAAAATGCCTTTGCCATCAAAAAATAGCCTTCAAGGTTTGGGTGAAGGTGTTCAAGCATCAGTTCGTTCCCGATAATTTTATTTTTCGTGGCTTCTGAAAGTGCTTTTTCCGTGTCAGTAAGAAAAACTTTTGGCTGTTTAGCAAGTTTGAAAAGAATTTTGTTCAGGTCACTTGAGGCTCTGAAACGCAAACCGTCGTAATCTTTCGCTTTTGTGTAAAATTGTTTCGCATTTTGATAATTACCCAAAAAATCAAAACACTTCGCCGCATAAAAATTTGCGAGTGCGTTTGCCGAATCAATTTTCAGTGCCTGTTGCAAGGTTTTTAATGCTTCTTTGTAATTTTCATTTTTTGCAAACTCACGTGCTTTTTCAATTTTTGCTTCAAAATCTTTTTTGTCAATTCCCGCTTTTTGAATTGAAACAAAAGGTTTGTGGTCTTTCAGGTTTGAAGCAAGAGTTCCGAGCAAAACAGGAACGTTTTTTTGTTTTGCAAGCTCAATCACTTCCAAAATATTTTGCTCAAAAATTTCCAGAGTCTTGTTGTAAAGTTCGGAATTAATCGGGATTTCCTGTTCTTTAGCCATTTGTCCCATCAAAGTTGACTGTTCTTGCTGGTTTGTTGAACTTGCAAAAAAATCCACAATTTTTGAAATTGTCAGTTGTAAAAGTTGCAGAGTTTTGAACTTTTTCAGTTGAAGGTAAAACAAAGTAAAGTTTCTGTCAGTGCTTCCAAAAGGCGCAGACTGAGCAGAGCCTGTTCCTAACGCTCCATAAAATTCATTGTGTCCGGAGTAAATCAAAAACAAGTCCGGTTCGTACTCAAAACTTTGTTTGACAAGGTCAAGAACCGTAAAAGAATTTGTTGCAGTCATCCCAAAGTTTACAACTTCAACCGTGTTTTCGCTAAAAACGTCAGCAAGCCTTTGTTTGAGCATTGCAGGAAAAGTTCCGCTGAAAAGGTAAGGGTAACCGGCAGTACTTGAGCCACCAAAAACAAAAATCCGGACTGTGTTTGGATTTTTTGTTTTGGAAATCACGTCAGGCGAGGGTGAAGGTCTGAAAGTTGAGTTTGAGAAGTAAAATTTTGCGGTTTCCGGGTTCACACGCAGAAAATTCGCGTTAGCTTCGTCTTGCAAAAAAATTTCCTGCTTTCCGTTAAAATCAAAAAATCTTAGTCCTGTTTCAAGAATTACAAAAAAAATTATTGGAATTAGTAAAGCTAAAAAGCTAAAAAATAAAGTTTTATGGTTTTTCAGCATCGTTTTTTGGAATTAGTTTTGAAAGAAAAATTTTTGTGAAATTTAAGGTTGGATTTTCTGGCAAACAAACTAAAAAAGACAAAATTTCAAAGAAAGAGACTGAGTTTGTCAGTTCAGTCTCTCACTCGTGGAAAAAACTACCTTAGCAGAAGCATTTTTTTTGTTTCGGAAAAATCGCCGCTTTGAAGCCTGTAAAAATAAATCCCGCTTGAAACTTGTTTTTCCGACTGGTTTGTGCCGTTCCACTCAACAAAATTTTTACCTGCGTCAAGCGAAAATTCTTTCACAACTTCACCAAGAGTGTTAAAAA
>JADZEA010000242.1 GCA_020850775.1 bacterium
AAATAGGTTTTTTATGTTTACAACAATAATAATTTTACTTTTCCCACTTTTACTTTTTGCTCAGGAAATAAAAATCAGCGAAAATTCAAAACTTTCTGACCTGATTTATTTTGCAACTCTGAACAATCCACAGCTAAAAGCTAAGTTTAGCACCTGGAAAGCAAGCCTTGAGGTAATTCCACAAGTTGGAACTTTACCTGACCCAAACTTCACTTTTTCTTACTTCGCAAAAGGTTCAGAAACACAAGTCGCAAGGCTGAACCTGATGCAAATGTTTCCTTTTTGGGGAAAGCTCGGTTTGATGGAAAAAATGGCTTTCAAAGAATCAGAAGCGATGCGTGAAGATTTTGAAATGGCAAAACTTGAACTGATTTTTGAAGTTAAGGAAAATTATTTTATGCTTTACCAAACTGCTTTTGAGAAAAAAATCACCGAAAAAAACCTGAAATTACTTGAGGAAATTTATGGAATTGCACAGGTTCGTTACCAAAACAACCAAGCTGATTTTTCAGAACTGCTGCAAACTGAAATTGAAACCGAACAACTTAAAGACAAACTTTTAACCTTAAATCAAATGCTTGAAGTTAAAAAAGCAAAACTAAACCTGCTTCTGAACCGTTCTGAAGACGATTTTTTACCCGAACCGAAACTTGATTCCGAAGAACCGGAACTTGAAAACCTGACCGAAAAACTTTTGCAAAACCCACAAATCAAAATGCTCGGTTTCCTGCTTGAAAAAGAAAAAATTGGAATTGCTCTTTCAAAGCGGGAAATTTTACCCGATTTTACGCTTGGAACTGAGTACACAATTATGAAACCGGGAACTTCTGAACACGGAACACCAACAAAAGGCGATGATGAAGTGATGTTAATGTTTGGCGTAAACATTCCGCTTTGGCAAAAAAAATATTCCGCAAAAAAACAACAGGCAATCCTGAACAAAGAAGCGACTGAACACCTGAAATCTAATAAAATTAGCCGGTTAAAAACAGAACTTGAGGAAATTTTGTTTGCACTGCAAGAGGCTGAAAGAAAAATCTTACTCTACGAAAACAAACTGCTTCCAAAGGAAAAACAAAACCTTGAACTTACAAAAACCGCTTACCAAAACGGACAAGCCGATTTGAGAAACCTGCTTGAAACACAAAAAATGATGCTGGAGTTTGAAATGCTTTGCGAGATGGCTAAAACTAACAAAGCTGTCGCCTTAGCAAAAATAAAAATGCTTACTAACTAAAATAGGTAAACTTATGAAAAAACTGGTTTTATGCTTAATATTTTTTTCGTTTCTTTTTGCTTGCAACTCAAAAAAAGAAGAACAACTAACAACAACTTCACAAAAAGAAATTGATTTTTGGACCTGTTCAATGCACCCGCAAATCAAACTTCCTGAAAAAGGGCTTTGTCCAATCTGCAGAATGGATTTAATCCCGGTTTTCAAAGGTGAAGATGAAAATAAAAATCCTGCCGTGCTTTCACTTTCTGAAAATGCTGTAAAACTTGCTGAAATCCAAACTACGCTTGTTGAAAAAAGACTCATTGAAAATGAAATTTACCTCGTCGGAAAAATTGCTTTTGACGAAACCCGCACAAAAACAATTGCAGCACGTTTTGACGGAAGGATTGAAAAACTCTACACAAATTTTATCGGAGCAAAAGTCCGTAAAGGCGAAAAATTAGCCGAAATTTACAGTCCACTTTTGGTTTCGGCGCAAGAAGAATTTTTGCAGGCAATAAAATTTGCCGACAGCGAAAACAAAAAACTTTTGGCACAAAAAAAACTTGAACTCTTAGGGATTTCACAGGAACAGATTAACGAACTTGAAAAATCAAAAACCGTCCGCACAAACCTTGCAATCCACTCAGAACTTGACGGAACCGTTCTCACAAAAGACACAAACGAAGGAAGCTACGTTGAAACTGGAATGCCAATTTTTACCGTTGTTGATTTAAGTAAGGTTTGGGTTTTTCTTGAAGTTTTTGAAACTGACCTGCCTTTTGTGAAACTCGGGCAAAAAGTGGATTTCACTGTTTTGGCTTACGGAGAAGAGATTTTCAGCGGAAAAATTGACTTCGTTTCGCCGAATTTTGACGCAGAAACAAGAACCGTAAAAATCCGCCTTGAAGTGCAAAACAAAAACGAAAAACTTAAGGAAGGAATGTTTGTCAGAGCAATTTTGAAAGCAAAAATCAGCGAACAAAAACTCTTGGCAATTCCAAAAACAGCAGTTTTAATCACAGGAAAAAGAGCAGTTGTTTACGTAAAAATTCAAGCCGGAAAACCAACTTTTGAAGGTCGTGAAGTAGTTTTAGGAAGTAGGGCAGGGGATTTTTACGTCGTAAAAAGTGGCTTGGCTGAAGGCGAAGAAGTTGTTACAAACGGAGCGTTTAAAATTGATTCTTCGCTGCAAATCAAAGCTAAAAAAAGTATGATGAATCCTGAAGCTGAACCAAACCAAAAGCACAAACATTAAAAAAAAATGGAAACTAAAAAATGGTAAACTCAATTATTAGATTTTGTCTTGAAAATAAATTAGTTGTTTTTTTAGCTACGATTTTTGTGATGGTTTGGGGAATTATTGTTTCGCCTTTTGATTACAACCTTGATTTTTTGCCAAAAGATGCGATTCGTGTTGACGCAATTCCGGACATCGGCGAAAACCAGCAAATCGTTTTTACTGATTGGATGGGACGTTCTCCGCAAGACGTTGAAAATCAAATCACTTACCCGCTGACAACTGCGCTTTTAGGGCTTCCTCACGTTAAGTCAATTCGTTCTTTTTCAATGTTTGGTTTTTCTTCGGTTTACGTAATTTTTGACGAGGAAGTGGATTTTTACTGGTCCCGTTCAAGGATTTTGGAAAAATTGAACTCACTTCCGACAGGAACTTTACCACAGGGAATTGTTCCATCTTTAGGACCGGACGCAACTCCGCTTGGACAAGTTTTTTGGTACACGCTTGAAGGACAGGATGAAAAAGGAAACGCCACAGGAGGTTGGGATTTGCAGGAGCTTCGTTCCGTTCAGGATTACTACGTGCGTTACAGTTTAGCTTCTGCGGAAGGAGTTGCGGAAGTTTCTTCGGTTGGTGGTTTTGTAAAAGAGTATCAAATTGATGTTAACCCTGATGCGATGAGGCATTTTGGAATTTCACTTGGAGAAGTTTACGAAGCAGTGAAAAACTCAAACCTTGATGTCGGTGCAAGAACGATTGAAATCAATCAGGTTGAGTACGTAATTCGCGGAGTTGGTTTTGTAAAAAACGTTGTTGACCTTGAACAAACAGTTGTTAAAACTAAGGACAACGTCCCTGTTTTAATCAAAGACATTGCAAGTGTAAAATTAGGACCAGCTTTCAGAAGCGGAGCATTGGATAAAGAAGGAGCAGAAGCAGTTGGTGGAGTTGTTGTTGCCCGTTACGGCGGAAATCCTTACGAAACGCTTAAAAATGTTAAGCAAAAAATCGCTGAAATTTCAACAGGTTTGCCAAAAAAAACACTCGCAGACGGAACAGTTTCACAAGTGAAAATCGTTCCTTTTTACGACAGAACAGGCTTAATTCAAGAGACAATCGGAACTTTGAACGACGCAATCACGCAACAAATTTTGATAACTGTAATCGTAATTCTTGTGATGGTGATGCACTTTTACTCGTCGCTTTTGATTTCGCTGCTTTTGCCGGTTTCTGTTCTGATGTGTTTTATCGGAATGAAATTTTTTGACGTAGAAGCAAACATTGTTGCCCTTTCGGGAATTGCAATCGCAATCGGAACGATGGTTGACATGGGAATCATCATTACCGAAAATATTTTGAGGCATCTTGAAAAGGCTTCTCCCGACGAAAGCCGGCTTGAAGTAATTTACAGAGCTTCTGCAGAAGTTGGCTCGGCGGTTTTGACTGCTGTTGCAACGACAATCGTTTCATTTTTGCCAATTTTTACGATGGAAGCCGCTGAAGGAAAACTTTTCAAGCCGCTTGCTTACACAAAAACTTTTGCTCTTTTTGCCTCAATCGTTGTTGCACTGACAATTATCCCTGCTTTTGCACAAATCCTTTTTACCGGCAAGTTCAAACGTGAACTCACCAAAAAAATCTTTAACGCAATTTTAGTGGCAATTGGAATTTACTTCTTATTTTTTGTGCTTTGGTGGGCAGGATTAGTTTTGATTGGACTTGGAACTTACACGATTTTTGAGGAGAAAATTCCGCAAAAAATCCAAAATTTTATGCCTTACCTTGTAAACTCAACTGCAATTTTGATTGTGCTTTACTACCTGACTGCCGACTGGCTTCCACTTGGAGTGCAAAAAGGTTTTCTCAAAAACTTCATTTTTGTTGGTTTGGTAATCGCTTTGGTTTTGATTTCTTCAAAATGTTTTGTGCAGTTTTACCCGAAAATTTTAAGCTGGACGCTGGACAACAAGGGAAAATTTTTGCTTGTTCCGTTTCTGATTGTTTTTTTCGGTTTTTCGGTTTGGCTTGGTTTTGAAAAAACGCTTGGAAGTGTTTTGCCAAATTTTATGAAAGAAAACTCTGTTTACTCGTTTTTTTTACACAAATTTCCCGGACTTGGCAAGGAATTTATGCCGCCGCTTGACGAAGGCTCGTTTCTTTTAATGCCAACAACGATGGCTCACGCTTCAATCGGCGAAGCGATGGACGCTTTGAAGAAAATAGACGTTCAGGTTCAGGCGATTCCTGAAGTTGAAAGCGTTGTCGGGAAACTTGGCAGAGCAGAATCTTCACTTGACCCGGCACCGACTTCAATGTTTGAAATCGTGATTAACTACAAGCCGGAGTACAAAACAGACGAAAACGGGAAGCGGTTAACTTTCAGGTTTGAAAACGGCGTGTTTGCAAAAGATGAAAACGGAGAACTAATTCCTGACGAAGATGGAATGCCTTTCAGGAACTGGCGGGATGAAATCAGGTCTCCGAACGGGATTTGGGAAAAAATTGTTGAAGTTACAAATATTCCCGGTACGACTTCAGCACCGAAACTTCAACCAATCGCTGCAAGACTTGTAATGCTTCAGAGTGGAATGCGTGCTCCGATGGGTTTAAAAATTAAGGGAGCAAACCTTGAAAGCATTGAAAAAGTTGGGTTTGAGATTGAAAGATTTTTGAAAGAAGTTCCATTAATTGAGCCTGCGACTGTTGTAGCGGACAGAATTGTTGGTAAACCTTACCTTGAAATCAGGGTTAACCGGGAGAAAATTGCACGGTACGGGATTTCGGTACAGATGGTTCAGGAAGTTATCCAGGTTGCAATTGGTGGCGAAATCATCACGAGTTCAGTTGAAGGACGTGAACGTTACCCGATTCGTGTTCGTTACGCGAGAGAGTTGAGGGATGATTTTGAGGCATTGGGGAAAATTTTAGTTCCAACTGAAGATGGTCAGCAGGTTCCGCTTGAACAGTTGGCGGAGATTTTTTACCTGCGTGGTGCTGAGATGATTAAGTCAGAGGATACTTTTTTGGTTGGTTACGTTTTGTTTGATAAAAAAAACGAGGCGGCGGAAGTTGACGTCGTTGAACAAGCAGAAAAATACCTTCAAAGCAAAATCCAAAGTGGTGAATTAGTTTTACCTGACGGAGTTTCCTACAAGTTTTCGGGAACTTACGAGAACCAAATCCGCTCTGAAAAAAAGTTAGCTTTAATTTTACCTGTGGCACTTTTTGCGATTTTTCTTTTGCTCTACTTTCAGTTCAGGTCAGTTTCAACGACTGCGTTAGTTTTTTCGGGGATTTTTATTTCCTGGGCTGGAGGTTTTTTGATGATTTGGCTTTACGGAGAGAGTTGGTTTTTGGATTTTTCGGTTTTTGGTGTGAACTTACGTGAACTTTTTCAGATGCACCCGATAAATCTTTCGGTAGCGATTTGGGTTGGTTTCATTGCACTTTTCGGGATTACGACGGATGACGGAGTTGTTCAGGCGACTTACCTTGACCAGGTTTTTGCGGGTAAAACGAAGTTAAAGACTAAAGAGGTTCGTGAGTTTGTGATTGAAGCGGGAACACGAAGAATTCGTCCTTGTCTGATGACGACAGCGACGACGATTTTGGCTTTGCTTCCTGTTTTAACGAGTTCAGGGCGAGGTTCAGACATTATGCTTCCGATGGCGATTCCTTCTTTTGGAGGAATGTTAATTGAAATGATTTCACTTTTTGTAGTTCCTGTGCTTTACTGCTGGATTAAGGAACTTAGATTTTCTAAATCTTAAAAACAGATTTTCCTGAAATTTTACCAAACTAAGATTAAAACACTTTAATTTTAATCTTAGTTTTCTTACCTTTAAGCTAAATCCATAAAAAGAAGATTTGGGAAACTTAGAAAATGAACTGCCTCATTGTTGACGACGATGAAATTTCAAGGCTTTTAATCAAACATTGTGTGGAACAAACGGATTTTTTAACACTTGTTCAGATGTGTGAAAATGCGATTGAAGCTGCAAATATTTTGAGAAGTCAAGACATAGATTTGATTTTTTTAGATGTTGAAATGCCTGAAATGAGTGGGATTGAGTTCATCAAAGCTGTAAAACTTAGTCCACAAGTAATTTTAATAACTTCTCACGATGAGTACGCACTTGAAGCTTTTGAGTACAACGTAACCGATTACCTGCTTAAGCCGATAAACTATGCGAGGTTTCTCAAAGCTGTTTCAAAGGCAAAAGAAATTTACGACGCTTCAAACAAAATTATGGCGGGCAACAAAGACATTGGGCATATTTTTATTAAAGTCAATTCACGGCTTGTAAAAATTAACGTTGAAGATATTTTGTGGATAGAATCGCTTGCTGATTACGTAGTGATTCACACCAAAGAGACAAAATTCACGGTTCTTTTTACAATGAAAGGGCTTGTCAGTAAACTCCCTTCAAATGATTTTATACGTGTTCATCGTTCATTTATTGCAAGGATTGATAAAATTTCAATGATTGAAGAAAATGAATTAATAATTGGGAAAAAATACATTCCAATCGGTAAATCTTACAAAGATGACTTGATGAAAAAACTAAATTTGATTTAATTATGCAGAGCCTGAACACAGAAAAAATAGTTAACCTTTCTTATTTTAAAGACTTTTTTACGGGTGATTTGCAAGAAGACAATGAATTCCTGAAAACAATGATTTTAATGTTAATCGGAAAAAACTCAGCAATCGTTTCAACCATCAAAGAAAATTATGAGAAAAAAGATTGGGATGCAATCCGAACTGCACTGCACAAGTTTAAACCAGCTGTTTCAATGATTGGAAACCAGAAACTTTTAGAAATAATAAAAAGTATTTCTGATAGTGTAGCAGGGAAAAATAATCTTGAAACTCTCCCAAATCTATTTTTAGAGATGGAAGAAATTTGTAAACAAGCCAACAAAGAACTTGAATCAGAGCTTAAAAAGTATGTTTGAAGGTGAGTTCATCTGTTTTTTCAAATCATTCATCAGTAATTTTTGTGTGTTTACAGAAAAAACGAACCGTTTGACTTTTTTTGCTTTTTATTTAGCTTAGAATTTATACCAATTCAATTTAAATTTTTTTATAAAATTAAAAGGAGACAAGAAAAATGAAAACTTTTTTTAGAAGCATTTTAATTGCTTTAACTCTGTTTGCTGCTTTTAGTTGCAGCGATGACGAGGATAAAAAAACAATTACAAAAATGGAAGACCTCGTAATCCAACCGGGTTTTAACTTTGAAACCACGCAAAAAGTAAACATTAAAATCACCGCTCCTGACGGCGAGGGAACTCCAATTAAAGGTGCAAAAATTGATGTTTACGTTAACGACCCCGAAACTGACGGAAAATTGTTGATTAGTGGGCTTACAAACGAGCAGGGAATTTACGAAACTAACACAACCGTTCCAACTTACGTAAGTGAACTCTACCTGAAAACTAACAGTAACTCAATTTTAACGAAATCGGTTAAAGTGCCAATCGCAAACGGAAAAATTGATTACACCTACACTTATCTGACAGAAGCTCCGCCAAGAACCGGCGCACCTTCTCAAAACGCTTCTGAAATTTTTGCCAATTCAGTCTCGCCAAACTCTCAAAATGAAATCTTTAGAACCAAACCAAACGGAAAAAATGGTAACGAAGTTAATGTTATCGTTTTTCAGGACAACATGGAAAATGGAATTAACGGCTGGACAACACAAGTCGTTGCACCCGGTTCAAACATCAGTCCTAACCTTTGGCACCAAATTTCCATCAGCAGAAACAGTGCAAGCACAAAAGTTTGGTGGTCTGGAATCGGAAATTCACCCGGAAACTACAACAACGGAAAAAGAGTCAGCAACGCACTGATTTCTCCAACTATCGCTTTGCCAAATCAAAATGGCTTGGTTCTTACTTTTGATGAAAGTTACAACACTGAGCTTTGCTGGGATTTTTGTATGGTTAGTGTCAGCACAAACAACGGCTCAACCTGGACAGAACTCAGAGGCGGTTACGGTTTTCCAGGTTCCGCTGGTCCTTTCCCTTACTCACCTTCAGGAAACTCAGGCGGTTGGATAACAAGCACTGCTAGTCTTGACGCTTTCAAAGGACAAAACGTGAAAATCAGATTTTACTTTGAAACAATTGACGGAATCATCCAAAACTTTCCGGGTTGGATGGTTGACAACGTGATTGTTAACGCTCCTGACCCGGATTCTGACGGCGATGGAATTTTCGATACGATTGACGAATACCCAAACGACCCGACAAAGGCATTCAATAAATACTATCCCGATAAAGGTGGAAAAGCTTCTCTCGCTTTTGAAGACCAATGGCCAAACCTCGGCGATTACGATTTTAACGACTTGGTCATTGATTACAGTTGGCAAGGTGTAACAAACGGAAACAACCAACTCGTGGAAGCAAAAGGTAAGTTTACAATCAAAGCTATCGGTGCAAACTACAAAAATGGTTTCGGCGTTGAGTGGAACCTTGACCCTGCAAGAGTTGCAAGCGTTACGGGAAGCCAGCTAAGCTCACCTTCTTACATCACTTTAGCTCCAAACGGCGTTGAAGCTAACCAGTCAAAAACCGTTTTCATTGTTTTTGACAACGCAAGCGCTTTAATGCCAAGACCAGGCGGTGCAAACTTTGTAAACACTGTTGAAAGTGAATCTTACGTTCAGCCTGTTACGGTAGAAATTTTAATCACTTTTGTTACTCCTTTGACACAAAACGAACTCGTTAACATTGAACCTCCTTTCAATCCTTTTATGATTGTGCAAAAAGTACGCGGACACGAAGTTCACTTACCTGACCAGCCACCAACTTCACTTGCAGACTTAACTTTGTTCGGAACAGCTTCAGACGACAGTGACCCGTCTCAAAACCGATACTACAAAACGGTTACAAACTTGCCTTGGGCGATTGGGTTACCAACTACTTTTAACTATCCGATTGAAAAAGAATTGATTTTGAATGCTTACAATCATTTTGCGGATTGGGCACAAAGTTCAGGAAACAGCTACAAAGATTGGTACCTTCCAAACAGTTCTGTTCCCGGAAACGTTAACGAAGCGGTGATTTACGTACCACCAACAACTTCAGGAAACTAAACAGGAAATTAAATTTTTACTTTTTTGAGCCTCACCGGTAAAACGGTGAGGTTTTTTTGTTTTATCAAGTGCAGGTTTTCAGAAACGGGCAGTTTTTTTAAAAAGCACACTCTCAAAAGTTCAAATCCCAAAAATCCATGTTTAGAACAAACAGCGTGAGTTCCGCTAAGAAGCGTAAAACCCGCTTGAAGAAGTGAGTTCCTGACTTGAAGTCAGACCCTAACTGTTTGGTTGTGAGTGTCTCACTGAAACTTTCGCGGAATCCACGCTTCTTAGCGGGGTTTACGCTAAATCAAAAAAATCCCGTTAATCCTTAAATCCCCAAAATCTGTGTTCAGACAACCAGCGTGCACTTCGGCAAGCTCAGTGACCGTTACAAAGTTGCGGAATCCACGCTTCTTAGCGGGGTTTACGCTAAATCAAAAAAATCCCGTTAATCCTTAAATCCCAAAAATCTGTGTTTAAACAAAAGTTCTGCTTTCAGAACAACCAGCGTGAATTCCGCTAAGAAGCGTAAAACCCGCAAAATTTAGACTTCGCAGGAATGACCGCTTGAAGAAGTGAGAGCCTGACTTGAAGTCAGACCCTCACTTTTAGGTTGTGAGGCTCTCACTGAAACTTTCGCGGAATCCACGCTTTTTAGCGGGGTTTACGCTAAATCAAAAAATCCCGTTAATCCTTAAATCCCAAAAATCCGTGTTCAGACAAAAGTTACGCTTTCAGCGTAAAACCCGCTTGAAGAAGTGAGAGCCTGACTTGAAGTTACGCTAAACAAAAAAATCCCGTTAATCCTTAAATCCCAAAAATCCGTGTTTAGACAAAAGTTCTGCTTTCAGAACAACCAGCGTGCACTTCGGCTTCGCTCAGTGACCGTTACAAAGTTGCGGAATCCACGCTTCTTAGCGGGGTTTACGCTAAATCAAAAAATCCCGTTAATCCTGAAAATACCAAAAATCCGTGTTTAGAACAAACAGCGTGAATTCCGCTTTCAGCGTAAAACCCGCTTAAAGAAGTGAGTGTCTCACTTCTTAGTGAGGCTCTCACTGAAACTTTTGCGGAATCCACGCTTCTTGGCGGGGTTTACGCTTAGTAAAAAAAGGCAAACTTTTCAGCTTGCCCTTTCAAAAAAAATCTGTTTTCTAAAATCCTACTTCAGCAAAATCATTTTTTTAGTTTCTGATAGGTCGTTTTCTGTTTCAAGTCTGTAAAAATAAGTTCCACTTGAGACAGTTTTGCCGTAAAAATCGGTTCCGTTCCAAATGACTTCGCCTTTCGTTTTTTCAAGTAAAAACTCCATCACTTTTTCGCCGAGAAGATTGAAAATTAACAGTTTAGCTTGTTGCTTGTTTGAGAGTTCGTAAGTGATTTTTGTGCTTGGGTTGAACGGATTCGGGAAGTTTTGCGAGAGTTGAAAAGTCTTTAGTTTGTTTGGTTTTTCGCCAATTTTTACTGCTAAAGTGTGAAAAATGGAGTACTCAAAAGTTCCTGTCAGGTCTTTTCCAAGCGTTGAGAGGCTTCCGTCGCTTGCGTTCACACGCCAAAAATAATCTGTGTCATCCTGTAGAATCGGATTGTCCAAAGTGTAAAAAGTATCGCTTAAAGTTGTATTAAAAATATTGTTTGTAAAAATATTAGTTTCGCTGATTTCCAAAGTGTAAGTTACAGGGTCGGTATCGGCTGCGGTTTGCCAGGAAAAATTTATCGGTGAAACGACAGTTTGGTTAAAAGTTGGTGTTAGCAGCAGGAAGTTTTGCGGATTTTGATTTTGCAGGAAAGTTGTTGTTGCTGTTGTTGTGTAAACGTAGTCGTCGCTGTTGTTTCCGTTTCCGTTTGCTGCGACGCCGGCGAGGTAGAAAGTGATAGTTTGGTTTGTTGTGTCTGGAGCGAGCCAATCGCAGGTCCAGGTTACGGGACCGTTTTGAGTTCCGTTAAAAGTTCCTGCGTTTTTGTGTTTCAGGTGTTCGCTTGAAGTTGCGAGTTGTGTAGTGTTAAAATTTTGCCAGGTTCCGGTTGGTTGTTGGTTTTGGTTCAGAGCAATCATTTCAAATCCCCAGCGTTGCTGTCCGGGATCTTGTAAAATAATTTGCAGAGGATAAGTTGTGTTTGGAGTGTAGTTTTGCGGAACTCCTGAAATCACAAAACTTCCGTTTCCTGAATTTACCGCAAACGAGGAATGGCAACCATTAAAACAAGTTTGGTTAGTTGGTGGAGCGCCGGTTCTTCCGTTTGGAGGCAAGTTTGCGTAGGCGAAGATGTTTTGAGTTAGGGCAGCTAAAAAAATGACTGCAATTAGTTTTTTCATTGGTTTTTCTTTCTGTAAGTTAAGTTTTAGAGTTTTTTTTTATTTGGTAAAGTTATGGAAATTCGTTTGGAATTTCAAAGCAATTTTTTTTAAGTCGGTTTACTATGGGACAGGATTTTAGTGTGAAGTTTTGGAGATTGTTTTTTGAAGGGGAGTTTCAACCATTTTTTAGTTTAAATGGCTCCGCTTTGTAACAGATTAATGTTTTTTCAAGCATTTAAAATTTTCAGCCAGGTTACGGTGGTTTTGAAGTGGTGAAAGAGGTTGTCCCGGCATTGGTTCTCCCCATATTTCAAAATTCCATCCGAGTCCGGCAGGTGCTGTAGCGGTGTAAGTTGTAGTTTCCGCAGTTGTTGTGAGCTTCGTGATTGTTCCATAAAGTTTACTCCAGCCACTTTTAACAGAAAGATTAGAAAAAACATTTGTGTAATTATTGCCATTTAAATCCCAAAAATCAACATCATTAAAAGTAGCATTTTTTGTAGTGTAAAACCAGCTTGTCTGTGTATCATTTAATGAAACAATTAAGTCAACTGCACTCTTAACATAGCTAGCCCATCCAAAAGACTTGGTTCCGTCAGAAATCAAAAACCAGGTAACACTGAATATTTTAGTGTCAGCTGGATTTGCTGCTTCTATGTCATCACTCAGTTCAAGCAGAGATGCTGGAGGAGTTCCAAGTGTGATTGAAAAACTTCCGTCAGAACCAATAACTGAAGAACCAAAGGAAACCCAGTTGTCGTTATTTTCATCCAACGTGCCGAAACCGAGTTCTTTTTCCGAGCCGTAAGTCCAGTTTGGTAATTTTCCTTCAATCTTTCTTGTTTCAATTTATTGAGAGAGGTTAAAACCTCTCTCAAAGTTAATTTTTTAATTTGAAGAATTTGATGAAGTAGTTAACAAAACAGTAACAATAATTGCTGTTCCAAGTAATCCGCCACCAAAAACACTCCATTTGTTAGAGCTTTTTGCTTTTTTAGAATAACCATTGTTTAATTTTAACGCCTCTACTTTGTAACAGACTCAGGTTTTTTTAAACATTTAAAATTTCCAGCCAAACCACGGTGGTTCTGCAGCAGTGATGGCATTTCTTCTTCAAACATTTCAAAATTCCAGCCAAGCCCGGCTGGTGCTGTAGCGGTGTAAGTTATAGTCGCCGCAGTTGTTGTGAGCTTCGTGATTGTTACATAAAATTTACTCCAGCCACTTTTAACAGAAAGATTAACTACATTCTCGGTGTACTCAATGTCTTCTTCATCCCAAACATCAACACCGTTAAAAGTAGCATTTTTTGTAGCGTAAAGCCAACCTGTTAGGGCATTATTTAATGTGTCTGTTGAGTCATTTGCAAACTTTCCGTAGTAAGCCACGCCAATAATTTTATCGGTTTCGTCAAATATCACAAGCCAGGTATCTGCACATATTTTTGTGTCAGCTGGATTTGCTTTTATCTCATTATCATCAGTCAGTTCAAGCAAAGAATCGGGAGGAGTCCCAAGTGTGATTGAAAAACTTCCGTCAGAACCAATAACTGAAGAACCAAACGAAACCCAGTTGTCGTTATTTTCATCCAACGTGCCGAAACCGAGTTCTTTTCCCGAGCCGTAAGTCCAGTTCGGTAATTTTCCTTCAATTTTCGTAACAGACTCAGCAACATTGGTTTCAGTTGAATCATCATCGCATCCGAAACAAAAAATTGCTGTTAACAAAATTAATCCAAAAAACTTGAATTTAACTGATTTTTGATTTAACATTTTCATACACTCCTAATTTTTTAAAAAAATTTGATTTGATTAATTAGGCATTATGTAAAAAAAAAAAACAGTAAGTCAACAAAAATTTTAAAATTTTCCGTTTTGAGCTTGTTTCCGTCGCAATCCTCAATAATTCCAAGGACAGATTTCAATCAGTAAGAAAATTCAACATTTTCTTAACCTGCGTGGTTAAGTCGCAATCCTCAATAATTCCAAGGACAGATTTCAATGGGCGACCCGTAACGAAATTAAGGTTTTTGCGGACAAAAAGTCGCAATCCTCAATAATTCCAAGGACAGATTTCAATTGAACTTACCCCTGAAGGGGGGTTTGAGTGCCGTTTATGTCGCAATCCTCAATAATTCCAAGGACAGATTTCAATCAGCGAAACCCGCGCTATTTTGGAGACGTAGTGGAAAAGTCGCAATCCTCAATAATTCCAAGGACAGATTTCAATATTTGGGAAGGATTTGGTGTAAAGTCTTCAAAAGACTTGTCGCAATCCTCAATAATTCCAAGGACAGATTTCAATTCAGAAAAAGCTGTTTCGTCTTTCGTCTCTCGTAATTATGTCGCAATCATCAATAATTCCAAGGACAGATTTCAATTTTTTATTTTATTTTTTATTTTTGTTTTGCTTACTAAAAGTCGCAATCCTCAATAATTCCAAGGACAGATTTCAATGATTCTGAACAAGAATATTTATCCTCGATCCTTGAATGGATGTCGCAATCCTCAATAATTCCAAGGACAGATTTCAATAAAATTGCTTTAGAAGGTAATCCAACCATGCCTTTGCCGTCGCAATCCTCAATAATTCCAAGGACAGATTTCAATATTATTTAAAAATTTTTTGTAAAAAATACGAACATATTTGTCGCAATCCTCAATAATTCCAAGGACAGATTTCAATGAATCAGACACACGGCGCCCTGGATAAAATTCTAGGCGTCGCAATCCTCAATAATTCCAAGGACAGATTTCAATATAACCTGTTATCTTGCCTTGAAGGACGATGAACTTCGTCGCAATCCTCAATAATTCCAAGGACAGATTTCAATATACCAGATTTATCCATAGCACCTAAAGGCAGATACAAAGTGTCGCAATCCTCAATAATTCCAAGGACAGATTTCAATTGGTGGAACAAGAGCAATTGACGTGCTATTAGAAGTTCGTCGCAATCCTCAATAATTCCAAGGACAGATTTCAATGAAATTGTGAGTGACTTGCAAAATCTTTTATATCAGTGTAAGTCGCAATCCTCAATAATTCCAAGGACAGATTTCAATAAGCACTATGCGTATAAGCATAGTGCTAAGTATGATTTAGGTCGCAATCCTCAATAATTCCAAGGACAGATTTCAATTCACACTTTAAATTTTTTGCTCGAAATCACGCAAGCACGTGTCGCAATCCTCAATAATTCCAAGGACAGATTTCAATTGACTTGGATAATTTCTCTTTTGAAAGAGAAACAATTGAGTCGCAATCCTCAATAATTCCAAGGACAGATTTCAATATAGAGTTTAACGGCTGCTAAAAGTTAGTGGTTGTTAAACTTGTCGCAATCCTCAATAATTCCAAGGACAGATTTCAATAAAAATGAACAGATTCTTTGAAGTGGCAATAGAGCCAAAGGTCGCAATCCTCAATAATTCCAAGGACAGATTTCAATTCTTCAATAGAAGCCTTTCATTCACGATTTCATCAAATTGGTCGCAATCCTCAATAATTCCAAGGACAGATTTCAATCCAACTTAACGAGTTGGAAGGTGCTAACGTCGTATTTTGTCGCAATCCTCAATAATTCCAAGGACAGATTTCAATACGATTTTTCCTACGAGCGTGAAACGATTGAACA
>JADZEA010000243.1 GCA_020850775.1 bacterium
AATAAAATGCACTTTCTTAACAAACTAAACAACTACCTTGAAAAAATTGAAAACTTCCTTGTAATTTTTATACTTACAGCTATGGTTTTGCTTTCTTTCACACAAGTTTTACTCAGAAATTTTGCCGATTTTGGAATTGACTGGGCTGATGTTTTTTTGCGTCAGATGGTTCTTTGGGTTGGTTTGATTGGTGCTTCGCTCTCCATAAAAAATGGAAAGGGAATTGCAATTGACGTTGCCTCAAAGTTCTTGCCAAACAAAATAAAAATGCTTGTGAACGCTCTGACTAACCTTTTTTCCGTTTACGTTTGTTACTTGCTTTTTCTCGCTGCTTTTGATTTTGTCAAAGACGAAAAAGAGTTTGGCTCTGTCCTTTTTGAACAATTTTCACTTGGTTTTGTAACTTTTAATGAAGTTCACACCTGGATTTTTACAATAATTTTACCTTTTGCTTTTGTCGTGATTTCTGCAAGATTTTTGTTCCTTGCAATCCAAAATCTAATCACACTTTTTACCCAAAAGGAGCCAAAATGACCATTCTGCTCACTTTGTTAATCATAATTTTTGCTCTTTCAGGAACTCCGCTTTTCGTCGTAATCGGAGCAACTGCCTTGCTTTGCTACAACGTTTTTGAACTTGAAAGCTGGGGAATTTTTATTGAATTTTATCGGATTGCCTCCGTTCCGACGCTTTTGGCAATTCCACTTTTCACTTTTGCCGGTTTTTTGCTCGCCGAATCAAACGCACCAAAAAGGCTCGTAAATTTTACAAAAGCCTTAATTGGTTGGATTCCCGGTGGAATTGCAATTGTTTCTTTGATTTCCTGTGCAATTTTTACAGCTTTCACAGGTGCTTCAGGAGTTACAATCATTGCTTTAGGTGGACTTCTTTACCCAATTTTGCAGAAGGAAAATTACAGCGAAAAATTTACTTTGGGGCTTTTGACAAGTTCAGGAAGTTTAGGTTTACTTTTCCCGCCAAGCCTTCCAATCATTCTTTACGGGCTTGTTTCACAAACAAACATTGATGATTTATTTTTAGCAGGAATTGTTCCGGGAATGCTTTTGATTGTAATTTTAGGAATTTACAGCACCAAAAGTGCAAGCGTTTCCCACGTTGAAAAAACAAAATTTTCAATCAGCGAAATCATTCGTACGGGAAAGGAAATCCTTTGGGAAATGCCTTTACCTTTTATCATTTTGATTGGAATTTACGGTGGATTTTTTACTGCAACTGAAGCCGCAGCAATCACAGCTTTCTACGTTTTTATCGTAGAAGTATTTGTTTACAAAGACCTTAGCCTGACAAAACAAGTCCCCAAAATTATGGTTGAAAGTATGACTTTAGTCGGTGCAATTATCATAATTTTAGGTTGTGCCTTAGGTTTGACGAACTTCCTGATTGACGAACAAATTCCAATGAAAATCCTTGACCTGATGCGTAACTTTATCACAAACAAGTTCGTTTTCTTAATCGTTCTGAACATTTTTTTGTTAATCGTCGGATGTTTGATGGATATTTTTTCCGCGATTGTTGTTGTCGTTCCGCTCATCGTTCCAATTGCAAAAGAATTTGGTGTTGACCCGGTTCACCTTGGAATTATTTTCCTGACAAACCTTGAAATCGGCTACCTGACTCCACCTGTCGGACTAAACCTTTTCATCGCAAGTTCACGCTTCAAAAAGCCAATTGTCAGCCTTTACCTTGCCTCGCTTCCGTTCATTTTTCTGCTTCTGATTGCTTTACTTTTAATCACTTACTTCCCTGAACTCAGCCTTTTCCTTGTAAATTTTTTCAAAAACTAAAAATTGCAAGCGTGGAAGGGCTTTTTCTTCCAACTGCGGGAACGTCAAAAATTTCCCAGCCAAGCGTTTGCAAATTTTTTCTAAAAGCCTTGTTGCAAGAGTAAGTTACCAAAGTTGCTCCTTTTTGGCTAACTTTTGTAACCGTTTCCAAAAACCCAAAATCCCAAAGTTCAGGACAGTTTTTCGCTGAAAACGGGTCAAAAAAAATCACGTCAAACTTTTCTGAAACGGTTTTCAGCGTTTCCCTTGCGTCGCCAACCAAAATTTTCAGACTAAAATTCTCACCAAAAAGTTCAGTTTGGTTTTTGCTGATTTTTTTTAGTAAGCTGTAATTTTTAGTCGGGAAATCCATTTCCTTAATTTTTTCTAAAATCCAGAAATCGTTTTCAAGTGCCAAAATTTCAAGTTTGGTCTGCACTTTTGCTTTACAAACTTCTTCAATCGCAACGGAAGAATTGTAACCAAGCCCAAAACAGACGTCTAAAACCTTGATTTTTTCTTGTGTTTTCGCTGTAATTTTTGAAGGTAAGACAAATTTTTTTAACGCTTCTTCGTAAGCTCCGCTGTGGGAATGGTAAGTTTCGCAAAATTTTTCGCTGTAAAGCGTGTCTGTTCCGTCGTTTGTGCGGACTCTTTTAACTAACATTTTTTAACTGAACTCGCTTGCAATTTGGCTCAGTGCCAAGGCAACGACGTCTTTCAAAAAAGAGCTAATGTTTTGCTTAGAACTTTCCGAAAGCTCTGTTTCCAAAGAAATC
>JADZEA010000244.1 GCA_020850775.1 bacterium
ATAGAGTATAGAAAAAAGACTGTAAAAAGACTGTAAAGAGACTATAGAAAGACTTTATTTTGAATCACGGATTAAGCGGATTAACAGATTTCGCAGATTTGAAGAGTTCCCGTGCAATCCATCTTATCCGTGTAATCCGTGATTTAAAAACGCCTGAAGAACAAGGTTTGCGTAAACTCCTGCCAAAACATCGTCAAGCATTACTCCAAAACCACCTTTAAACCTTTCCATCTTTCTGATTGGAAACGGTTTCCAAACATCAAAACACCTGAAAAAAACGACTCCGGCAAGCCAGACAAACAAGGTTTTTGGAAGGAAAACAACACTAATCAAGTAACCAACCGTTTCGTCAATTACAATAATTTGTGCGTCGTGTCCGTGTGTGATTTCTACTTGTTGGCTTGAAAAAACGCCAATGAAAAATAAAACTAAAATTATCAGCACAAAAACAAGAGCTGAAAATTCAGGTAAGAACCAAAAAATAAGGAAAGTGAAAATTGTTCCCCAAGTTCCGGGCATTTTTGGAAGTAATCCACTACCAAACCATGTAGCTAAAACAAAATAAATTTTATTCACTAATTTTTCCCCTCAAATTTTACAGAATTTAACTTATCTTGATAAGCAAAACACATTAAAACACTTTTTTAAAATTTAACCGAAATGCGTTAGCTGAAAAACAAGTAAAAAAAGAAACGTAGTTTGGAGAAGAAATGAACACAAACGAAAATATTTTTGACGGAGTTACAGTTTTGGAGCTTAGCGGAAGATTTGACGCTACACAAACAAGAGATTTTAAAGAAAAAATCCATTCCCTGATTTCTAATGAACAAGTTTACATAGTTCTTAACCTGAAAGATGTTGCTTTTATTGACAGTTCGGCTTTGGGAAGCATTGTTGCTTGTTTGCGTTCGCTAAACCAAGCTAACGGAGACATAAAACTTGCGAATCTTCAGGACGAAGTTCGTGGAATTTTTACATTAACAAGGCTTAGCAGTGTTTTTGAAATCTTTGACGATGTCAAAAGTGCTGTAAATAGTTTTTAAATTATTTTGAATCGCGGATTAAGCGGATTAACAGATTTCACAGAGTTAAGTTCAGTACAAGTAAAAAAAGGAACTGCGTTCCGTGCAATCCCAAAATCCGTGTAATCAGTGTAATCAGTTTAATCTGCGATTCAAAATACGGATTAAGCGGATTAACAGATTTCACAGATTTGAAGAGTTCCCGTGCAATCCATCTTATCCGTGTCATCCGCGTAATCCATTTAATCCGTGATTCAAAATTAAAATCCATCTAATCAGCGGTTTAAAAGGGACACAGTCCCAACGGGACGCAGTCCCCAAATATCTTTTGCATACTCAAGAATTGTTCTGTCGCTTGAGAATTTCCCCATTCTTGCGAGGTTCAAAATTGCTTTTTCAGCCCATTTTTCAGTGCTTTTAAATTCAATACTTATTTTTTGTTGTGTGTCAATGTATGATTGCAAATCGGCAAGATGAAAATATTCATCACCAGAGTTTAAGAGTTTATCATAAATTGGTAAAAAAAGCCCGTGTTCATCTTTACAAAACAAGTTTGAACCAATTGCATCAACAACTCTTTTCACGTTTTTATTTTCGTTGTAATAATTCCAGGTGCTGTAGCTTTTTTCCCTTTGTATTCTTTGAATATCCTCAACCGTCAACCCAAAAATAAAAATATTTTCCCTTCCAACCTCTTCGCTTATCTCCACGTTTGCACCGTCAAGAGTTCCAATCGTTAAAGCACCGTTCATAGCAAATTTCATGTTACCTGTTCCGCTTGCTTCTTTTCCTGCGGTGGAAATTTGTTCGCTAAGGTCTGAAGCAGGAAAAATTTTTTCAGCTAAAGAAACTCTGTAATCAGGAATGTAAACAACTTTAATTTGTCCGTTAAGTTTTGGGTCTTTGTTCACAACCGAAGCAATGTTATTGATTAATTTAATTATTAGTTTTGCCATAAAATAACCTGGAGCAGCTTTTCCGGAAAAAATATAAGTTCTTGGAGTAATGACTTTTTCGCCGTCCAAAACAATCGTAAAATATTGATGAATAATTTGCATCGCATTCAAAAGCTGTCTTTTGTACTCGTGAACACGCTTGACCTGAACATCAAAAAGCGATTCCGGGTTTACAACAAGCCTGTTTGTTTTTTGGATGATTTTTGCAAGCCGTTTTTTGTTTTCAAGTTTTATTCTCAAAAATTCTTTTTGAAAATCTTTGTTTGTTGCAAAAGGTTCAAGTTTTGATAACTCGTAAAGATTAGTTATCCAGGCATCGCCAATTGTTTTTGTAATTAAATCAGAAAGTAGTGGGTTTGCTTTGAGCAGCCAACGCCTTTGAGTTACGCCGTTAGTTTTGTTGTTGAATTTTTCAGGATAAAACTGATAAAAATCTGGAACCAGCGAAGTTTTTACAAGATTAGAATGCAGCTCAGCAACACCGTTAACGGAATGGCTTCCAACAATCGCAAGGTTTGCCATCCTAACCTGTTTGGTTTCGCCTTCTTCAATTATTGACATTCTTCGGAGTTTTGCTTCGTCGTTTGGAACTTCGTTCCGTTGGAACTTTGTTCTGACTTCTTCTAAAAATCTGCGGTTAATTTCAAAAATAATTTGTAAGTGCCTTGGCAAAACATTTTCCATAAGTGGAACCGACCACTTTTCAAGTGCTTCAGGAAGTAAAGTATGGTTTGTGTAACCGAGTGTTTTTTGAGTTATTTCCCAGGATTTTTCCCAACTGCAATCGTGTTCGTCAACAAACATCCGCATCAGTTCAGCGACAGCCAAAGCGGGATGAGTATCGTTTAACTGTATTGCAACCTTGTTTGGAAAATCATCAAATTCTTTATTGTTTTCTAAGTAACGTTTAAAAATATCACGAATTGAACAAGCCACAAAAAAATATTCCTGAATCAAACGAAGTTCCCTGCCAGATTCAAAATTATCGGAAGGGTAAAGCACTTTCGAAATTGTTTCGGATGACATTTTTTGTTCAACGGCTTTCAGGTAATCGCCGGAATTAAAAATTTGCATGTCAAAATCTTCTGAAGACCTTGCGGAATAAAGCCTCAGATAATTTACAGTTTTTCCACCGTAACCAACGATTGGCATATCGTGAGGAACTCCGATTATTACTTTCCAGTCCATCCACATTGGATTGTAATTTCCATCCAAATCCTGTGCGTGAACTATTTTTCCATAAACGGGAATCAGGCAGGTTTCATTTGGTCTTTCTATTTCCCAGGGTGTTTTTTCGGCTAACCAGTTATCCGGTTTTTCTTTTTGGTAACCGTTGTCAATTTCCTGTTTGAAAAGTCCGTACTCGTAATTTATTCCGTAACCGAAACCTGCCAAATCCAAACTTGCAAGCGAATCCAAAAAACAAGCTGCCAAACGACCAAGCCCTCCGTTTCCAAGTGCTGCGTCCCTTTCAATTTCGCGGATTTCTTCTAAGTCGTAGCCTGATTTTTCAACTGATTCTTTGCAGAGGTCAAAAATTTTTAAGTTGTAAAGGTTGTTACCGAGTGAACGTCCCATTAAAAATTCCATTGAAAGGTAGTAAAGCCTTTTTGTATTTTTTTGGCGTTTTTCGGTTTCAAGCATTCCGTCAATTATTTTTTGGCGAACAGCTAATGAAACAGCTAAAAAAATATCGTTTTTTGTGGCTTTGTCCCAGTCTTTGCCGATTGAATACAATAAGTAGTGTTTGACGAGTTCGCAAAACTCAGGAACTCCGTCAAGCAATTGTTTTGTAGTTTGTTTGTTCATAGCCTCCTCATTTATTTTAAGAATTAACTATTTTCATAGCTTCGTTCAGCATACTTTCAAGTTCTGAAAAGCGTACAAGGTAATCTTCGTGGCTTCTTGTTATCACTTCGCAGGCTTCTTCCACTCCGTAAACGTGTGTGATTTCGCATTTTCGTTTGGTTTCGCCGGGAATATCTTTGTAGGTAAGGAAGTAGTGTTTAAGCCTTTCGGTTACTGAAGCCGGACAATCGGAGATGTCTTTCCAGTTTCCATAAACTCCGTCCCCCTGAAGAACTGCAATAATTTTATCATCTGCTTCTCCGTCGTCAATCATTCGCATTCCGCCGATTGGGACAGCCTGAAGCAAAATATCTCCGTGTGAAATTGTTTTTTCGGTCAGGATGCAGATGTCCAAAGGGTCGCCATCTCCCGTGATTCCTTTTCTTCCTGTTTTCAGTTCGCAAAATTCGGCTACTTTTTCTGCACAAAAGGTTTGAGGAACAAGTCCGTAAAGAACCGGACAAACGTTGGAAAATTTTTGTGGTCTGTCGAGTTTCAGGATTCCGCTGTCTTTATCAATTTCATACTTGACTGTATCAGTTGGCACAATTTCAATGTAAGCTGTGAGGATTTTCGGGAATTTGTTTCCGATTGGAACTCCGTGCCACGGATGAGCCTTGAAAAGCAATCCCATAAGTTTCCAGATTGGCTGGTTTGTCATTGATAAATTTCCTTTCGTTTTTCACTTTTACTAACTATAAAAAATCAGTTATTATTTCTAAGGTTTCTCATTTTAATGTAATTGTGTAAAGTTTGTTTTGAACAATTAATAATTCTTGCGATTGATTGGATGCTTACTTTTTTTGCCAAAAGTTTCTTAATTGTTTCAACGTGTTTATCAAGTTTGGATTTTGAAAACGAACCTTTGGGACGACCTAATTTTATACCTTGTTCTTTTTTGGTTTTGAGAGCTTGTTTTGTACGATTGGAAATTCTGTCCCGTTCAAGTTCGTTGATTGCTGAGAGTATTGGAATTATTAGTTTTGCTGTAATGCTTTCCGCACCGTTGATTATCAGGTTTTCTTTTAGTAAACGAAGCTCAATATTTCGTGAGAGTAAGTCTTTGACTGTTTGCAGAACTTCAATTGTATTTCTTCCAAGCCGTGAAAGTTCACTAACAATCAGCGTATCATTTTTTTCTAAACTTGCCAATAATTTAATTAGTTCGAGTCTTTCATTTTTAGTTCTTGTGCTTGAGATGATTTCGCTAAAGATATTTTCTGAACTAAGGTTTAG
>JADZEA010000245.1 GCA_020850775.1 bacterium
GGGAAAAACGCTGCTGAAATTTTATTGGATACTGATGAATCAATAAAAATGTATTTTTACAATGAACGCAAAAAGCAAAAACTCTCTGACCGGTATGAAATAAAGCTAAAACATAAAAATGGGAGTGATGTTTTTGTTGAAGTTTACTCAACTCCTTATTCCTGCGATTTGGAAGGTAAAGTTACTGAAAGTATCGCTGTAATCAATGACCTTACAGAAAGAAAACAAGAAGAAAAACTTAGGTTAGCACTTTACCGAATTGCCGAAGAGACAAACGCCTTGGAAAACTTACAGGATTTTTATGCAGGAATTCATAAAATTATCAATGAATTAATAGAAACAAAAAACTTTTACATTTCTCTCTACGATGAAAACACTCAAATGGTAAGTTTCCCTTACTTTGTTGACGAAAAGGATACTCAACCAGAACCGAAAATATTAGGTTCCGGGCTGACAGAACTTGTTTTAAAAACGGGCAAACACATTTTAGTTACTGAAGAAGAATTTGAAAAAATGCAACAAATTGGTGAAATTGAATTAGTTGGTTCACCGACAATTAGCTGGCTTGGAGTTCCTTTAAAAATTGGTGAAAAAATTTTTGGTTTGCTTGTTGTCCAAAGTTATTCAAGGGATAGAGTTTTTAATGATAAAGACAAGGAAATTTTGATTTTTGTTTCGCAACACATTGCAAGTGCAATTGAACATAAAAAATCAGAAGAAGAATTAAAACTCTACTATTCAAGGCTAAAAGGAATAATTGAAAGCACACAAGACATTGTTTTTGCATTAGATAAGGACTACAGATACCTTGCTTTCAACGAAAACCACAAAAAAGCAATGCAACAAATTTATGGGCTTAAAATTGAAATCGGGAAAAATATTTTAGATTTTATGCAGATAAACGATGATGACGTAAAAGCAAAACAAGACATTGACCGTTGCTTTAATGGTGAGCAATTTATTATTGAACAAATTTATGGGGATGAAAAAATAGAAAGAGCTTACTTTGAAGCCTCTTACAATCCAATTAAAGATGAAAATGATAAAATTACCGGAGCAGCAGTTTTTGTAAAAAATGTTAGCGAAAGGAAAATATCAGAAAATAAAATCATTGAAAGCGAGAAACTTTACAGACAATTATTTGAAAAGAACCAGGCTATCAAGTGGATAGTTGACCCTGAAACTTTAAAAATCATTGATGCAAACCCTGCAGCAGTTAATTTTTATGGGTATTCACTTGAAAAACTCAAAACGATGAGAATTCCGGAAATTAATGTTCTTTCTGAAAAAGAAATTCAAGAAAAAGTTGATCAAGCATCACAAGAAGAAAAAACTTATTTTATTTTTCAACACAAACTTGCTTCAGGTGAAATTAAAACTGTTGAAATCTATTCCGGACCGATTAAAATTGAAGGTAAAACTTTACTGCACTCAATTATTCACGATATTACGGATAGAAAAAAAGCTGAGCAGGAACTTTTTAATGAAAAAGAAATGCTTGCAGTTACTCTCAAAAGTATTGGAGACGGAGTAATCACAACTGACACAAAAGGAAACGTGCTTTTGGTCAATCAAATTGCCGAAGAATTAACAGCCTGGAAACAAGAAGACGCTTTTGGAAAACCATTAACGGAAGTTTTTAGAATTATTAATGAATCAAACCGTAGCACAATGATTAATCCTGTTACGCAAGTTCTTCAAACAGGTGAAATTGTCCTTTTGGCAAACCATACAATTTTAATCGCAAAAGACGAAACAGAAAAAATTATTGCCGATAGTGCTGCTCCAATTAGAAATAAAGATGGTGAAATTATTGGAGTTGTGCTTGTTTTCAGAGACGTAACTGAAAAATATAAAATGGAAGATGAATTAGCCCGTGCAAGCAAACTTGAATCAATCGGAGTTCTTGCAGGTGGAATAGCTCATGATTTTAACAATATGCTTACAGGAATTCTTGGCAACGTTTCACTTGTAAAGATGATGATTGAAGATGAAAAACTCATTAAAAGGCTTCAGGAAGTTGAAAAAGCTTCACACAGAGCACAAACCCTTACTCAACAACTTCTAACTTTTTCAAAAGGTGGAACGCCTGTCAAAAAAATTGGCTTGCTTTCAGACGTTCTTGTTGAGAGCGTAGAATTTACCTTAAGAGGCTCAAAAGTTCACTGTGATTTTAAAATTGAACCAAACCTCTGGACATCTGAGTTTGACGCCGGCCAAATTAACCAAGTCATTAATAATCTTGTAATTAACGCTACTCACGCAATGCCGGATGGCGGTAAAATTTTGGTTAAAGCTGAAAATTTAAAAATAACTTCAAACGACCTTTTACCAATTGAAAATGGAGATTACATTAAAATTTCAGTTCAGGATTTTGGAATAGGAATTGCCAAAGAGTCATTTAAAAAAATATTTGACCCTTACTTCACAACAAAAGAAAAAGGGCATGGACTTGGGCTTGCAACAACTTATTCAATTATTAAAAAACACAATGGATTTATAAATTTAGACTCAGAAGTTGGCAAGGGAACAACATTTTACATTTACCTTCCTGCCTGTAAAAATGGAGAAAAAAATATGGAGCAAGAAAAAAAGCAAATATCAACAAAAACCAATAAGGGTAAAATTTTAGTTATGGATGATGACGAACAAATTCGTGAAATGCTTTGTGAAATGATAGAAATGCTTGGTTACAATGTTGAACTTGCAAAAGATGGTGAGGAAACCATTGAAATTTACCGAAACTTTCTGAATACTTCGGAAAGAGTTGACCTTCTGATTATGGACCTGACTATTCCCGGTGGAATGGGCGGAAAAGAAACTATTGAAAAATTACTTAAAATTGACCCAAATGTAAAAGCAATAGTTTCAAGTGGTTATTCAGACAGCCACGTGATGTCTAATTATCAAAGTTATGGCTTTTCAGGAATTGTCCAAAAACCTTACGACATGAAAAAATTGATAGAAGTTCTAAAGGAGACAATGAAAAATAAAACCTTTTCCTGTTAGAAAAAATAACTCCTGTAAAATTTTTAGAAATTTTTTCCTCATTTCTAAAGTATAATTAGAGAGGTGTCGTTTAGCTTCAAAAAAATTCAAGGAGGTTTTAAATGAAAATCTTAGTCTTGCTGTTTATACTTTTACAGGTAAGTAATTCTTTTGCACAGAAAGAAAGTCTAAGTTTTGGCTTAGAAACTGACCTTACTTCAAGTTACCTTTGGAACGGAATTTCCTACAACGATGGACTGATTAATCAAAGTTCCGTTTGGGTTTCTACAAATGATTTTACACTTACAACCTGGACAAACTACGTTCTGAAAGATTTTGACGACAGGAACAAAACTAACGAAATTGATTTGATACTTGCTTACGAAAAAGAATTTGGGGCAATCACTTTTGAACCTTCTTTGTTGCTTTACACTTACCCAAAACAAACAAACCCAACAACTGCTGAATTTTCGCTTTTGCTAACTTACCCGCTCGAAAACTTTGATGTTTTTACAAGTTTTACAAGTGATTTTTTGGAATACAAAGGAACATTTTACAACACAAGCGGAGTCGCTTTTGAAAAAGAATTAAGTGA
>JADZEA010000246.1 GCA_020850775.1 bacterium
GTAATCAATTAGTGTTGCACCGCTTCTTATTGTTCCGGCAGCGATTGTGGAAGGGATTGCTGAAACGATTTGGTTTTCATAAGTTGAGCCGGCGTCGTCATCAACAACAAGCACGCTTGCTCCGGAAATTACGCTAAATTCGTGTTGTTTTGTGTAAGCAAGGAAAGATTGAGGAGCAACTTTTAATTTAAATTCAGCACTTCCGCCTGTTCCGGTTGGATTGATGCTGATTGTAATGGTTTTGCTTTGTCCGTTTGTTAAAGTTACCTGAGTTGGAGCAGTGTAAGGAGTTCCGTCAATCACAAAAGCATTTTGCCAGCCAGTTGGAGCAGTTTGCAGCATTTCAAGATTGTAAATGTCGGTTGAGCCGCTTGTGTTTGTCAAAGTAACTGAAAAAGGAGTTGCCGGTTGTTGCCATGGTAAAAGTTCAAAGAGGTTTGAGTTTGTTGTGAAATTGTATTCCGGTAAACCGCTGATGTTCTGAATTTTTGCCTGGTAAACTTGTTTTGTTGCGTCGTCCTGAACGAAGTAAACAACAGCAAGTTCAGGAACATTCCAAGCAGGATTTACATCGGCAGGAGCAACTACCTGATTAATTGTGTGAGCAGAATTGTTAAGATTAACGGTTGTTCCGCTTGTTCCTGTAACAAATTTTCTGAAAACGTTTGTGAAAACCGTTTCACCATTGGTACCAGGAGGAGTTGCGTAAATAATTTCACGTTCAATGATTGCTATCCTAACTTTAAGACTTGTAGGAACGCTTCCGCCTGCTTCAAGTTCAACGGTTCCGGTAACACTCATTCCGCCAGTTGCAAGGTCAATTCCAAAGCTTGTGTTGCTAATGATTACGGGTGTCGCAACTGCTGCTTCGGTTGTCCAGAATGTTGACAAAGAATTAACGCTCCAAGGCTGGTCAGGGAGGTTCGTTCCGTCTGTAATCAAGTCAGGAATTCCGTTAATTGCGTAGTAAGTTTGGATACGATTTTGTGCTTCTGCAGTGTTTAGCAGGTACATCGGGTCGTCTCCAGGTGATGGCCACCAGGCGTGGTAAGCAATTTGAACTGCAACGTTGTCTCCTAAGTTTGTAAGTGCCTGTTGAATAGTTGGGTTGAGCGCAGCGCAGGGTCCACAAGTTGAACTTGTGCCTTCTTCAACTAAAACTGTTCGCTGTGCAGCAAAGACAGAACCAGCCACCAACAATGAAGTCAGTGCTGAAAGTTTTGTAAAGTTTTTCATAGTTTTTTTCCTGTAAATTAAAATTAAACAATTAATAATTTTTATTCTAAACTTGAGCCTGTTTGCAAAATGGTTCTTGTGCTTTGAGATTGAACAAAAACTAAGCACTCAAGCTGGTCAGTTTCCCATTGTGAAACATCAAAAGTGTAAGACTGATTTTTAGTTTCACCAACAACCAAAGTAACCGGCAAGCCATCTCCGTTTGGTTGAAGGTCCCGCATCACTTCTCTGAACTGTGTTTCTCCGTTAGAACCCGGAGCTTCGTCAAAAGTTACCAACTTTTCAACCAAAACAAAAAAAAGTTTTAAATCAGTGTAAGAAACGGATTTAATTAATTTTAAAGAAGCATCAACTTTGAAATTTGTTCCGGTAAGCTGTGAAGTAACTTCAATTGACAAAGGGTTGATTTTATTTTGAGCTTCGGCAATTTTTTGCTTAATCTCAGTTTTACTGATTGAACTGGGTCTTTCCGTTCCGTTCACAATCGTTGTTGGTGCCTGCAAAATGTTGTAGTAAGTGTAACGGGCAGCGTTTTCAGAAGGATTTGCCTGAAAAAACGGGTCTGTAACCTGAGGCCAACTGACAGCGTACTTGATTGCGAAAAGCCTTCCCGAAGTGTCTTCTTCCAAAACTTCTTTTAAAAAAACATTCGCTTCGACACAAGGGATGCAGCTTGCGTTTGAAAAATCTTCCACTACTGCGTTAGTAAAAAATCCTGAAACCAAACCCGCACTAAAGTTAGTCGTGTTTTGGTAAGCAACGTTGACACTTTCTTCAAAGTGAACAAACTCGTTTTTAAAAACTCTGATTTTGTGTTCGCCTTTTTCAAGTTGAAGAAGTGCGGGAGTTTTTTTCCCTTCAACTAAAATTCCGTCAAGGTAGATTTCTGCTTCGGTGATTTCTGAGTTTGTTTCGGAGTTTAAGGCTGTTACGGAAAGCAAAGTTGGGATAAACTCTAAGTTTTTGCTTAGTTTTGTGTCAGGTGAAACCGTAAAACTTTCTGTAAGGTTTCCGTCAGTTGTAGGAATTTTCAGGTTGTGAGTTCCGACTGTCAGGTTTGTCAAAGTGTGCGGAAGCGGAAAAACTCCAAGCGAATCGCCATTCAGAAAAATCACAGCGTTCTGCAAAAGGGTTCCGTTTGATAGTTTTACAGAAGAAATTTCGTAGCTTCCCGTGTGTGGTTCTTCAATTGAACAACTTAAAAACACGAGTGTTACGAACAAAAATTTTAAAATCCCTCTCATCTTAAATCCTTTTTGTTTTTAGAGTTTAAGGTAAAAAACAATTTAAGAAAACTCAAGTTCTTTTATCGGAAAAGTTTGGGTAGTCCAAGTCTAAACGTTTTTTGTAGTACCACTTTGAAAAGAAAACCAAACAAATTAAAAATAATCCAAAGTAAAGAAACAAAGTTCCAACAATCACAGCGTAAATTAAAGTTCCAACAATTACTGATTGATAAGTTCTTTGGCGTGTTTTTTCTGAAAATGCTTTCGCAAAGAAAAAAATACTGCAAACTCCCATCCCGAAAGCAATAAATTCCTTCAAAAAAAATCCACTCAAAATCCCAAAAACCAAAGAAACAAGCGCTAAAAACAAAACTCTTTCTTTGCCTGAAAAAACGGCTGTTGTGTTTTGGTTTGTAGCTTTGTCGCCTTCAAAATCAAGAACTGTCGTGTTCAAAAAAACCGCTCCTGCACAAAAAAATGAAGGAATCGTGTAAATAAAATCCGAAAATTGAATTTCAATTAATGAGTTCCAACCAATCGCAAAAGCTAAAATCCCGTAACCAAAACTGTTCGCAAAGAAATCTAAAAATGGTTTTGCCTTCCACTTAAAAGGCGGACAACTGTAAATTATTCCAAGCAGAAACGAAATTTTCAGTAAAATCAGGTTTGTCAGGTTTGTTTTGAAAAAAGCAACCGCAAAAGCAAGCAAGACTAAAATCCAAAACTCAAAAAAAGCCTCTTTGGTTGTGATAATTTTTTTGTGCAAAAAAAAATTTTTGTCGTTTGCCTCGTCAGTTTTGGCGTCAAAAATTTGGTTTAAAACGTAAATTGCACTCATCAAAAAAGTAAAACTCAAAAGCGTAAAAAAAGGGAAGTTTTTTTGGGTTTGGTGAACTTGCGAAGCAGTGAAAACACCTGCTAAAAGAAATGACCAGACAGGAACTAAAATCGCAGGTCGTAAAAAAAAAAAGTA
>JADZEA010000247.1 GCA_020850775.1 bacterium
GCAGTTTGGTGATGCCGTTCTGAAAGACAAAGACGGAAGAGTTAGTTTTGATTTCAGGATTGAAGGAGAAGTCAGCGACCCAAACGTGAGTGCTGATTTTACAAAACAAAAAAATAAAGTGAAAGAAATGGCTGAACAAAAACTCAAAAACGAAGCCGATAAGCTAAAACAAAAAGCCACCAGCGAAGCCGAAAAAGCCAAAAAGAAACTTGAAGACGAAGCAAAGAAAAAACTAAAAGGACTTTTTAAAAAGTAACTTTTTATAGACAAAAAAATTAATGAAATAAAAAAAAGCCCTCATTTTTCAGACGGCTTTTTTGTTTCAATCTACTTTTGACAGTGTTCGTCAAAAACAGAAATTAAATGGCTTGCAATTGCTTCTGCTCCATTGCTTTCAATGTGTCTTCTTTCTAACAGGTGAACAAGCTCACCGTCTTTAAAAAGAGCCATTGCAGGCGAAGAAGTTGGATAGCCAATAATGTAGCTTCTTGCTTGTGTAGTTGCTTCTAAATCTTGTCCCGCAAAAACAGTTACAAGTTTATCGGGCAAAATCTTGTGTGAAAGTGCAAGGTTTATGGCTGGTCTTGCTTGTCCTGCTGCACAACCGCAAACAGAATTAACTACTAAAAAAACAGTTCCTTCAGAGTTTGATAAAACTTCATCAACCTGTGCTGCTGTTTTTAATTCCTGAACTCCAAGTTTTGTAAGTTCTCTCCGCATCGGAGCAATTAGTTCTTCATCGTAAGGCATTTTATTCTTTCGTTTTTAGGTTTTTAAATTTATTTTGAAGTTTCCTTTTATCTTCCAGTCAAAGTTAATCAAAAAAAAATTTAAGTCAATCTTTTAAGTTTTGCTTTGAACTGCTGGTTTGATTGCTTAAATTTTTTAAAGTAAATCTTTTCAACGTGTTTAAGAACTTCCGCTAAAAAGAGACTTTAAAAAATGATTAAAAACCTTACCGAGTTTATCGCACTGCTTCGCAAAGAAAACGAAATCGTTGAAATCTCTGCTCAGGTTAATCCTTACCTTGAAATTGCAGAAATTCACAGACGGGTTATCGCTGCAGAAGGTCCCGCTTTGCTTTTTACAAACGTTCAGGGAAGCACTTTTCCCGTTGTAACCAACCTTTTTGGAACACAAAAAAGAGTACAGCTTGCTTTTGGGAAAAAACCACAGGAACTAATCAAAAAAATCACAGAACTACCTGAAAACTTATTTCCACCAACCCCACAAAAACTTTGGAAAGAAAAACAAACATTTTTTGATTTTTTAAAAATTGGCTTGAAAAAGCAAAAAAACGGAAGCGTTACAGAAGTAACGCAAGTTCCACCAAAGATGAAAAACTTACCACTGCTGACAAGCTGGCTTGAAGACGGCGGAGCTTTTGTAACTTTACCACTTGTTTACACGGAACACCCTGAAACCAAAATGCACAACTTGGGAATGTACAGAATCCATCGTTACGATGACAAAACTACTGGAATTCACTGGCAAATCGGAAAGGGAGGAGGTTTTCACTACGCAGTTGCAGAAAGTAAAAAACAACCTTTACCGATGAACCTGAACATCGGTGGTCCACCTGCTTTGATTTTGAGTGCAATCGCTCCTTTACCTGAAAACGTCGGCGAACTCCTGCTTGCTTCCCTGGTTTTAGGAGAAAAACTTGCTTTGTGTGAAAACCCTGCCGGAACTTTACCACTGATTGCTGAAGCAGAATTTGTCGCTGTAGGAAAAGTTCCGCCTTTTAAAAGACAGCCTGAAGGACCTTTTGGAGACCACTACGGTTACTACTCTTTACAACACGATTACCCGGTTTTTGAAATTGATGCAATCTTTCACAAAAAAAATGCAGTCTTTCCCGCAACAATCGTTGGCAAACCGAAGCAGGAAGATTTTTTTATCGGCGATTACCTGCAAGAACTTTTAAGCCCACTTTTCCCACTCGTAATGCCTTCTGTAACTGATTTGTGGAGTTTTGGCGAAACCGGTTACCACGCTTTGAGTGCTGCAGTTGTCAGGGAACGCTACACGAGGGAAGGTTTGGCAGGTGCTTTCAGGATTTTAGGAGAAGGTCAGCTTTCACTGACAAAATTTTTACTGTTAACCGACAAACCGCAAAATCTTAAAGACTTCAAAAGTTTACTGGTTTACATTCTTGAAAGAACTGATTTTGCAAAAGACCTTTACATTTTTGACAATCTTTCAATGGATACTTTGGATTACTCAGGACCTTCAGTCAACAAAGGAAGCAAAGGAATTTTAGCTGGTTTTGGAAAGCCCGTTCGTGAACTTCCAAAGGAAACACCAAACCTTGAAGAATGTTCCGGTTTGATAAACGATGCCTCACTTTTTTGTGACGGATGTTTGGTTGTTGAAGGTGAACGTTATGCGAAAAATCCTGCTTTAGCTCAGGAAATTACAAAACTTAGTGCCTTAAAAGATTTTCCTTTGGTAATCTTGGCTGACTCAGCAAAAGAAACAACCAGCACAACTTCACGGTTTTTATGGACAGTTTTCACAAGGTTTGAACCTGCCGCAGACATTTGTACAAAAAGTTCGTTTATCCGCAGAAATTCAATAGTTTACGAAAACCCAATCGTGATTGACGCAAGAAGAAAAACGCCTTACCCAAAAGAACTTTTCTGCGATGAAAAAACCGCAAAACTTGTTGACAACCGCTGGAATGATTACTTCCCAAACAAAAATGTAAAAATGGGCGAAAGCGACAAAGCTCACCTTGATAAATAAAAAAAGCCAAACACTTTCCCTTTGTGCCTGGCTTTTAACAAAAAAAAACGAAAGTTTTTTACAAAACTGTGGTTACACTTGGCAAAAGACTTGCCAAAACAAAAGGTAACACTTTTTCAAGTTTAAACTCAAAAGCTAAACAGTTACTAAAAATTTGGAAATTAATAATTTTTCTTTTTCAAAAAACGATAAACTATTGGTGGGATAAAAATCAAAAACACAAAAAAGGTGTGAAAAACGTAGTAAACAAACAAAGTTACGGGCAGGCTTAAAACTAAAATCAAAACACTAATCAA
>JADZEA010000248.1 GCA_020850775.1 bacterium
AATCTAACTCGCTAAAATCTTGCTCTTTAAATCCAATTGAAAAAGTTTTAATTCTTCCGGTAACATTTTTTGCCATCAATGCAACAACAGAACTTGAATCTATTCCACCACTAAGAAAAGCACCAATGGGAACGTCGCTAACTAAGTGCATCTTTACGGATTCGCTAAGAACATTTTGGATTTCTTTGCACCAATCCTCTTCAGTTTTAGAATAATCCGTGTCAAAATTAATTTGCCAATATCTCGAAATTATTGGTTTTGGAAAATTTTCATTTAATTTTAGAAGTAAAGTATGCGAAGGTCTTAGCTTTTTAATCCCTTCAAAAATTGTTTGTTCACCAATTGTGTATCCATAAGTAAAATAAGCATCTAAAGCAAAAATATTCAATTGAAAATTTATATCGTTAGAAGCCTTAATACTTTTTATTTCGGAACCAAAAATAAATTTTTCATTATCAATAAAATAATAAAATGGTTTTATTCCAAATCGGTCTCTGGCACAAAAAATTTGTTGTTTCTTAGAATCCCAAATAACGAAGGCAAACATTCCTCTCAATTGCTTTACACAATCAACCCCAAACTCTTCATAGAGATGAATAATAACTTCCGTATCAGTTTTTGTTTTAAATCTATGCCCTTTTGAAACTAAAGTTTGACGTAATTCCATAAAATTATAAATTTCACCATTAAAAACTATCCAAATAGAATCATCTTCATTGGAAAGTGGTTGATGCCCTGTGTGCAAATCAATAATGCTGAGCCTTCTAAATCCCAAACCAATATTTTTATCCGTATAGATTCCACTGTCGTTTGGACCTCTGTGGATAATGGTATCAGTCATATTTTTAATTTCAACATCAGAAATATTTCTACCTTTTGAGAAAAAAACTTTACCTGTTATTCCACACATTTTTAATTAATTAACCTTATTTTAAACATTATCAATTAGTTCACAATATTTTTTCATAATAGCTTCGACACTATGATTTTCTTGGAGATAATTCCAACCATTTTCTCCTAATTCATTTCTCAACTGAGGGTTATTATTTAATGTTTTAATATCCTCAATCATTTGTTCTATAGTTTTAGAATGAAGTCCTAATTTATATTTAGTTAAAATAGAATCCGGATTCACATTTAGTGAAATTACAGGAATTTTAGAATACCAAGCCTCAAGCCAAGTATTAGAGAAACCTTCGTGGTCAGATGTATTGATTAAAGCAACAGCTTTAGAAAATAATTTTAAAATTTGATCCCTCCCTACTTCTCCACGGTATTCAAGATTTTTAACTTTGCAGAATTCTTTTTTAGCTTCTTCAGCATAAGAAGTAACAGCTGAACCAACAGCAATAAATCTAAAGTTTGGAAGTTCTTTAATGATTTTTAAAAAAGCATAAGGTTGTTTTTCTGAATTTAATCTTCCTACCCATAAAAAATATTGTTTATCTATTTCTATAAAAGGATTATTATCAAATACCACAAGATTTTTGATAACTTGAGCTTCTAAATTAAAATTATTTTTAAGAATAATCTTCTGCTCATTAGTTTGCGCAATAACTTTAGCAACATGTTTTATTCCATATCTATAGATAATCAAATCTCTAAAATTTAAAAAAGTTGATTTATCTACATCTCTAATGGAAGCGATTAAAAAAAACATTCTTTTTTTATATTTTTCACAATAAAATGCAGTTAAACCTGTGATAGCACCAGCACCACGTTGTAGATAAATATCTGCATTTATTATTTTTAATATTTTTAAATATTTAACAGATAACTTATAAAAAAAATGAAAAAAAGGAATTAATCCTTTGCTTTCATCATATTCATAAACTGTAAAATTCTCAAATTTGTAAGGTTCTTTTTTTTCGCCTGCAACTAATAAAATAATTTGATAATGTTCAATTTTAGATAAGTTGCGTGCAAGCAGTAAAATTTGTAATTCTGCACCACCAGGAATTATCTTATCATAAATATACCTATATAGCAATGGTGAAATTAAGCAAATTTTTTTCATCTTCTCTAACCCTTATTCTCAATTTAGTTATTAATAAAATTATTCAGTAATTTAGTTTTGTAAATAATAAAAAGAAAAATTAGATACAGGGAAATTGTAATTATCAAATACAAGAAACCTTCAAAATTATAATTTAACAAAAAGAATATATTATGTTTGCTTAAATATATTCCAATTGTTTGAATAGTAATGGTAAACAAATAAATTAAAGTGGTTTTAAATACAATTTTAAAAAAATCTCTTAAAGTATAGCTGTTTGTTGTTTTTATCACAACAAACGATAGAAGTATAAAATATAAAAAATAAGATAAAATTGTTACTAATGAAATTTCATTTATTCCTTTATTTAAATATTTTAATAACACAAAGTCTATAGAAAATACTATTAAAGCTAATAAAAATTGAACTATAAGAATAAATAATTGTTTTTCTAAAGTTATCAATACAGATGTTAGGAATGGTGTAACAGTCATAAAAATACAAGCAGGGATAATAATATGAAAAATAATTCTAGATTCAAAATATTGTGGCAAAAAATTATCTATTAAAAAATAGGCACTACCTTCAATACAAAAACCAATACGAGGGGAAATTAAAACTAAAAATAACCCACTCTTAAGCAGCTTACTTGTCACGTTCTTTTCATCCTGATTTACTCCAAATTCAAAAAGAACTTTACGATAAATAACCTGACTTATTTTAACACTTGCGGTAAAATAAAATGCTGCCAATCCAATAGGAAAAGTATAAAGCCCAAGTTGAGTCTCATTTAAAAACCTTATTATTACTACCCTATCTATTGTATTTAAAAGCACATTGAACAAATCTACGGTAATTAGAGGCATTCCAATAATTAATAATGATTTTAATGCTCCTAAATCAATTTGTATTTTAAACCACTCAATTCTATTTTTATATGAATATACTATTGAAATCATAAAAGCTATAACTTGCGCTACTAAAATTGCTTTATTAGAAATAAAAAATACAGTAGTTAATGAAACAACTAAAATAGAAAATGCTTGAAGTAATTGGAGTATTGAACTAGAAATAAATCTATTTTCTATTCTTAGAATACCTGTATAAAACAAAAAAATATAATAAAGTGGAATACACATTCCTTGTAGAATAAAACCAATGCGATAAAAATTTGACAATTGGCTTATTATTGCATAAATACTAACCCCAATAAATGCCAATAATCCTATAAATACAGAAAAGGTAAAAGCAGTATTTTTATAAGTTTCTGCCTTTTCAAATTCTTTTGACGCCTTAAATAAAGGTATTTTTTGAATAATTGCTGAATAAGTTCCTAACTGTAGATAAGTTCCATAAGTCATAATTAAAGTTACAGCTGCGACTTCTCCCATTAAGGTTGGACCTAAAATTTTTGCTAAGATAAAACTTTGAAGAAATCTAATAACCGATTCAATATAACCAGTAGCAGTATAAATTACAGTATTTTTTTTTGTTGAGTTTAATTTTTTGAATTTACTAAGATAATTACTCCAAAAAATATTCATAAATAACTTACCTGTTGAATTTTTCTTTTTTCAATTTTTCTATAATTATTTCAGCAAGACAAGTATAACCCTCTTTATTAAAATGCTTCCAATCTAAAGGTCCGTGAATTATTCTTTCACTTGCTAAATCTTGAATATCTTTTCTAGTATCAAAAAAAACAAACCCATTTTTCTGTGCAATATTTTCTATTGATTTACTTATGAATGCACTTCTTTCTTTAATAAAATAGCTTGGAAAAGTATCATAGGCTTCTGTAGAAGTTTGAATTTTTACACTATCGGAACTAATTGTGTAACACGAAAGAGGAGAAGGTATATACATAATATATATTGGGACATCTTTAAAATACTTATTCAAATAGAGAATTGATTGTTCAAAGACATAAATCGCTAAATGAATTTGCTCTTTGGAAAGTTCTAGTGCTGGAGATTGCAAACCGTCAGGAATTTTTACTTTATTTCCTTTAATGAATACTTCATTTACTTTTCCATCTTTCCACTTTTTTTGATATTCCGTATTAGAATTTGTAGAATTATCATTTTTAAATTTATCACGGAGCTGTAAAACTTGCTCTTTTATTACATTTAATCCGAAATCAAGAATAAACAAATTTTTATATAAACCAAATGACTGTGAATTGATATATGTCTCATCTTTACCTAAAACAACTTCTTCAATAAACTTTTCAAAATAGCTTGGTTCAAAAATTCTGTTTATATCATAATTGGGTTTAAATCTTTGCTCAATGTCTTGAATATTGTCATTCAAATCATTGCCTTCATAAAAATAAACTAAAAAGAAATCAGGTTTATCAATACTGTATGAAATTGTTGAGTTAATGAATTCAAATTGAGAAATTGGCTCTGTAACAAGACCTCTTAAACTCCCAGAACCACTAGCTCCAAATGTAATTACATCTTTTTCTGTTAGTTTATTCAATATATGTGCACTATGAAATGGATCGTTACTACTTTTTGGTACATTTAAAAACCAATCTCCAAATCCTTGAGCATAAGAATCTCCTACAATTGCAATGTAGTCTAATGGAATAGTAGATTGTTTAGAACTTTGAGGCAAAACCTTTATGCCTTTATTTAAACTTCCATGGCTTTGTAAAGGAAGTATTGGGAAAAGGAATCTTAGCATAAAGAACTCAAGAAAAAAATATGTAAGGGCAAGAGAAAATAAAGAAAGACAGATATTGGTAATATTTTTATTTATTTTTTCTAACATTGTTTCGCAAAAAAATTAATTAGTTAATTCTAATGATTTAATAGCTTTTATTCTTTCCAAATAATTAAAGAATAATTCAGGAGCTATCATAGTTTGGAAATCCGAGAGAGCTTTACCAGGATTTTCATGAACCTCAAAAAAGAAACCATTGCATCCAATAGAAGCAGAAGCAGATGAAATTGCCAAAAAATATTTTTCTGATAAGTCTTTTTTAGATTGCAAAGAATGAGTTACGTCCATAACTACAGGAAAACCAAATTCTTGCATGTCAACGATGTTCCTAAAATCAACTACCAAATCATTGTAACCATAAAAATTACCTCTTTCCGTAAGCATAATTTTTTCATTTCCCGTAGTTTGTACCTTTTCTATCGGAAATTTCATCTCTTTTCCAGATAAAAATTGTCCTTTTTTTATGTTTACAATTTTTTGTGTTTTACCAGCTGCAAGCAACAAATCCGTTTGCCTGCACAAAAAAGCAGGAATCTGCAAAATATCAACAACTTCGCTAACAGGCTTTGCCTGGTAAACTTCGTGAATATCTGTTAAAACTGGAATTTCAAATTCTTTTTTTACTTTCTCTAAAATTCTTAACCCTTCTTCTATCCCTAACCCGCGAAAAGAATTTATTGAAGTCCTGTTTGCTTTGTCAAAAGATGCTTTAAAAATGTAAAAAAAACCAAATTCTTTGCAAATTTTACTCAAACTTTCTGCTAATTTTAAAACCATTAATTCGTTTTCAATCACACAAGGTCCGGCAATTACAAAAACTTGTTTTTTTAATTTTGAAAATAAACTAAGCATCTTTTCCAATCATTTTTCTTACTTTTTCAAGGTCTCTTTTAGTGTCAACACTGAAAAAATTGCCTTCTGTTTCAATCATTTTTATTTTAAAACCATTTTCTAAAGCTCGCAACTGTTCAAGTTTTTCAACTCGCTCAAGTTGAGTTTGTTTTAGTAAAGCAAACTTTAATAAAAATTCTTTTGTGTAGCCGTAAAGTCCGATGTGTTTCCAAAAAGTTAGTTTTTGAAAAATTGTTTCCTCAAAAACAAAATCTCGTGGAAAAGGAATAGCAGAACGTGAAAAATACAATGCAAAATTATTTTTATCTACAACAACTTTAACTGTGTTTGGGTCTTTTAAGTCTTGAATTTTATTAATTTTACACATTGCACTTGAGATTTGATTTTTTTCACCTTCAAAAGTTTCTGCAAGTCTGTCAATTAAAATTGGGTCAATTAAAGGCTCATCACCTTGAACATTAATCACAACTTTACAATCAATTTTTTGAACTGCCCGAGCGAGTCTATCGGTTCCAGATTGGCAATTTTCATCAGTTAAGATTATGTTTGAAGTGAATTTTTCACAAATTTTTACCACTGTTTCGCTATCTGTTGTGATAAAAACTTCATCTGTTTTTTTAGATTTTTGTGCTTGTTCAAATACTCTTTGAATCATTGACTTTCCACAAATGTCTAAAATTACTTTGTTTGGAAGCCTTGTGGATTTTAATCTTGCAGGAATAATTATAACATTAGTCAAGCAGTGGAGCACCATTATTAACTTGGATTGGGTCTTCCGGTTGTGTAAGAACTCTTCCACTTCTTACGTCAACTCCAGCAGTACTTCTATCATGATTTTTAGAAGGAGTATCAATATTTCCCCAATAATTATTTGGAGCATTTACATCTGTTGAGCCAATAAAAGTTCCTTCGTGAAGCCCACTTGAGAGATAAATATTCCACACAAGAGTTTGGTGTGGTAAAAAATTATTTCTTTCAATAGTTGGTGAAGAATCAAAATAACAATTAATATTCTGTTTGTTTTTGACAAAATTATTATCTGTAATTACCGAACTTGAATTAGCACCCAAAAAAATTGCATAAATTTTTGTGTCAACAATATCCTGAAAAAGGTTTTTCTTTATGTAAAAAGGTGTGCTACCTCCACTGATTTCCAACCCAGAACCAATAAAACAATTATCGCTAATTTCCATACTTGCAGTAGAACCAGAAGTTGCTCGTACAGAAAAAGCAAAGTATCCACTACTTACAGTCATTAAAAGTATATTATTTTTAAAATTAAGGCTTGAATTTGTCTGAAGTTTGATAATATTTTCCGCATTTGTGTCTTTTAAAAAACATTTTTCCATTAATCCTGTACTGGAACTTGAAATTTCAAATCCACCAAAATTTTTAAAAGTGCTGTTTTTAACATCAACTTGAGTAGAACTATAAGTTAAAGGAAAACTTCCACTTAAATTCAAATAATCTATGTGGCTGACAGAACCACTTTTAAAAGAAATTCCATTCCACTTTTCATCCAAAGTTTTGTTAAATATTTCAACTGGTTTTTCCAAACTACCAAGTATGTTCAATGTTCCAAATACATTTATCCTGGAATTTGTTTCTGCTTCAATTTGGCAACCACTTTGAAGTGTAAAAGTAACTCCAGCCTTAACTGTCAGAGTTTCATCCAAAAAATAATTCCCTTCTGTCAAAACCGAATCAGTCTCAATATTTCCTGTCAAAGTATCTTGTGGAATTAATGTAAAATTTAACTTTTGATCCTTACTTGCATCAAAATCTAACTGGTAAGTTCTACCAAACCCACTTTTTTCAACCACAAAATTATAAATTCCTTTTTTAGCCTTCAAGCTATAAGAACCATCTGCATTTGTTACTATTTCCGAAACTTTAACAGCTTCTATTGTTCTATGGTCAAAATCAGTTTTCTGTGTCGCTAAAACTCCTATACCCGGATACTGTTCATTGATTTTTACAACAGTTTCATTCAAATTAGCTAATTTATAAAAAGCAATCTTTACCCCGCTGTTACTTTGCTGACCACTTAAAGTTATTTTTCCTGAAATGGTTACAGAACCATCGTCAGAATTACCACAACCTAAAACAACAATAATTCCCAAAACTAAGATTAATGCCTTCATTTTTCACTCCCTTGTTTTTCTTTTAAAATTTAACCGTGAAAGGAATAAAATCAAGTTGAAAAAACTAGTACTAAATACAGCTTCGCCACGTCAGTTACATTTTACAACAACTTCAACCGTATTTTTTAACTTAGCTTTTCTAACCAAGATATTGCATTTTTAAGCCTTCAAATTTATAGAAAGAACTTTCCAATGTCAATAACAATTAATTTCGCAAGCCAAATTTAAAACCAACAAGAACCTTTTTTAAGTGAACCAAATCACTTTTTTAAAACTTGAAAAGAAACTAATTCTTCGCTAACTTACACCTAACTTTTAAATAATCACTAACTAAAATGACTTACCAACTTTCAAAAACCAAAGCTAAAATTCTACTTTTTTTTACCGAAGTATTTTTTCTTCTTTTACTGTTGGCTTCAAAAAAAATTCCTGACAATTTAAGCAATGATTTCTACTGCCTCTCTGCTTTCACTTTTTTTGTTTTACTTTTTCAGTTTCTAATCACCTTCCCAATAAAAATATACTCCGACTTCTTCCTGCCTCAAAAATTCAGGCTTTACGAACTAACTTTTTTTAACTTTCTTCTCAAAGAGCTGACTAATTTTCTTGTAACCACAATTTTAGTTCTGCCTTTCATTTTTTTCTTGCTAAAAACTCCCAACTTTTGGTGGCTTTTTAGTTCCCTAACTCTCTCTCTTTCGCTTTTGATTAACGCTCTAATTCTTCAAAACCTTGCCCTGAAAGGTTCAAAATTAGAAAATGAACTTTCACAAAAAATTGCTGTTTTCTGCAAAAAACACAGCCTACCCTTTCAAAATATCTTTTTAGCTGAAAACCAAACCGAAGTTTTTGACGCAAGTTTGATTGGAACTGGCAAAAATAAAAAGATTTTTCTAAACTCAAATTTGCTTGAAAAACTTTCTGAACAAGAAATTTTTTCTGTTCTCGCTCACGAATTCGGACACTTGAAAAAAAATCACAACACCAAAAAATTCTTACTTGAAACTTTGTTAACTTTACTGAGCTTCGCTTCTGCCTCTTTAATTTTATCCCTATTTTTACCACTTGCAAGCACAAAAATTATCATTTTGATTTTCCTGCTTCTAACGGTTTTTTCCTTTTTAATGGAAATTATTTCTAACCTTTTTTCACAAAAATTTGAACTTGAAGCAGACACTTTTGCAAGCCAAACCAACGGAAAACAAAACCTGAACTCAGCTTTAAACAAACTTTTACAACCTGAAAACACAAACTTTTGGCTTGACTTACTCTTTTCTCACTCACCAAACCTTGAAAAACGACTGAAAAACCTTGAGACAAACCAAAGAAAAACTTTGTAAATTCAACCCAAACTTTGTAATTTTTACAAAAAACTAAAGGAAAAAAATGGAAGCAGTTATCGGACTTGAAGTTCACATCCAACTTTCAACAAAAACTAAGGCTTTTTGCTCCTGCAAAACAACCTACGGAAACGAAGAAAACACTCAAACTTGCCCTGTTTGCCTTGGAATGCCTGGTGCTTTGCCTGTTTTAAACAAAGAAGTTGTTGATTTTGCAATCAAACTTGGGCTTGCAACAAACTCAAAAATTGCCGAAAAATCAATCTTTTCCCGCAAAAATTATTTTTACCCTGACTTGACAAAAGGCTATCAAATTTCGCAGTACGACAAACCAATCCTTGAAAACGGAAAACTTGAAATTGAAACTGAAAACGGCTTGAAATCAATCGGCATCACAAGAATTCACATTGAAGAAGACACAGGAAAATCTAACCACTCCGAAAACTTCGTAAATTCAACAGGTCTTGATTTTAACCGTTGTGGAACAGCTTTGCTTGAAATCGTTTCAGAACCAGAAATCAAAACTTCAAAAGAGGCTTCTGCTTACTTAGCAAAGCTTCGGCAACTTGTTCGTTACCTTGAAATTTGCGATGGAAACCTTGAAGAAGGAAGTATGCGATGCGACGCTAACATCTCAGTAAGGGAAACCGGAAGCAAAAAATTTGGAACCCGCGTTGAAGTAAAAAATATGAACTCCTACAAAAACGTTGAAAAAGCAATTGATTACGAAATTGCAAGGCAAATCAAAGTCTTGGAAAATGGTGGAAAAATAATTCAGATGACTGCACTTTGGAACGCTGATAAAAACCAAACAATTCCAATGCGAACCAAAGAAGACTCGCAAGATTACCGTTACTTTCCGGAACCGGATTTAGTTCCGCTTCTCATTGACGAAAATTGGATTGATGAAATCAGAAAAACTTTACCGGAACTCCCAAAAACACGAAAAGAACGTTTTACCCGTGAACTTTGCCTTTCCGATTACGAAGCAAACGTTTTGACTTCGGCAAAAGAACTCGCTGATTACTTTGAAAAAACTTTGGAAATTTCAAAAGACCCAAAACTCACTGCCAATTTCGTTTCAGGCGAAGTTTTAAGACTGCTGAAAGAAACTAAAAGCGAACTTTCCGAGTTAAAAATTACTCCCGAAAAACTCGGAAAAATCCTGACTTTACTGCAAACAAACAAACTAAACCTGCAAAACGCTAAAAAAATCTTTGATGAAATCGCTCAAAACGGCAGCGAACCAGAAAAAATTATGCGTGAAAAAGGGCTTGAGCAAAGCCTTGACACAAACGAACTTGAAACTTGGGTCAGCGAAGTTTTGGCGGAAAATCCTAATGAAGCTCTCCGTTTTAAAAGTGGCGAAACAAAACTGCAAGCATTTTTTATGGGAAAAATTATGCAAAAATCACGCGGAAAAGCTAATGCCCAACTCGTAACCAAAGTTTTACTTGAAAAATTAAAATAATTTTTACTCAATTTTTTCAAATTAAAAAATGGCTTTAAAACTCTTCTGAAGCCATTTTTTACCTCTTTTACCCCACTTAGACAGTTTAAAATCAGAAAAAAACGGTTTGATTTTGCTCCTCCTGAGAAATTAGTTTTCAACCTGAATAGTTTCAAAAATAAATTTTTAGGAGAAAATAATGAAAACTAACAAAAAAATTTTAACTCTGCTTCTCTGTGGAAGCCTGACTCTCACGCTTTCGGCTCAAAATCAAAAACAACAAAACCCAGCCGAAACAGAAATCAAAAAAATCGTTTTGGAAGGACAGGAACAAATCAAAAAAATCCAAACTCAAATCCAAAACCTCAAAAACCGTTCACAAGAGTTTGAACTCCAAAAACAGATTGAACAAATCAAAAAAAACGTTGAAACCGAAGTTTTGAAAACACGGTTAAGAGTTGCACAAGCAAAAAACGACCTGCAACTCGTTACTGAAATCCAAAAAGCTCTGGAAAATTTTAGCAGCAACCAAAAAGGCGAAACACTGCAAACCAAAAGAGAAATCCAAAACCAGCAAAAATCAGTTCCAACTCAAACAGAAACAAGGAGATAAAAAATGAAAACCATTTCAAGAGTAAGTTTCTTTTTTTTAGTAACGATGTTTGTTCTGTCTGTTTTTGTGCTGATTTTCTTGGAAACACAACTCCTGCTGGCACAAAATTTTGGAGACGTTGAAAGCCGTGAGTGGCGGGAAAAGTATCACGTAAACGATTCGCTTTCAATAAAATACCTGAAAGGCGAAATCAGCGGAAAAGGCAGCGGAAGAAAACCATTTTTGCGTGCTTTTGACTCTTACTACAAGCGTGCAAACTCAAACGGAGAAATCCCGACAAACTACCTTTGGCAACAAAATGAACTTTTAAACCAAACTTTTCCCGGTTTTGGCACTGTTTCAAACGGAAAAGGCGGAAACTCACTCAACGACGCTGCAAACTGGCAGGAAGTCGGAACCGGACAACTTTTACAACTTTCAGTTGACCTTGACGGAGATGGTTCTGATGCCTGCGATTCAGGAACTCTTTTTTCACAAACGGGAAGAATCACTTCGCTTGCGATTGACCCGACAAACGCAAACATTCTCTACGCAGGAAGTGCAAGCGGCGGAATCTGGAAAACAACCAACGGCGGTGGAAGTTGGTTTTCAAGCTGGAACAACATCCCAAACTGTTCAATCGGAGCAATCGCTCTGCGACCCGGAAACCCAAACGAAATTTTAGTCGGAACAGGTGAAAACGGCGGTTCAGGCTTAAGTTTCGGTGGTTTTAATGGAATCGGCTTGGTAAAATCAACCGACGGAGGAGCAAGCTGGACACAAGTTCCGTCTTTAAGTGCAGGTTACTCAGGAGGTTTAGCTTTTTACAGAGTAGCCTACAATCCCGCAAACCCGAACAGAATCCTTTGTGCAACGAATCAGGGACTAAGGCTTTCAACAGACAACGGAACAAGCTGGACTTCGCTAACTTGTTCACCAGCAGGCTCGCTTCCCGGTTTTGCCGTAAACAGCAACGCAAGTGATGTGATTGTTAACCCTGTTGACGCCTCAAAAGTGGTAGCAAGTTTTTGGGGAATTGGAATGTTTTTTTCAAGCGACAGTGGAAACACCTGGTCGGCTTCAAACATTAATTCTAATTCAACGATGAACATCGGAAGAATTAAACTTTGCTGGGTTACCGCAGCTGGTTACACAAATCAGGCTTACGCAGTAATTGCAAATTCAAGCAATTCACAACTTTTAGGGCTTTACAAAACTACAAATTTTGGGCAAACCTGGTCTTTAGCCAGCACAGACACAGACATCACGGGCAACCAGTCTTGGTACGCAATGGCGATAATGACTGACCGTGGCGATGCAAACACTCTCTACGTTGGTGGCTTAGACTTGTACAGTTCTGATGATTCCGGAGGCGATTTTGATTGGGAAAGCGAGTGGACTGCCTTGAAAGATCTTTTGAACGACGATGACGACTACGTTCACGCTGACCAACACGTAATCATCCAACACCCAACCGACCACAACACATTTTTTATCGGCTGCGATGGTGGAGT
>JADZEA010000249.1 GCA_020850775.1 bacterium
ACGATTCGGTTTCGTCAACGATTTACACGGCAATTGGCGAGTGTTACAGGAAAATTGGTAAATCAGAACGCGGGATAAAATACCTTCAAAAGAGCGTTGAAATCAACCCAAACCATCTTGAATCGCACAGACTTTTGTCTGAATTGTACCTTGAGTCGGGATTTGTAAAACTTGCAGAAAAGGAACTAATAATTATTGCAGAACTTGACCCTTACGACGTGAATGCGAACTACCGGTTGGCTTACATCGCTTTAATCAAAGGAGAAAACGAAAAAGCGTTGAAATATTTTTTGAAAGTAGCCGAAGTCCAGCCAGACAACGTGAGGCTTTTGCTTGACGTAGCGGATACTTACGAGAAACAGGATTTACCTTTGGAAGCGGCTGGATTTTACGAAAAAGCACTTCAGGTTGACCCACAAAACGATGAGTTGCGTGAAAAATTAGCTGAACTTTACAGGAAAAACAAGCAGTTGGAGAAAGCACTTCCACTTTTTGAGGAGCTTGCAAGGCATTCGCCGGACGAAATTTATTTTCAGTTGGTTCTTGGAAGCCTTTACTACTTCAAAAATGACTCGCTGAAAGCACAAAAAAATTTTAAAAAAGCAAAAGAACTTGATTCAGAAGACTGGCGGGCTGATTTTTATCTTGGACAGATGGCACTTGACAACAAAGAATTAGAAAAAGCACTTGTTTATTTTAAAAATGTTTTCACACACAAGCCGGACATTGTTGATGGTTGGGTTGATTACGGCAGGATTTTGCTTTCTCAAAACAAAGACAAAGAAGCAGCGGAACACTTCAAACTTGCCTGTGAAAAACTGCCGGACAAGGCAATTTTGCATTATTTTTTAGCGACTTCGTACGTGAACCTTGAGTTTTACAACGAAGCAATTGAAACTTACAAAAAGACGCTTGAAATTTCCAAAGACAACGTTCCGGCACTAACAGGGCTTGCTTCAACTTACGATTTGCTGGAAAAGTTTGCGGAATCCGACACAACGTACGAGCTTTTGTTAGAGTTAGAGCCAAAAAATGCCTTGATTTTAAACAACTACGCCTACAGCCTTTCGGTTCGCGGAGTAAACATTGAAAAAGCACTTGAAATGAGCCAAAAAGCGGTTTCAGTTGAGCCAACAAACAGTTCTTACCTTGACACAATTGGCTGGATTTTTTATCAAAAAGGGGATTACCAAACGGCTTTAAAGTACGTTGAAGAGTCTGAAAATCTTTCACCGACACCAAACTGGGAAATTTTTTTGCACCTTGGAGACATTCATTTTAAGCTGAAAAACATTGAAAAAGCACAGTTTTTTTGGCTGAAAGCGTCAAAACTAAATCCTAAAAACAAAGAGTTAAAAGACAAACTCGGCGAAATCAACAAACAGAATTAAATTTTACGGAAAAAGATGAGAACAAAATTTTTGCTACTTTTTTTAGCACTTCTGCAAATTAGCTGTGTTACGACCTCGCAAACGGTAAAACCAGAAAAAACAGTTTACAACGGTGAGTGGGTGAAAAATTATTACAAAAATGATTACGCAAATTTTTCGATAATTTTTCCGGAATTTTGGCAGCACTCGGAAGATTTGCTTTACCTGAAAAAAGCAACAATTGACAGAAGGTACGCTCCTGAAGTGATAGTTGATGGAAAATCTCCGCCAAAAACTCTTCCAATCAATGCAACAGTTCGCATTTTCAGGAACTACACTTCGTTTGAAGCACTTTACAAAATTGAAAAACGAAAGTGGATTGAAAAATTAACAAACCTGACAATCAAGGAGCCGGTAAGAAATGATTTGTCCTTGAAAATTGATGGTGCAGAGAGCAAACTTTCGCAAATTTTGATTGGTGTCAGCAACGCTGAAACGCTGAGAATTGATAAATATTTTGTTTACGATGAGATTAATAAAATTGGTTACACGATTAGCCTTTCAGTAGATTCAAGGTACTACCCGGAAATTTTATCAGATTTTGAGAAGGTTGTTAATTCTTTTAAAATTCTTACAAAACAAAGACTTATCACAGATTATTTTGAGGCAGGGAACCAGGCGTTTGAGGAATTTAAGTTTGCACTTGCAGTTGACTACTACAAAAAATCAATTGAACGCGGAATCTTCAGCGGAGAACTTTACCAAAAACTTGGCTACTCACTTTACTCTTGCGAAGAGAAAAACTCAGCACTGAAAGAACTCCAAAACGCACTTGAAAAAGCTAAACTTTCTGATTTTGAGAAAAGCAAAATTCACTTCGCACTTGGCGACCTTCACTACAACGAAACACGGTTTTTGGAGGCAAAAAATTCTTACGAAACAGCTGAAAAAACTGGAGTTCCGTCTTACGAACTTTACTTAAGGTTAGCTTTTACTTACACACAGCTAAAAAATTATGACTTAGCAATTTCATCTTACGAAGAGGCTTTTGCGATAAATCCTGAATCGCTTGAAGTGGTTGAAAGTGTTGCACCGCTTTACGAGAGAAAATTTAATTACAATGCTTCTTTGGAAATGTGGAAAAAGGCTTTGAAAATTCGCAAAGCGTCAAAAAATGATGAGATTAATTCAAAAGAAACAATTGATTACATAAATTTACAAATCAAACGGCTTAAAGAACTGACAAAATGAAAAGTGTGTTTTTTAAATGGTTTTCAGGATGGATTTCAGCCTTCGCAGGAACGACAATTTTAAGAAGTGTAAAATGAAAAGATGCTTTTTAATTGTTTTTGTTGCAGCGTTTGTTTCAGGTTGTGAGTCGCCAAGTGACTACAAACCGACGACAACAAACCCCCAAATTATTTTTGCTGAGGCTTGTTCGTGGTGCCACGGAAAAAATGCTGAAGGAACAAAAAGAGGAGTTTCGCTGACCAAAACCAAACTTGAAAAAACGAGGGTCAGGGAAGTTCTTACCAAAGGAACAGCCAAAATGCCAAAGTTCAAAAACCTTAACGGAGAGGCTTTGGAAAACGTGATTGACTACGTTGCAAAATTAAAGTAAAATTTATGGCTTTAAAAAATTATACGATTGAAAACACAGTAAAAATCACTTTTTACACACTTACAGCCTTTGTTTTTGTTTTGCTTTTTAGCCGTTACTACTACCTTCAGATTTTACAAAAAACGAAGTACACACTCAAAAGCGAAAACAACCGCATTCGTGAAATTGTTACGGAACCTTCACGGGGAGTAATTTTTGACAGGCACGGAAAAGTTCTTGTTGACAACAAAAATTCAAACACGATTACGGTGATTCCTTACGAGTTTAACAAAAATCCAAACGCACTTGGTTTGCTTTCAAACATTCTTGAAATTGATAAGGAGACTTTACGAAAAAAGTTGGACGTTCCTTTAAGGGACAAGTTTTTACCGCAAAAAATCTACAAAAATGCTCCGATGGAAAAAATAATTGCGATTGAGGAAAAAGCGATTTCTCTTTCAGGAGTTTCACGAATTAAAGAACCAAAAAGGTTTTACACAAGCGGAGCGAGGCTTTCGCATACTTTAGGCTACATTGGAGAAGTTTCTGAGAAGGAAATTAGCAAAGAAAAAAATTACGTTTCAGGTGATTTGATTGGCAAAAATGGAATTGAAAAATATTACGATAATTTGCTGAGAGGAACAAAAGGTATTGATTTTCTTGAAGTTGACAGGCTTGGAAGAGTTGTCAGCGACATTGTTTCTGCTGAAGAGACTCCGGCACAAAAAGGGCTTGATTTACACTTGACGATTGATGCTTTTTTGCAGGAATCAGCAGAAGCATTGCTTGAAGGACAAAGAGGAGCAATTGTGATGATTGACCCGCGGAATGGTGAGATTTTAGCGATGGTTTCAAAACCTGATTTTAATTTAAATTCACTTAAAGAAAATTGGAGCAAGCTACAAACTAACGTAGAAGTTCCCTTTTACAACCGTGCAACCAAAAGTGTTCACGCACCAGGTTCTACTTTCAAACCGATAACGCTTTTTGCCGGGCTTGAAAACAGAATTGTTGATGAAAAATGGTCAACTTTTTGTTCGGGTTCTTTCCGGCTTGGGAACAGAATTGCACACTGTTGGAACCACAACGGACACGGAAAAGCGGATGCTTTTTACGCACTTGAGCAATCTTGTAACGTTTATTTTTTCAACTTAATTTTAAAGATGGACATTGATAAATTTTCAGAGACGGCTAAAAAGTTTCATTTTGGAAAAAAAGTTGGGATTGATTCCGGAGATGAACTTTCAGGAATTGTGCCTTCAAGAACTTACTACGACAAAATTTTTGGTAAAAATGGTTGGAGTAAAGGTTCTTTGATAAACATCGCAATTGGACAAGGTGAAGTTTCCGCATCACCTTTGCAACTTGCACAGTTTGCAATGATTATCGCAAACAAAGGAATTTATTACAAACCACATTTTTTAAAATATTACGCTGACAAAGACGGTTCAAAAATTATGAATAAAATTGAATCCGAAAAAGTTGATATTTCCGCAAAATCATTTGAAATTGTTCGTGAAGGAATGCACAGAGTCGTTGACGGAGAAAGAGGAACGGCAAAATCAGCAAGAATTGAAGGAAAAACAGCAGCCGGAAAAACTGGAACAGCCCAAAACCCTCACGGAGAAAATCACGCCTGGTTTATTGGTTTTGCTCCTTTTGAAAATCC
>JADZEA010000250.1 GCA_020850775.1 bacterium
TCCACTATGGTACGATTAAAAGAAACCATTCAAGGTTTTCCGGGAATTTTTTTACAACATTTCAATTCCACTATGGTACGATTAAAAGCTTTTTACGGCGGTTTGATGGTAGTAGGATTAGAAGGATTTCAATTCCACTATGGTACGATTAAAAGCAATTACAGAATACATTTTAGCACTTGGAAAAACTCAATTTCAATTCCACTATGGTACGATTAAAAGTTGGGATAAAATGCTGAACTCACCGGGATTAGGAAATTTCAATTCCACTATGGTACGATTAAAAGGAAAATAGTTACAATGTTTAGAAGGTTGACTAAATGAATTTCAATTCCACTATGGTACGATTAAAAGACGTGTTCCAACAACTTAAAAAGGTTAATTTGTTAATTTCAATTCCACTATGGTACGATTAAAAGATTTCAGTTGAGCGTTGTTGATGATGATTTTAAACAATTTCAATTCCACTATGGTACGATTAAAAGCCAGCACCGAGCTGGTTTTTTTTTGCCTGAAATTTTATTTCAATTCCACTATGGTACGATTAAAAGTTATTGCGACTAAGTCTCATTATTACAAGTAAACCAAATTTCAATTCCACTATGGTACGATTAAAAGTAAAATTTCAGTATGTTTAATCAAGGTCAGAAAAATAATTTCAATTCCACTATGGTACGATTAAAAGAATTGTTGCTTGTGCCTGGTTGCCGTAAGTGGTTTTAATTTCAATTCCACTATGGTACGATTAAAAGCCGTTAAACTTTCACAAAAAATAATGATTCCAGTGCGTGAAATCAATATTTTTATTCAACAACAACAAACATTTTTAGGTAACCCGCAATCACGTAAAAATAACCACAAGCTACCTAAACCTGTTTTTATTACACTTATCGCCATAAATTCAAAAAACTAATCAGACTGACACACTAAAAAAAACTGCCAAAACAAAACTTACCTAAAAAATTCTACACACCAAAACAACCTAAACCATTGTTTTACAAAAAATTATCAACAGGTCTGACTTCCGTTCCCAAAACTTCACGCTCAACAAATTTTTCATCCCGTAACTTGAAAATAATCACAGAATCGCCATTTTTAATGATTTTATTCAACTTTAACTTAAATTCCTCAAATTTAGACAAAGTAATCTCTCCCTGAAAAACAGAATTCTGAATGTGATAAAAATATTGCCTCCCTAATTTCAAAATTTTCGCACACCGCTTTTCGTCAACATCTGAAACAAGTATCACAAACATTTTAAAACCCCTTTCTATTTTTATGCAAAACAAAATTCCTCGTAAGAACAAGCCTGGCAAACACGCCTCGCAGGAAAATCCTTAGAAACTTCACATTCCAACAATTTTTCAATCTCTGAAATTACCTTTTCCATCTCTTTTTCAAGCTCACACGTCAAAAACACTTCTTTGGTTTTTTTCAATTTCGGATAATTTAAAATCCCCGTAAAACCTTCTAAACCCTTGTATTTTTTCAGGTAAAAAAGATAGTAAAGCAACTGCCACTCGTGAGCTTTTTCTAACTTGTCCGTTTTCTTGACCTCGTGAACAACCTTCCGCTCCCAATCAACAAAATCAAGTGCTATCGTTTCGTCAATCCGAACTTCTTTCTCCTCACGCAAGTAAGAATTTTCACTAATCTGTTTGCCAATCGCAACATTTTCCGAGTTGTGTTCCATCGTAATTTGATGACGTGAAAGCCACAACTTTCGTTTGCAAACAAAAAAATAATTTACTTCCGTTCCTGTAATTTTTTTCATTTCTAAACTCAAAATTTTACCAATCCATCACAAGTGGTTCGTACTCTTCAACTTCTGTTAAGTGCTTGATAATTTTGTAACACTCAAGCAAAATCAACCGCTTGTAAGAAACTTTACGTGAAAGTTTTCTGTGCTGAAACGTTGAATCTAACCTTTCCAACCAACCTTTCAGGAAAATTTTTTTGCCTTCTTCGTTCAGGTAACAGGCATTGGCTTTTTGTTCAAAGTGCTTGTTTTGGATTTGCCTGTTGTTCAAAAGAGTAAAAATCAGCCTGTCAACAATGATTGGTTTGAAAATTTCCGCAAGGTCAAGGCAAAGTGAAAAGCGTCTTTCTCCTGGTTCGTGAAGAAAACTCACTAACGGACTGAGTTGAGTGTGGTAAACCTGATTCAGGCATTGTGCGTAACAAAGTGAGTTTCCAAACGAAATCAAAGCATTAACTGGATTGTCTGGTGGCTGTTTTGTGCGTTTATCAAATGGGTTTTCTTCGCCTAAAATTGTGTTCCAGGCATCGTAGTAAACTGAACGAATGTTTCCTTCAATTCCCATCAGTTCCGGAACCGATTTACAATTTTCAAAAAGCTCTCTAAGTTCTGAAATTTTTTGTGAAGTTTGAGCGAGTTCCGGGAATTTTCGTTCATAATTTTTCAAATTTCTTCTGATGTTTGAGCTTGCACCAACGAGTAAAAGTTTAGCGAGTTTTAGTCTTTTTTTGTTGTTTGAGTAGGTTTCAACTTGTTTCACGACCAGGAATCCGGAGTTCAAAAATTCACGCGGATAAAAAGTTCCTGCGTAGTATTCAAAAAAATGTTCATCTTTTTCCCAGGTTTTAAAAACGTGAAGTGTGATTTGGTTTTGGCTGAGAAAAGCAAGCAACGAAGTATTGAAAGTATTTTCGCCAAAGAGATAGATTTCATCCACATTTTCTACGGGAACAAATTTTTTTTCGCCGTTTAGTTTTTGGATTAGGAGTGTGTTGTCTTTTCTTGAAAGTTGAGCATCGGAGAACAAAAATTGTGGTTGCCTCATTTTTTTTTACCCCTTTTTAGAAAAATTATAGAAATTCCACTTCGTTACCTTCAAAACGTTCTTTCAAAAGTCCAAGCTCACTTGAATACTTGCACTTTACAACTAAAATAGAAAATTTTAAAAGTTTGTCCATTTTTTCAAAAGCAAAAAAATTCTTGTCAATCAAGTTTTCATTTTTACAGTAAAAATAAAAAACATTTTGGAGAGTAACTAAAAATTTTTCTGCTTCTATAAAATTTCCTTCTTCAATAGATTCTTTGTATTCTTTTAAAAATTGTTCTGGCAAAACTTGGATTCCTTTAAATTTCTCTTCAAATTCTTCTTCGTTTTCCGGGTTTTTAGAGTAAGGTTGCAAACGTTTAACAGCTTCTAAAAAACCTGTCTTTGTGTCCTCAAACTCGCTTTTTTGTTCTTCAGTCCAGTTTGGATAAACTTCGTCAAGAAGTTTTTGAAGCTCTGCTTCCTTCAGCAAGTCAACACGTTCTAAAACTTTTAAAGTATTTTTCACTACTTGGGTTGGATAAATTTTAGAATCAAATTTTCCACCGTCAGTACAAACAAAAACTTCACAAATTCCTTTTTTGCGTTTCCTGTTCACTCGCCCAAAACGTTGGATTAAAGCGTCCAAAGGAGCAGGCTCAGTAAAAAGAACATCGTAATCAATGTCAAGGCTCACTTCAATCGCTTGTGTCCCAATTAAAAGTTGATTCGTTTCATTTTGTAGTTCTTCTTCCTTTTTAAATCTGTCAAAAGAATTAAATCTTCCGTGTAACAAAGTTGCATTGCAAGTATCCTTAAGTTCTTTAAAAATTTTTTGAGCATTAACAACGCTGTTGCAAACAACAATTACTTTTTTTCCATCTTTAATAAATTTTTTGATTTCAGAACTTTGCTCAAAAATATTTCCATTAAGAATCTTTACTTTATGCCGGTTAAAACTTTCCAAAAATTGTGTTTCAGTCCTGATTAAATTTTGAACTTTAAGCGATTTTTTAAGTTCCTCTACCATAAAAGTTGGCAAAGTTGCGGTCATTACTAAAACTTTCACTTTCAAAAATTTAGTAAGATGTTCAATAGAAACAAGAATTTGAGCAAAAGTAATTTCATCGTAAGCGTGGATTTCATCAAAAATCAGAAATGCTCCACAAAGTTCTGTAAAACCCATTTCAAAACCTTTAACTCCGTAAAGCCATTTTAGAATTTGAAAAGGTGTTACAACTTTTAGCGGATAAATCATTTTCCTGTGCAACTCACGAAGTTCTTTAATTTTTTGCTCTTCATAATTTTGGTCTTCGTAAAAACTTGCAAGGTACTGACTTAATTTTCCGTGTTGGACTCCAATCTTTTCAGCAGTCTCAATCTTTTTTTCATTTTCAAAATTTGAAAGCAATCTTTGGTGCATCGCATTAATTGAAGCAGTAAAAGGTAAAACATAAAAAGTTCTTCCTTGACCTTCCTGGAGTTGTGTTTTTAACCAAAGTAAAGCACTTTCAGTTTTCCCCGAACCTGTTGGAGCAATCAAAATTGCGTTTCCTTGAGTTTCTAAACATTTTTTTTGGTGTTCGTAAAAATTTTGCTTTAAAAATTCAAAATTGGAAACCTCCAGTTTATGGATTTTTTTAATTAAAGCAGAACCTAAGTGGTCACAAATTTTTGTTGAACCTTGTAAAAGTAAGTTTTGCCAATAATTTTTGTTTGAAGGACAAAAATTAGTCTTGTAAACTTCTTTAGCGATAAATTCAAAAGGATGTTTAATTTCCTGAATTGATAAAGTCTTAAACTCAAAAATTTTAGAACCTTGACAGTAATTTTGGTAAAGTGCCTGAAATTTATTTTCTAAAAATTTTAAGTACTCAAAATCCAGTTTTTTCTTTTTAAAATTTTCTGTAAAGTCTTCAGGATGAAATGAATGTTTTTGCCAGGTATCTTTAAAATCTTGCTCAAGTTCTTCTTTGGTTTTGAACTTTTCTTTTAAAGTTTTAAAATCTTTGTGATGCCCTAAAACCGCACAGGCAATCAAAAAATTTTCTTCTTCTGTGAAGTTAAGCTTCCAAACAAAAGGTACGCTGTAAGCCTCGTGTCGTTGATTTTGCCAACAATTTTTCTCTTTATTTAAAACTTTTTGGAACTCAAAATGGCATTTTCCCCAATCGTGCATAAAAACAGAACAAAATAAAAGTTCAAAAAAATTATCTGTTTGAGTTACTTCGGGAAGTTTAGGCAATGCTTGTTTGAATTCTTTGTAAACCTTCAAACAAGCAACAAGATGTTTGTAAAGTTCTGTTCCGTCATTTTTAGCGAAAACTTTTTTCATTTTGCCTCAAAAAAAACCTTGAAAAATACTTTCAAGGTTTAGCTAATTATTGCTCCTGCCAAAAAACTTCAAGTTTTAGCTCTTCATCCAAAAAACCAAAAGCAGAAATCGGTAAAGTCTGATTGTAATCGGAATCAAGCAAACAAAATGGTTTTGTTCCGATGTTGCGTCTTGGAATTTCATCCGTAAAATAAATCGGTAAAGCCTGAATCGGTGCTGGAACAAAAAATTTTCCAAAAGGAATGACTGTTCCTCTAAGTTTGTTAAGTTCAGTTTTCTCAATAACTTGAATTCTTTTTACTTCTCGCACGGTCGCAAGATCGCTTGAACGGCCAAGTAAAATCTGAAAGTATGGTTTTTCAAAGGCTTTGGCAATTTTTTCATTTTCTGTGTAAATCAAAAGCTCGTTATCAAAAAGAATTTCTCTTTTAATTACGTTAGAGTTAATGTTTTTTAAACTTCTGTTTACCTGGTAAATCGTTTCAAGGTCAATAATTTTTGCTTTTGATTTGAAAACAAACCCAAGATTAAGTTTCTCCGGTTTGTAGTAAAATCCCAAAGCAGCAGAAAACAATCCAAAAATTGTTGAAAGCGGTGGAACAGGTAAACTTGGCTGAAAACCACTAATCAAATTTGGGTAACGAAAACTTGCCGTCCAGGAAGTAATTTTAATTCTGTAAAGTTCCATAAAAATTGCCTTTACAAGTTGTCTTCTGGTTGTTCTTTTAGTGTTTCAACGTAATTTTTAATTGCTTCACCGATTGAACAGTAAACAATTTTTAGTTGTTCTTCCCCACCTTCTTCATTTCCCTGTTGTTCTCCGTTTCCATTTTCCTGTTTGTTAAATTTTTCTGTAAGTTCTTTAAGTTTTTCGTCAGCTTCATCCAGAAAACCTTTTCTTCTTCCGATAAAAACATTGCCGATAAAATCAGCTTTGTAATCGTTAAGCACTTCTTCCAAGCCTTCAACCGAAAGCCTGACTTTGTTCAAATCATCAACAACAATGTGAGAAAAAGGGTGGTTCCCTGATTTTAAAGTTGCAAGGATTAAAAACTTTGGAGTTACGTCAGCAAGGTTTGTGGTTTGTTTTGCTCCTCCAGAAATCGTGTGAAGTGCGTTCAAAACGTCAGAAATTCTTTTTTCTCTTGTTTCTTTTGTGAGCCTGTAAAGTTTTAAAGGTTTTCCATTTTTATCTTTAGCAAAAGGGTCGTCAATTTCTTCAGCACCAGAGTTGAGGGCTTCCTTTTTAAGAGCTTCATTGATGTTAACAAAGCCAGTTCTCCCTTGACTTGAGAAAGTTCCAACTTGTTCTAAGTCAATTGAAAACATACCTTTCATAGTCGCACAGTACTCGTCTTTTCCGTAAGGAACTGCATCGCCTTCCTGCCTTGTCATCGATGACCAGTTTTGAACAATTGAGTTTGAAACAACAGAAATCAAAGCAGAATTTTTTAAGGGAGAAACTCTGGTCAGGGTTTCATTTTTTTTTGTAGCTTCATTTTTTTGGGCTCGCATGTAACCAAACAAATCATCATCAGGAAATTTTATTGGATTAGCTTCAGTAAAAGCAATTTTTTCCTCTCTTGTTACCGGAGACATTTCCCAAGAGTGATTTTTTTGCAAAGTTTCCCGCCACCA
>JADZEA010000251.1 GCA_020850775.1 bacterium
AAGCGTGGATTCCGCAAGACTTTCAGTGAGAACCTCACCAAGAACTCACAACCTGAAACGGTCATTCCTGTTAAGGCAGGAATCCATCTTAGTTCGGGTTATTTTAAAATAAAAAACTTCAAAGTTTGAGGTTGAAAAATTATACCCAAAAAATAGTGATTGACTAAAGCAAAACATTTTTCTTTATTTTTCAGAAATGCCCAAAGCATTTTTAAATTAAACAAGAATTTAAAGAAGGCATTAACGAATGAATTACATCTTACAGACCTTAGAAAATTTCAAATTAAACACTGAAAAGGAAGAATTTCAGATTGTAGCTGAAAACATTGAAAAAGGTGTTGTCTTTAAAGGGACAAACCTTTGGATTTTAGTGTTTGCAATTTTTATTGCATCTCTTGGATTGAACGTAAACTCAACAGCAGTAATTATTGGTGCGATGCTGGTTTCTCCTTTAATGGGACCGATTATGGGACTTGGATTTGGAATGGCAATAAATGATCTTGCACTTCTGAAAAAATCAATGTTTAACTACCTTTTTGCAGCAGGAGTTAGCTTAACAACTTCTACGATTTATTTTCTTTTATCGCCAATTAACGATGCTCACTCTGAAATTCTCGCAAGAACCTCTCCAAATATTTATGACGTGCTGATTGCATTCTTTGGCGGGCTTGCAGGAATTCTCGCAACCTCAAGCAAACAAAAAGGTAACGTAATTCCTGGTGTTGCAATTGCGACAGCTTTGATGCCTCCACTTTGCACTGCTGGTTATGGTTTGGCTACTGCAAAGTTTAGTTTTTTCTTCGGAGCATTTTATTTATTTTTAATCAACACTGTTTTTATCGCGTTTGCAACACTTTTGACAGCAAGGTTTTTAAAATTCCCTTTCAAACACTTGCCTCACAAAAAAGACGAGCAAAAAGCACAAAAAATAGTTTGGGTAATCGTTACACTGACACTGCTTCCAAGCATTTATTTTGGTGTTGACATCGTCCTGCAAAATAAATTTATGCGAAGGGTGAACTTGTTTATTGAACACGAAGCAGTTTTCCCAAATGATTATTTATTAACCAAGGTAATTGACGCAAAAAAGAAAAAAATAATACTTACTTACGGTGGAGCGTTAATTGAAGAAGATGAAATAAACGCACTAAAAGAAAAATTACCCGGATACGAACTTGAAGGAACAAAATTAGAAATCAGGCAAGGATTCGCTTACTTAACTGAAGCAAAAACTAAGGAAAGCGAACATTTAGCACAATTGAGCCTTACACTTGCTGAAAAAGAAAATCAAATTAAATTGCTAAGTAGTAAATTGGACAGCCTTTCTTTACAAAAGGAACTAACAAATCAAATATTTAAAGAGCTTAAAACTCAAAATGAATCGCTTGAATCTTTTCTTTTACAGGAAGCTATTAGTAGCACTGACAGTACACAAACAAATATTTGGGTTTCAATTCTGCATTCCACAAAAAATATTCCACAAAAAGACAAAGCAAAAATTGAAAAATGGCTAAAAGTCAGGACTAACAAGGATAACCTTTACATTTATTTTAAAGAAGGCATTTAAAAATTTTGCTGGGTTCAAACTAAAGGTAACCTTGCAGTCAGGTCCTCAATTTTTTTGCTGTTTTTCTGCTGTTGTTCTGAAAGCGTAAACCCAGCTAAAAAGCGTGGATTCCGCAAAAGTTTCAGTGAGAAAGCCTCACCAAGAAGTGAGACACTCACTTCTTTAAGCGGGTTTTACGCTGAAAGCGGAATTCACGCTGTTTGTCTGAACACAGATTTTTGGGATTTAAGGATTAACGGGATTTTTTTGATTTAGCGTAAACCCCGCTAAGAAGCGTGGATTCCGCAAAAGTTTCAGTGAGAGCCTCACTAAGAAGTGAGAATCTCACAACACTTGTGAGGGTCTGACTCGCAGTCAGGCTTTCACTTCTTTTCAGCGGTCTTTAGTGGTCTTTCAGCGGTCATTTTGATTAACACAAAAAAATAAAAAAATAGCTACCTTTTCTCTTTAATTTTATTAACTTCTGTTTAAAAGCCAACCACAACAAAATTTTAGGATTAGCAAAATGCTTAAATCTGCAAAATTCCACACCAAAAACCTTCACGGTTTAGTTCTTGGCTCAGGTTTCTTGAGTTTGTTTTGCTTGTTTGCTCAGGCAAGTGCTACAACACTTGAATTTTCCACATTTTTAGGTGGGTTCAGTGGTGAAGAAAGTTATTCCCTTTCAGTTGACGGAAGCGGAAACTGTTACATTGCTGGTTCCACCGGCTCAACCGATTTCCCAACTACAGCCGGTGCTTACGATACTTCAGGCTACGGCGATGCTTTTGTAACGAAGCTGAATTCAAGTGGCAGTTCACTTGTTTTTTCAACTTTCCTCGGTGGAAGCAATGGTGTAACTGGTAATTTCCTTTTACTTGACGGAAGCGGAAACTGTTTCGTTACTGGTCAAACCAGCTCAACCGATTTCCCAACTACAGCTGGTGCTTACGATACTTCACTTGGTGGCACCGATGCTTTTGTAACCAAGCTGAATTCAAGTGGCAGTTCACTTGTTTTTTC
>JADZEA010000252.1 GCA_020850775.1 bacterium
AACTTATCAAAACATTGGTTAATGAAAATCGTGCAGCTGGCAATGGACAAGAAATTGTTTGGGATGCTACTGACAACGCTGGAAACCTTGTTTCAAGTGGAGTTTACTTCTACAAAGTTGAAACAAAGAATTTCTCAGATGTTAAGAAAATGACATTCTTGAAATAAGATTTGTTTTTAATTCTTAAAACTAAAGCCTGTAAAGCCTAACTTTACGGGCTTTTTTTATTTTAACTTGTTTTAGAAATTGAAATTAAACAAGTGTTTCTTTCAATGCTTCTCTGATTCTTGCAACTCTCACAATCTCAATATTTTTTTTCTTAGAAAAAGAAAGTTGAGTTTTATCAGGAATCACTACTCGCAAAAATCCCATCTTTTCTGCTTCAAAAATTCGTTTTTCCATTTGTGTTACTGTTCGGATTTCTCCATTCAAACCAACTTCACCAATTGCAAGCGTATTTTTTCTAACTCCTAAATCCTGGTAACTTGAAGCAATTGCAACCGCAACTCCCAAATCAATCGCTGGTTCGTTCACCTTGATTCCTCCTGCAATGTTCAAAAAAACATCGTTTGCTCCAAGTTTGTAGCCAAGTCGTTTTTCAAGAACTGCAAGAATCATCGCAAGCCTTTTCGGGTCAATTCCCGTTGAGTTCCGTTGTGGATAACCATAATTTGTTGGCGAAACTAAAGCCTGAACTTCTATCAAAAGTGGTCGCGTTCCCTCAATTGAACACGTAATTACGCTTCCTGATGCTTCTGTCCTGTTTTCCAAAAAAATTTGCGAAGGATTTGTAACTTCCTTAAGCCCTTCCTCAAACATTTCAAAAATACCGATTTCGTTAGTTGAACCGAAACGGTTTTTTACTGCACGAATGATTTTAAAAGTTTGGTGTGAATCGCCCTCAAAGTAAAGAACCGTGTCAACAATGTGTTCAAGAATTTTAGGTCCTGCGATGCTTCCTTCCTTGTTCACGTGCCCAATAATTACCACAGGAATTCCGCTTGTCTTCGCAAAACGCATCAAATTTGCAGTGCATTCACGAATTTGGGTAATGCTTCCGGGAATGCTTTCAAAAAGCGGGATAAAAGCAGTTTGAATTGAATCAACAACCAAAAGCTCCGGATTTATTCTTTTTGCTTCCTCAAGGACACTTGCAAGGTTTGTTTCTGCTTGCAAGTAAAGGTTTTCAGAGATTTTTGTGAGCCTGTCAGCTCGCATCCGGATTTGTTTTAAAGACTCTTCACCAGAAGTGTAGAGAATTTTTTTACCATTTTTTGCAAGATTTGTGGCAACTTGAAGTGTCAAAGTGCTTTTACCAATTCCAGGTTCGCCACCAACTAAAATTAAAGAACCATTCACAATTCCACCACCAAGAACTCTGTCAAGCTCACTAAAACCTGTTGTCGTTCGTTTTTCTTCTGCAAGAGAAATTTCTGTGATTGAAACAGCTTTGCTTTCTTGTTGCAGTTGGAGTGATTTTGGAGTTTTTGTCTCTGTAAATATTTGTTTTTCTTCATTAAAACTGTTCCACGCACTGCATTCTGTGCATTTCCCAAGCCAGCGGTTAGCAACAAATCCACACGAATTACAAACAAATCTTGAATTGATTTTTGCCATTTTTTTCCTTTTAAAAACTTAAAACTAAGATAAAAATTAACAATAGAAAACAAAAAAAGCCGTTGATTTTTCAGGTCAACGGCTAAAAGTTCAGTTTACTTTTTCAATCAAAAAATTACCTTTGCAATTTTTTTCGCGAAGAATTAGAAGTGGACAAAGTTACTTTTTGAGCGTTTGATTTTGGAGCGACAACCGAAACTGAAGCGGTTCCTTTGCTGTTTGGAGAAGCAACAGGAGCAGCACAAGTCGCTGTAACTGTGTAGAAACGGTTAGTTAAAGAAGATGCACCAACATCTGTCCAGGTTAAAACATTGCCTACAGTCTGAGAGTTTGTCGTTCCACCAGGAATAGTATCCCAGTAAACGTTGTAGCTTGTTGCACCAGTTGAAGCGCCCCAGATTAAAACAACGTCGCTTCCACTTTGTTGTACGCTTGAAATTGCTACAGGGTCTTGTGGAGATGGACAAGCTGAACCACAAGCATTAACTCTAATCATTGTAAGGAAGTTAATTCCTGCTGCTGCAGTGTTTGACCAGGCACCAATTCCACCGCCGAGTGCTGCGTTCCAGCTAATGTCAGCTAAAGCACCACTTAAAGGTCTGCTTTGGTCGTTTCCAAGCGGCCAGGTTCCGGTTACACTTGCAGTTGACTGCTCAACTCCGACGTAAATCATTGTTCCTGCAGTGATTGCAAGCGGAGTAGAAAGTGTAAAAGTGTTCCAGCCACCAAGAGTAACACCGGCAGCGTTGTAAGTAATCGGTGAAACAACTGTTTGGAGTAAAGTTCCAGGTTCGCCGGCAACTCCGTCAGCGTTCCAGAGAGAAATTGCAAACTGTTCAGTTGCAGGGTCTCCGACGTTGGTAGTAATCCAAACAACGATGTCTTCAAGAATTCTGTTTTCGCAGAAAGTAAATCCGTTAACAAGAATGCCTGTTGCGGTATTGAAACCAAGTCCTTGTTCAGCAGTTCCGTCGTCGTAACCAAAGTCTTCGGTTGTTACGTCAAAAGTAAAACTTTTTGCGTCGTTTGATGGGTTTGCGTCGCCAGTCATCTGAGCAGTAACAGTCAGTGTGTAAGAACCGGTAGCAACTCCGCTTGGGTCAAAATCAGGGAAAGCAAGAAGTGTGGAAGCACCCGGAGCTAAAAGAACGCCTGAAATTGTTTGGCTGTAGCTTGTACCGGCAATTGAAGCAAGAACATCAAAAGCAGTGTTTGTGTTTCCCGAGTTTGTAACTGTTGCTTCTACGTCAAAACAAGTGGAACAAGAACCGATTCTGTTGTAAGCGATACTTAGCGGAGAAACAGAAGCATCGTCGAAAGGTCCGCCAGCAATTATTGTTACAAGGTAATCCTCAACTTCGCCGTAACTTGAAGTTCCGCAAGGAGAAAGAGTTCCTGTGTAAACCATTCTGGCACGTAAACGGGTAGTACCTAAAGTAGCAGTTCCAGGAACAAGA
>JADZEA010000253.1 GCA_020850775.1 bacterium
CTCCGTAGTAAAACAAAACTTTTTTCCCTTTTGCAAACAAAGATTTGTAAAGCATTTTAAACGGAGCGACACCAATTCCACCGGCAACGATAATTCCAGTTTCAAAATCATCACTCAGACAAAAAGAATTTCCTAAAGGTGCTGTAATTTTTAGTAAATCACCTTTTTTTTTGTGCGAAAGTTCTTTAGTCCCAATTCCAACAGTATCAAATAAAAAATCAATTTCGCCTTCCCGTTGGTCGTAAACGCTCAAAGGTCTTGGCAAAAGCGGAAAAGAATTTAAGTTTACAGAAACCATCGCAAACTGTGCCGGGCGAAATTTTAATTTTGTCGTGTCAGCCTGAACAGTCAAGAGAAAAGTGTGTTCCAAAACTTGTTCTACATTTTTTACAGAACAGTTCAGGCTAAAAATTGAAGTTTTCAAAGTTTTTACTTAAAGTTTGTTTGTGCTTAGTTTTTCGCAAAGTTACTAAAAAAAACAAGGATTTTCTAAAGGAAAAACTTTAAAATCTTTGCCTCAAATTCCCGTGAAAAACAAAAAATGTCTGACCCCGCTTTAATAAAATTTTCGTGAATGAAAAAATTAATCCGTAAATGTTTACCGGTTAGTTGTAATCTTAGTTTTTACTGAAAATTTATTTTGAAAAAGCTCAAAGTTTTCTTAACTAATTTCTAATTGAAAAGTGATTTTACTTTTGACAGAAGTCCGTTTTTTTCTTCAAAAGGCAATTTTTTTGTAATTTGTTTGGAAATATTTGTGAATGTTTTAGCAATTTCTGAATCAGGTTTAGCAAAAAAGATTGGTTCACCACTGTCTCCGCCTTCACGAATTGCAAGGTTTAAAGGAATTTCACCCAAAAAATCAATTCCAAGCCGTTTACTTTCAGTTTTTCCACCATTATTACTGAAAATTTCCTCACGGTTTCCACAGTGCGGACACAAAAAATAACTCATATTTTCAATCAATCCTAAGATTGGCACATTGGTTTTATTGAACATATCAATTCCGCGTGCCGTGTCAATCAATGCTACGTCTTGCGGAGTTGTAACAATAACTGCTCCTGCAAGATTAACTTTTTGCGAAAAAGTAAGCTGCGTGTCGCCTGTTCCTGGCGGAAGGTCAACAACTAAGTAATCAAGTTCGCCCCAGGCAACGTCTTTTAAAAGCTGTTGAACTGCTTGCATTACCATCGGTCCACGCCAAATTAAAGCATCTTCGCGTGCAACTAAAAAACCAATTGACATTAGTTTCAAGCCAAATTTTTCAATCGGAACAATTTTTTCATCGTCAGATTTTGGTTGTTTCCCTTCAAGTCCTGTCATAATTGGAAGGCTTGGTCCGTAAACATCAGAATCAAGAAGTCCAACTTTAGCCCCTTCTTTTGCAAGTGCTAAAGCTAAGTTCAGACTAACTGTTGACTTACCAACTCCGCCTTTTGCACTTGAAACAAGGATTGTGTGTTTGACTTCAGGAATCAAATCCGGGTCTTTGTCAATTGGTCCCGGAGCAGGTTTTGGTTCTTGTTTTGGTGGAGTTTCAAGGATTGAAACGTCCATTTTTACATTAATTTCCGTAATGCCTCCGACTTCCCGCAAGGCTTCTAAAACCATTTTCTTAAGAGGTTCTTCAATCTCTTTTTGGGTTGTCTTGAAGGAAACTGTAAAACTAACTTTCCCTGAATTTTCAACTTCCAGGTCTCTGATAAATTTGTAATCAACAATATTTTTTTGCATTCCCGGGTATTGAACAAACTTTAGTGCCTTCAATACTTCTTCAGTAGTAATCATTTTTTTCCTTTATTTTTATCAATCTTAAAAATTCAAGTCCACCCAAACAGTTTTGCTTCTCGTGTAAAACTCATAAATTGCTTCCATTCCCGATTCTTTTCCAAAACCAGACATTTTGTTTCCACCGTAAGGAGAAGCTGCGTCGTAAACGTTGTAAGTATTAATCCAAACTGTTCCGGCATTGATTTTGTGTGCAACGTAGTGCGCTTTTTTCAGGTTGTTTGTCCAAATTCCTGCGGCAAGCCCAAAAAGTGAATCGTTTGCCTTTTGAATTACGTCTTCAACGTCTGAAAATTTTATCACGGAAAGAACGGGACCAAAAATCTCTTCCTGAGCGATTGTCATTGAATTTTCTACGTTTGTGAAAACTGTTGGCTTGAAAAAATAACCTTTTCCGCCGTTTCCGATGTCAAATTTTTCTCCACCTGCGGAAAGTTTTGCACCTTGTTCAGTTCCGATTTTTACGTAACCAGCGACCTTTTCAAGCTGCTCCTTTGAAACTAAAGGACCGAGCCTTGTTTTTTCGTTCATCGGGTCGCCGGGAACGAGTTTTTTAGCTCTTTCAGAAAGTTTTTCTGTAAACTCGTCATAAATTTTTTCTTCAACAAAAAGCCTTGAACCGGCTGTGCAAACTTCACCTTTGTTGTAAAAAATTGCGATTGCAGCCATTTTAATTGCGGTTTCAAGGTCAGAATCAGCAAAAACAATGTTTGGAGATTTTCCACCAAGTTCTAAAGCAAGGCGTTTTACGTTCACAGCACCACTTCGCATCAAATTTTGTCCAATGTTTGTTGAGCCTGTAAAAGCAATTCCATCAACTAAAGCAGAATCAACAAGTGCTTGCCCGACAACGCTGCCTTTCCCTGAAATTACATTCAAAACACCTTCCGGAAGTCCTGCTTCAAGACAAATTTCACCAAGCCTCAAAGCCGTAAGTGAAGAAATTTCAGCAGGTTTCAGGATTGCACTGTTTCCGCAAGCAATTGCAGGAGCAACTTTTCTGCAAGCAAGCAAAAGCGGGAAATTCCACGGAACAATCAAACCTAAAACTCCAACCGGCTCACGTAAAGTGTAGTGAAAAAAATTTCCGTTTACGGGAATTGTTTCACCGTGAATTTTTGAAACTGCTCCTGCGTAAAAGCGAAAAAGGTCTGCAGACAGCGGAACATCAATATTTTTAGTTTCGCTAATTGGTTTTCCCGTGTCTTTTGTTTCAAGTTCTGCAAGTTCGTCGCGATACTTAATTATTAATTCGCCAATTCTCCACAAAACTTTTGCTTTTGCACCAGGACTTGCAGAACGCCATTTTCCACCGTCAAAAGATTTTCGTGCTGAAAGAATTGCCTTTTGAGCGTCTTCTTTTGTGGCTTGTTGAATTTCTGCAAAAGCCTCTTCCGTTGCCGGATTGATTGAAAGAAAAGTTTCGTTGTTTGAAGAATTTTCAGTTTTACCATCAATGACTAATTGTTTTTTAATAAGTTCGGACATTTTTTACTCCATTCTTGTTTGAAATTTCAGGGTTTTAAGTTACAAAAAATTTGGTAAGAAGTAAAAATGAAAGAATTGTTTGAAGCAAAATCACCTTCTCTTCAATTCAAAGAGATTAGTTCGTGGAGAATTTTTGTTCCATTTGCATCAGTTTTACTGTAAAGTTTGCCAATTTCAATCAAACTTTGTGTTTTATTGCTTTCATTTTTGAGAAGTTTTACGATTTCAAGAGCTTTATTAAATTTTTTTGCCTGGACAAGCTTCAGAATAATTCCCATCAAAATTTTATCTTTTAAATCTTCCTGTTGGATTGAATTTGCAATTCTCAATGCTTTTTCAAACTCATCAATTTCTGTGTAATCTAAGGAAATGTTTTCAAAAAATTTTGTTTTGGTTTCAAAGTCTTCAATTCCTGAAATTAAGCTAAATGCCTTGTCAAGTGTTTCTGAAGCGTTTTTTTTATCTCCAAAAGCAAACGAAACCTTAGAAATTTCGGATAAAATTTCAATTTTGAAGGAAGGGTTTTCATTAATTAAATCATTAGTTTGAAAACTTTCAGTAAAGTTTTTTGTTTGTGCAAAAGCAACTGCAATTTTTTTGAACTGGTCGTTTTGGGTTTGAAAATTGACTAAAGTTTTTGCTAAGTTCAGTGCTTGGAGAAGTGTTTGTTTTGCCTTTTCAAACTCTCCAAAAACAAAATATTTTTTTGCGATTTCAAGCAAAAAATCAATTTTTTGTGTTGGCTCAGTGATTTTCAGAGTTGTGTTTAAAGCAAAACTAAGGACTTCAAAAGCTTTTTCGGGTTCGCTGTTTTCAAAAAAAGCGGTTCCAATTTCTAAAAATGCAAAGACTTTTGAATTGTTTTCTGTGATTTTTTGGCTTGTTTTAAATGCTTCAGTGTAGTTTTTTTGTTTTGCAAATTGGCTTGCAA
>JADZEA010000254.1 GCA_020850775.1 bacterium
ATGGAATTGGCGTTTACTTGAACACAAAAGATGTTAAAAGAATTGAATTTGTTAAAGGGATAGAAAAAGGGCAAAAAAATGTTTGAGCTTCATTCACAACTTGCTAAAGATTGTTTTGTAATCGGAGATTTTGAACTTTGTCGTTTACTTTTAATGAACGATTCAAACTTTTCTTGGTTCATTCTCCTTCCAAAACGCCAAAATGTGAGTGAAATTTTTGAACTTAACGAAACAGACCAAAAACAATTGCTTTTAGAATCCTCGTTTTTCTCAAAAAAATTAGTTGAACATTTCAAAGCCGATAAACTAAACATTGCAGCACTTGGAAATGTTGTTCCACAGCTTCACGTTCATCACGTTGTTCGTTACAAAAATGACCTTACTTTTCCTTCGCCGATTTTGGGAAAATTTCCTGCGAAACCTTACTCAAACGAAGAATTTGATTCGCTCAAACAAAAGCTAAAAAATACTCTAACTCAAAATTTTAACTTTAACTTTTAGAAAACTTTGGCTCACAATTTTTTATTTTTTTCAGACAAAATTGATTCTAAAAACCAAACCTTGGAACTTGATTTTGAAGAGTTTAAACACGTTTTTAAAGTCCTGAAAAAAAGCCACAACGAACCTTTTTTCGTTACTGACGGGAAAGGAAGAACTTACCTTTCAAGGCTTGAAAACGCTTCTAAAAATTCTTGTAAAGCTAAAATTTTACAACTTCACAAAGAAACAAAACAAGAAAATTCCTTAACTTTAGCAGTTGGGCTTTTACACAGCAACCGTTTTGAAATTCTTGTTGAAAAATGTGCCGAAATCGGCGTGAAAAAAATAATTCCCGTTAAATTTGAAAACATAAAAGAACGGGTTAAAATTGAACGTTGGGAAAAAATTGCAGTTTCCGCACTAAAACAAAGCAGCGGAGACTGGTTAACTGAAATCGCTGAACCAATCACTTTTGACGAGGTTTTAAAGCTAAACTTTTCTCAAAAATTCATCGCTCACGAAGGTTTTGGTTTGCAAAGTTTACGCAAAGATTTTGACACAAAAAAGGAAACAATTGTTTTGATTGGCTCTGAAAAAGGCTTCACTGAAAACGAACTTCAAAAAGCTGCTGAAAACGATTTCTTAGCTTTGTCCTTAGGAAAAAAACGCTTGCGAACAGAAACAGCTTCAATTGTTGTTGCATCTTTTTTCATTGAAAAGGCTTAAAAAAATGAAACTCGTTTTCTTTTTGTTGCTTTTTTGTTTTTCCACCGCAAAAACACAAATCACTCCTGCTTTTAATTTTCCAAAGATTGTCTGGCAAACCTTTGAAACACAACATTTTAAAATCGTCTTTCACCAACAAGAACCAAACCTCGCTTACGAAGTTGCTGCAATCGCTGAAGCAGTTTACGATTCCGTTTGCCTTGACCTTGGAACTTTTCCACCACGAAAAACAACAATCATCGTCGCAAACAATCAAAGTTTTTCTAACGGGCTTGCAAATCCTGTCGGACACTACATTTTTTTGGATACCCAGAATCCTGCAAGGCTAACTTCAGGAGACAAAAAATGGCTTGAAGGACTTGTAACCCACGAATTTACACACATTGTTACTTTTCACTCGCAAAATATTGACCCGCTAAACTTGTGGGAGTACGCTTCACTTTTAACAATTCCTGCCTGGTTCACTGAGGGTCTCGCACAGTTTGAAGGCGAAAAATGGGATGCACACCGTGAAATGCTTTTGAAAAATGCTTACTCTGAAAACTGCCTCTTAAACTACAAACAACTGAACGGATTTTCAGAATCGGGAAGGATTAACAGTCGCCTGCTTTACGAAGAAGGACACAGTTTAGTAAGGTTTATCGCCCAAAAATTCGGAAAAAAAGCCTTCAAAAAAATCCTGCAGGAACACAAAAAAAATCCGCTGAACTTTAGCTGGACACTCAAACGGGCAGTTGGATTTTGGGAGGACGAAATTTTTAACCTGTGGAAAAAACAAATTAAAACCAAACTCGGAGAGCAACAAAATTTTCAGAACGTTTCTGATTTTCAAAACCTGAAAGGTTTCGTGCTTGGAGTTCGCCAAAAAGATAAAAATTTAGCTTGTGTAAAAATTGAAAACTCTGCCGTTTGGCTCAGCAAACTGTTTTTGAACGAAAAAGAAATTGATGTTGACGTTGAACCTTACTTTGATTTTGATGGAGAAAATTTAGTTTACTCAAAAACTTACTTCCAGAAAGATGGAACTTACACAAACGACCTTTACCTTTACGAAATTAAAACACAAAAAAAACAACAAATCACTTTCGGAAAACGTGCAACTGACCCAACTTTCTGCAAAAATAAAATTGTTTTTACAGGTGTTACGGAGAACGGAAGTGAAATTTTTGAACTTGACCTGCAAACAAAAAACTTTACACAACTAACTTTTTCAGACACTTTAACTGTAAAATTTTCGCCAAAAACTTCGCCAAACGGTGATTTTTTGCTGTTCAGTTTTGTAGCAAAAAATGGAACACGAGGAATTGGGATTTTGGAATTTGCGAGCCAAAAAACACAGGTCGTAACAAATCAAAATCAGGAAGCAAGAGATGGTTTTTGGTTCAACAACTCAACAATTTTTTTCCATTCTTACGAAACAGGAATCCCGAACTTAAAACAAAAAAACCTGTTTACCGGAACAGAAAACTTTGTTACAAACGATTTCTACGGCGTTTTCAACTCTTCACAAGCAAACGAAGACTCACTTTGGGTTGTTTCTTACTCAAGCCCGAAAACGGCAAAAGCATTTTTAATACCAATCAAAAAAACTCAGGCAACAAACTACAAAAGTTTTGACCCTTACGAACAAAAAACTGCTTTTGAAACTCAGAAACCGAAACTGCAGGAATTTAAAGCAAAACCCTACAACAGTTTTGCTGAGTTTCGTACGAGGGCAGTTGCACTGACTTTTCAAAGTTCAGGAAACGCTCAAATTTCGGCTTTGGCTTTTGACCCTTTGATAAAAAATTACATTTTTGGAAACATTGGTTTTGATGGAAACTTTGATGTTTCCTACTCTTCGCGGCATTTTGAACCAACTTTGACTTTCACAACTTTCCGAACAAAAAACTCGGTTGCTTTTTCGGACTCAAGCAAAAAAACAATCGGAACAAGCTACGAAAAACTTGGTGAATTTTTTGTTTTGAGCAAGATTTTTACGTCCCAAAAAAACCTTAGAAGAAGCTACCTTTTGTGGAGCGGTTTTGAGTTTTCAGAATCAAAAAACAACTCTGAAATGCTTTCAGTCCCTGAAGGAAAAAACAAAATTTTCAGCTTTGGAACGAACTTTTACAATTTTTCGCCGACTTTTTACGGGAGTTTCCGGCTTGTTCACTCTGAACCGAAACTTTCAAACAGGTTAAATTTTACAGAGGTCAACCTGCGAACTCTTAACTACTCAAGGCTTGGAAAAAGCAACTTTTTTTTGCGTTTGCAAAACCTTGCAAACTACCGGAAAGGTGAACAATCTTTTGACGACCTGCTTTCGGATGATTTTTACTACCTTGCACCTCTTGTCGGAAAAAAGGAGCAAAGTTTGGGCAAAGGCAACTTTTCCACGACTGTTGATTTTTCTTACTCAATGAGTGGAATTTTTGATGATTTTGTGAACGTGGAAGAACTGCAAATTTTTTCACCTTACTTTTACTTTAACAGGTTAAATGCAAGTTGTTTTTACAGTTTTGGCAAGGCTTTTGGCGATTTTGACTACAAGAAAAAAAATGAAGTCAAAAAAATTAAAAACTCGCCGGGTTACTTAGTTCAGACTGTTGGTTGCGGAATTGGTTTTACTTACTGGATTTTTGGGAAAGCACCTGTTTCAGCACGTTTTTTGTACGGAAAAGAACTTTCCAAAGGTAAAGGAAACGAGCTTTTTGTGGA
>JADZEA010000255.1 GCA_020850775.1 bacterium
GTTGAAGGTAAACTCCTCAAAATTGCAACTTCATCAAAAAATAAATTTTTCTCAAGTTTGTGCCGTGGCTTTTCAAGGTTAACTCCAAAAATTCTGCTTCCAATTCCAATTTGTAAGGAATCAATAATTGCTTTATCAGGGAAGTAAGTGTTTCCGCGAACTTCAATTTGTTTTACAATAAAAGTATCGCTTTGAGAAGCCCAACTCCATAAAAAATAAACAGGAATTCCTAAAATTCCAATGATAAAAATTATTTTAAAAATGGATTTTATGACTTTAACAGACTTCGGAATTTCTTCTTTTCTAACCTTTGAGTTCGGCATCGCTAAAACCAACTAATTTTACTTCATTTTCTAAAAGAACACCAAATTTTTCCTTTACTTCTTTCTGACAAAGCCTCAAAAGTGCTAACAAATCTGATGCTTTTGCTCCTCCTGAATTAACGATAAAATTTGCGTGTTTTGGTGAAACTAAGGCTTTTCCAATCATTTTTCCTTTTAAACCACACTTTTCAATTAAAATTCCTGCCGGAACACCATTTTTTACTTCGCTAATCCCATACTTTTCTACAAAAACTTTTGACACTTCTTCGTCAAAATTCTCAACTTTCTTGAAAAAACTTCCTGCTGAAGCGTAGTCTAAAGGCTGTTTTGAGGCACGTTTTTCTAAAATTTCTGCTTTCGTTTTTTCAAGTTCTGTTTTGCCTGCTTTTTTAAACTGTAAAATTCCCCGTAAAACCAAACTGCTGCCCGTAATTTTTGAATTTCGGTAAACAAAACCAAGTTCATTTTTTGCGTAAGTTTTTGTGTTTCCAAAACAATCCATTAAGTCAACTGAAACTGTACAATCAGAAATTTCTGTTCCAAAAGCTCCGGCATTCATCTTAAAAGCTCCGCCAACTGAAGATGGAATTCCTGACATTTTTTCAAGTCCGCCAAAAGAATTTTCAATGCAAAAATCCAAAAAATCTTTCAAAATCACTCCAGCACCAACTTCTACAAGCATTTTTTCATTGTTAAGGATTTTGATTTCATTAAAAGTTTCGCTCAAATCAATAACAATTCCCCGCAAACCGGAATCGGAAACCAAAAGATTGTTACCGTTTCCAATGAAAAAACAAGGGATTTTTGTTGTTTGAATAAAATTAATCAAGTTGCTTAAATCCGTTTCATTTTTTGGAAAAAGATAAAAATCAGCAACTCCGCCAACTTTTAAGGAAGTGTGTTTTGCAAGCAATTCGTTTGGCAGGATTTTTCCTCTAAAAAATTGCTTTAATTCAGTTCCAAAGTTCATTTTTGCTTTCTTGTCCATTTTTAAAATTGTTTGGAAGTTAATACTTTTAAACAATTTTCTAAACTAAAGATTTTAAAAAATTTGCTTTGCTAAAGAAAAGAATTTATGAAATTAGTTCGTTTTTAACTTAGATTTCAATCCACAAATCGTCGTTTTTATCCAAAGTAACTTTGTAGATTTTTAGCAAACAGTCAGCTTTTTCATTCAAACATTTTCCATTTTTCAGGTTAAAAATCCAGCCGTGCCAAACACAAATAATTTCGTTTTTGTACAAAATTGCTTCTCTCAGCGGAGCTTTAACGTGAGGGCATTTGTTTTCAAAGGCAAAAAATTTACTTTTCTCACAAGCAATCACAATGCTTTCACCTTCAATTTCACAAACAAGTCTTCCACTTTTAGGGAAGTCTTTTTTCGCACAAACTTTAAAAATCATTGCTAATTTCCTTTAAATTTTGTTTGGAAAGATAGCCTAATTAAAATAACTTTAGAAGTCTAATTTTTTAGGAAAAAGTTTCTTAACTATGTTTAATTTACCAAATGGCTTCACGATTTTAAGAGTTTTACTAACTCCGCTAATTATTTTTTTACTTCTTGGAAAAACCTTTGAAAGCAGAATAATTGCTTTAGTGGTTTTTGTGCTTGCAACAATCACAGATTGGTACGATGGTTACCTTGCACGAAGAATGAAAAAAGCTACAAAATTTGGCGCCTTTCTTGACCCTTTAGCCGATAAAATTTTGGTTTCAAGTGCTTTTTTCCTTTTTGCTTACCTAAAAATTCTGGAGCTTTGGATGGTGAATGTTTTAATTTTACGGGATTTTTTAATTACAGCTTTGAGAAGCTACGCACTTTTTGCCGGAAAACCTGTCGTAACTTCAAGCCTTGCAAAATGGAAAACCTTCGTTCAAATGCTTTTAATCAATTTTTTAATCGTTGGTTTTGTCTTTGAAGATTACTTTTTGACAAGTGAAACCTCAAAAGATACTTTCCGCCAAATCGGAAATAATGGGATGTTCCTGACTGTTGCAATTTCCATAATTACAGGTTCTCAATACCTTTACGAAAATCGTTCTCACTTAAAAAAAGTAATTTTTTACTTCTACAAAGCATAAAAAATGGAAGACTACACAAAATTTTTATCGCCTGAAAATATTTCTAAACTCTCAAACCTTGAGTTAAAAGCAAGGCTTGTTGTTGAAGGTTTTATCGCAGGTTTGCACAAAAGCCCTTACCACGGATTTTCTGTTGAATTTGCCGAACACAGACAGTACATGCCCGGTGACGAACTCAGAAGAATTGACTGGAAAGTTTACGGAAAAACAGGTCGTTACTACGTGAAACAGTACGAAGAAGAAACAAACTTAAAAAGCTACCTTTTACTTGACTCAAGTAAATCAATGTTTTACGGAAAAGACGGAATCTCAAAGTTTGATTACGCTTCTTACCTTGCTTCTGCAATTGCTTTTTTAATGTTAAAACAACGAGACGCAGTTGGTTTGACGCTTTTTGACTCAGAAATCAGGAAATACCTTCCACCAAAATCAATCAAAAGCTACCTCAGACCAATTTTAAAAGAAATTGTTGCTGCCAAAACTGAAGTTTCAACTTCTTCACTGAACACGGTTTTTCATGAAATCGCCGAAAAAATCAAACGTCGCGGCTTGATTGTGATAATTTCCGACCTTTTTCAAAACCAGGAACCGGAAAGTTTAGAAGAAAAAATTGATAAAGTTTTGGCAGGTTTGAAGCATTTTCGCCATAAAAAACACGAGGTCCTGGTTTTTCACATTTTTGACCCTTCGGAACTGAATTTTTCATTCACTAAAGACGCAATTTTTAAAGACCTGGAAACACAGGTTGAAATCACAACTCAACCTTGGCACATTCAAAACGAGTACAAAAAACTAATGCTTGATTTTATGAACACTTACAAAAAATTGTGTCGTAACAACAACATTGATTACATTCCTTTAAGCACGGCTGAACCACTTTCTGTTGCTCTCACTGAATATTTAAAAAAACGACAGATGGTTGGTTAGCTTTAAAACTTGAAAAAACAAATTTAATTTTTTAGCTTAACTGAAAACTTTCAAAGGTTCAAAAAAATGACTACACTTTCAGAAACTCCGGTAAA
>JADZEA010000256.1 GCA_020850775.1 bacterium
AAAACCTTCAGGCTCTTAAAATCCTGAAGGTTTCGCAACTTCTTTTAGTAACCAAAAATATCGCTTGCCGTCAGAAACCGAATTTCTGCAATCTTTTCAAGCTCGCTCATTCCAACCCTGTTTCTATCACCAACAATTGAAATCACAGCCTTTTGACCCTTAATTTTTGTGTTTACAAAGTCTGTTACATCGCTGAATTCAATCTTTTCAATTTTGGAAAACTTCTCTTTACGCGGGTCGCTTCCCGTGATTTCACGCTTCTCCCAAAAATTAACAGTGGTCAAAATCTCTCTGAAATTCGTTTTTCCCGTTCTGTACTGGTTTAAAAGTGCGTTCTTGCTTGCACTGAATTTTTCGTCTGAAGCAGGAAGATTGTAAATTATTTCCAAAAATGTTTTCACCGCTTCAGGAGTTTTATCCGCCTGACAACCAACGTCGGCAAACATTAAATTTTTGTCTTTGCTTGTCGTTCCCTCAAAAAAATTAGCCCAGGCGGAATACGCTAAAGCTCTTGCCTCCCGCATTTCCTGAAAGACTACAGAACCCATTGAACCACCAAAATACTCGTTGTAAATTTCATACCTTGGGGATTCTTTCAGGTTGAAAACTTCTCCCGTAAACTCAATTCTTACTTTAGCTTGCACGCTTTCCTTGTCGTAAAAATTAATCACGGGTTTTTCGTAACCGACAAAATTTTTGGGAACGTAAACAGGCGTTTCCACAAGTTTTTCAGGTGTTTTGTAAGTTTTTTGAAAAATAGTTTTAAGCTCCGAAACCGTTTTTGTGCCAACGTAATGGATTTTGTGTTCGTAAGTAAAAAGTTTGTTCAGTTCTCCTTTCAGTTCGCTTGCAGTCAGTCCCTGCAATTGTTTGTTCGTCAAAGTTTTAACAAAAGGTGATTCTTTTCCGTACCTCGTGTAACTCACTAACGCTCTTTGCAAAGTACGGTCGTCTTTTTTACTGTCTTCACGTGAGGCGATTTGGATTTTTACAAGTTCTTCCAAAGTTTCACTTTCGGGCTTAAAATTGTGCAAAACATCTTGCAAAAGTTCCAAAGATTTTTCAAAATTCACGTCAAGCCCTGCCAAAGTAATCACAGTTTCATTTTCTCCGACTGTAACGTCAAACGAACTTCCAAGTTTGAAAAACTCGGTTTGGACAGCGTCAGAAGTGAGTTTTTCGGTTCCGCTTTTTTCTAAAAGTGAAGCAGCAACAGGAAGTTTTTGGTTGGTTTCGGAGCCAACGTCGTACACAAAAGAAATCGTAAAAAGGTCGTTGACAGGATTTTTTACAGTAAAAAGGTCAAGTCCTTTTCGCAATTGTTCCTTCGTAAAATCCTTTTTAAAATCAATAAAAGCCGGTTGGATTTCTTTTACAGGCATTGCGAGAACGTTTTTTACGAAAGTTGACTGTCTGTTTTGCGGGATTTGAATTTCGTTGAGCGGCGGTTTTTCAAGTTTTACGATTTCGTGCTGTTTGTTTCTTCTGAAGCCTGTTACGTAGTTGTTTTTAAAATACTTGTTTGCAGCTTCAACGATTTCCTGTTTAGTGATTTTTTTCATTCTTTCAACTTTGGAAACTTCATCTTTCCAATTTTTGAAGTGAACAAAAGCATTAGTAAAAAATCCTGCTCTTTCATCGTTTTTTTCAAGATTTTTTTTGATTGATTTTTCGTAAGAAGTTATGATTGCAGGTAAAACCCAATTTTCAAACTTGCCTTGTTTGACAAGTTCAATTTGAGCCAAAAGCAAGTCGCGAACTTCCTCAACACTTTGCCCGTTTTTTGGAATTCCCCACAAAACCTGTGAACCAAAATCATTTAAAAAATCTGGTCTTGAGCCTGCCTGACGAACTTTTTGTGCTTGGTTCAGGTTTAAATTAATCAAACCTGCCTGACTGTTATCCAAAATCATGTCAATTAAAATCAATTTTAGTTCATCGGGAGAATTTGTCGCAGGCAATCTGTAAGCAAGTACGACGTACTCTTCCGCAAGGTAATCTGCTTCAACAACTTCAGGTTCTGAGATTGGTTTTTCTTCCCAGGTTTTAGGTTTTGGCAGTTCCTTTTTTTCCCAGGTTCCAAAGTATTTTTCAATAATTTTTATTGCTTCGTCGGAGTTAAAATCACCGCTCAGAGAAATTGCCATGTTGTTCGGAACGTAGTAGGTGTGGAAAAATTCGTAAACACTTTTTAGCGAAGGGTTTTTCAGGTGTTCAACAGTTCCGATTGTTGTTTGCTGTCCGTAAGGATGATTTTTGAAAAGTTTGTCGTAAACTTTCTCGTAAATCAGTGAAAACTTGTTGTCCAAAGACCTGTTTTTTTCTTCGTAAACAATCTCAAGCTCCGTTTGAAAAAGCCTGAAAACAGGGTTTTTGAAGCGTTCAGTTTCGGTTTTTGCCCATTGTTCAAGTCTGTTTGACGGCATTCCGCAAAGGTAAACTGTTTGCTCGTCAGAAGTGTAAGCGTTCAGCCCAAAAACACCCAGACTTTGGTAAAGTTGGTCAAACTCGTTTGGAATTGCATACTTTGCTGCAAGTTGCGATTCATAGTTAATTTCAGCATAAATTTCTTTTCGTTTGGTGTTGTCTTTTTCGTGAAAATATTTTTCGTAAAGTTCAGTGATTTTGTCCAAGTGAACTTTTTCTTTTTCGTAATCAATTGTTCCGATGTTTTTTGTGCCTTTAAAAAGCAAGTGTTCAAGGTAGTGAGCAAGTCCTGTTGAGTAGGAAGGGTCGTGTTT
>JADZEA010000257.1 GCA_020850775.1 bacterium
CAAATGCCGTTTGAAGTATGGGCATACGGAAGCCGTGTTAATGGCCTTGCACACAGTGGCAGTGATTTGGATTTGGTGATTCGTGGCAAGGATTTGGAAAAATTGCCTTTAAATACTTACCTTGATTTGTGTGAAAAAGTCAGAGAAAGTCAAATTCCCATTTTAGTTGAGTTAAGAGATTGGGCAACCTTGCCTGAAAGTTTTCATAAAAATATTTTAGAACGCTACGAAGTGCTTTTTTCTTCGCTCACAAACAATTAGTGAGTGAAACAGAAACTGTTTCGGAAAAACTACTCTTATTCTCACCCACAAAAAAATCACGAAAAAAACATTCCTGACAACTAAAATTTTTAGGTAAATTCTACAGAACAAAATTTTAGGAGAAAAAATGCGAAGCCACGAAGTAGATTACCAAATCTTTGGCGATGACTTACAAGTAGTTGAAATTGAATTGGACCCAAAAGAAACAATCGTTGCCGAAGCAGGCGTGATGAACTGGATGGACGACGGAATCAGTTTTGAAGCTAAAATGGGCGACGGCTCCAAACCAAACGACAGCATTTTAGGAAAATTAATCGGCGCCGGAAAACGTGCACTGACAGGCGAATCAATTTTTATGACTCATTTTACAAACATCGGTTCAGGTAAAAAACGAGTTGCTTTCGCTGCTCCTTACCCCGGAAAAATTATCCCGGTTGACCTGAATTCCTTAGGCTGTGATTTGATTTGCCAAAAAGATTCCTTCCTCTGTGCTGCTTTGGGAACCGAACTGAGCATCGCTTTCAACAGAAAACTCGGAGCAGGATTTTTCGGAGGCGAAGGTTTTATTTTACAAAGGCTCAGAGGCGACGGAATGGCTTTTGTTCACGCTGGTGGAATGGTTGTAAAAAAAGAACTCAAAAACCAAAAACTAAGAATTGATACAGGCTGCATCGTTGCTTTTACTGATGGAATTAATTACGACATCCAAAAAGCAGGCGGATTAAAATCAATGTTTTTTGGTGGTGAAGGATTGTTTTTAGCAACTTTGGAAGGAACGGGAACGGTTTACCTGCAAAGTTTACCTTTTTCAAGGTTAGCCGACAGAGTTCTTCAGTACGCTCCGGGAATTGTTGGTGGTTCCAAAAAGGATGAAGGTTCAATTCTCGGTGGTTTCGGCAATTTAATTAGTGGTGATTAATTTTATGGAGAAAAAAATGAAAACACGTTGTCTGTGGTGTGTAAAAAGTCAGCTTGAAATGGATTACCACGATACTGAATGGGGAGTTCCGCTTCACGATGACAAGAAATTTTTTGAGTTTCTTGTGCTTGACGCAGCGCAAGCCGGACTTAGCTGGGCTACGGTTCTGAAAAAACGTGAAGGCTACAGGGAAGCGTTTGACAATTACAATTACGAAAAAATTGCAAACTACAACGAAACAAAAATTCAGGAGCTTTTGCAGAACGAAAAAATTATTCGTAACAAACTAAAAATAAATTCGGCAGTTTACAACGCACAGGCATTTTTGAAAGTGCAAAAAGAATTTGGAAGTTTTGACGCTTACGTTTGGCGTTTTGTTGACGGAAAACCGGTTGTAAACGGCGTAAAAACACTTGGAGAAATCCAGGCAACTTCAAAGGAATCCGATGCGATGAGTAAAGACATGAAAAAAAGAGGTTTTAAGTTTGTTGGTTCAACGATTTGTTACGCTTTTATGCAGGCTTCAGGTTTGGTGAATGACCACACAACTGATTGTTTCCGTTTTCCTGAAGTTCAAAAACTGTAGCTTTTTATAGAAAAATTATGAACTACCAGATAAATTCATTAAATCTTTTGATTGAAAACCTTGCAAAACTTCCCGGAATTGGCAAAAAAACTGCTCAAAGGCTCGCTTTTCACGTTCTCAAAACTGAAAGAGAGGAAATCGCAGAGCTTGCAAAAGCGTTGCTTGCAGTGAAAGACAACGTAAAATCTTGCTCGGTTTGTTTCAACATTACTGAAAATGACCCATGCGAAATTTGTGTAAACCCAAGAAGAGATAAAACAATAATTTGTGTTGTTGAAGAAGCAAGCAACGTGATAACAATTGAGAGATTAAACGAGTACAGAGGGCTTTACCACATTTTAGGAGGAGCCTTGTCGCCTTTAAATGGGATTACACCGGAGAAACTCAAAGTAAGGGAATTACTTTCACGTCTTAGCGGCGAAGTTGAAGAAATAATTCTTGCCACAAACCCAACAATTGAAGGTGAAGCAACTGCAATTTACCTTGCAAAAGTGCTGAAAAATATTGGAGTTAAAGTTACACGAATTGCGAGAGGTTTGCCAATGGGCGGCGACATTGAGTACGCTGACGAAGTAACTTTAGCAAAAGCAATCGCAAACAGAAATTAGAAAAACTTACCTCTTTTCGCAACTTTCCTAAAAAAAATCAAGTAATTATTGCCTTGTAAACTAATACTGAAAAGTGTTATCTTATCAAGTTTTTGTAATGCTAAACTTAAATGGAGTTAAAGAATGCTTAGTAAAATATTCAGTTCAATTTTTGGTTCAAAATATGACAGAGACACTAAAAAATTAAAACCAGTCGTCAGTGAAATCAATTCAATTTATCCAACTTTACAGAACCTGAGCCAAGCAGAATTGCAAGCTAAAACTTTCGCTTTCCGTGAAAAAATCCAAACAATTTACAATGAAGCAAAAGAAACTTTTATCAAAGATGGTTTAGATTCTGAAACAGTGAAGAAAAAACTAAAGGAAATTGACAGAGAAATACTTGACGAAATATTACCTGAAGCATTTGCAATGGTAAAAGAAACTTGTAGAAGACTTTACGGTCAAAAATGGCTTGTCAGCGGACTTGAAACAGAATGGAATATGATTCCTTTTGACGTTCAATTAATGGGCGGAATTTCTCTTCACCAAGGGAAAATCGCTGAAATGGCTACCGGAGAAGGTAAAACTCTTGTTGCTACAATGCCTGTTTTTTTAAATGCCCTGACCGGAAGAGGCGTTCACGTAATTACTGTAAACGATTACCTTGCACAGAGAGACAGCGAATGGATGGGAAAAATTTATGAATACCTTGGTCTGACTTGTTCTTACTTAATAAATTCAATGGATAGCGAACAACGCAGAGAAGTTTACAAAAATGACATTCTTTACGGAACAAACAACGAGTTTGGTTTTGATTACCTTCGCGATAACATGGCTTGGAGAATTGAAGACACTGTTCAACGCGGACATAATTTCGCAGTGATTGATGAAGTTGACTCCGTTTTAATTGATGAAGCACGAACTCCGCTAATTATTTCTGGTCCCGTTGATGTTTCAGGACACCAAACTTACGTTGAAATGCGTGAACGCGTGGAAAAACTTGTCAAAATCCAAAATGAACTTGTAAATGAATTCATTTCGCAAGGTGAAGAAGCATTAAAAACCGAGGAAAACAAAGCTGGTATTTTTCTTCTGACTGCTCTTCGCGGCGCTCCAAAAAATAAAAGACTTGCAAAATTAATGAACGAAACAGGCGTTAAAAAAATCATCACAAGCGTTGAAAATGATTTTATGCGTGATAAAAAAATGTCTGAAATTGACGAGCAACTTTATTTTTCCATTGATGAAAAAAGCCACGTTATTGATTTAACTGAAAAAGGCAGAATAACAATTTCTCCCGAAGATCCGGATGCTTTTCTAATTCCCGATGTTGGAGCAGAAATTGCTGAAATTGATAACAATCAGGAACTTACAAAAGATGAAAAGCTAAAGCAGAAAACTACTTTACAAGAACTTGCAAACAATCGTGGCGAAATTATTCACGCAATTTCACAACTTCTGCGAGCATTTTCGCTTTACCAAAAAGACGTTGAGTACGTTGTTCAAGACGGGAAAGTCCAAATTGTTGACGAGTTTACAGGTCGTGTGCTTGTCGGAAGACGTTACTCTGACGGACTTCACCAGGCAATTGAAGCAAAAGAAAACGTCGCTGTTGAAAAAGAAACCCAAACTTACGCAACGATTACGCTTCAAAATTATTACAGGCTTTACTCAAAACTTGCAGGAATGACCGGAACGGCGGAAACGGAAGAAAGTGAATTTTTTGAAATCTACAAACTTCCAGTAACAGTAATTCCTACAAACAAACCGATGACACGTAAAGATGAAAACGATTACATTTTTAAAACTAAACGCGAAAAATACAATGCAATTTTGAAGGAAATTCAAACACTTCACGAAAAAGGCGTTCCTGTACTTGTCGGAACTGTTTCTGTTGACGTTTCTGAAACACTTTCAAGAATGCTGAAAAGTATGAAAATTCCGCACAATGTTCTTAATGCAAAGCAACACGCAAAAGAAGCTGAAGTTGTTACCGGAGCAGGAAAAAGTGGTGCCGTTACAATCGCAACAAACATGGCAGGACGTGGAACAGACATTAAACTTGGAGCTGGGATTACAGAACTTGGTGGACTTCACATCATCGGAACAGAAAGACACGATTCAAGAAGAATTGACAGACAGCTTCGCGGACGTGCCGGAAGACAAGGTGACCCGGGTTTTACAAGATTTTACCTTTCACTTGAAGATGATTTGATGAGGCTTTTTGGCTCAGACAGAATCGCAGCAATTATGGATAAACTCGGCGCCGAAGAAGGCGAAGTCATCACTCACCCAATTGTTACAAAGTCAATTGGACGTGCACAAAAAAAGGTGGAAACAAACAACTTCAGCATCAGAAAACATTTGCTTGAGTACGACGACGTGATGAACCAGCAACGACAAGTGATTTACAAAAAACGCAGGCAAATCCTTGAAGAAGGAAAACTTGGAAATGAAATTTACAACATCGTTCAGGAGTACGCGAACATTCTTGTTGAAGAGTACACAGACGAGAAAAAACCTTGCTCAGACTGGGATTGGATTTCAATTTCTGAAAGGCTGAAACGCGATTTACACATTGATTTTACTTTTGAAAAGTCTTTTACCCAAAAGATTACAGTTGAAGAAACAGAAACTAAACTTATAGAAATCATCACTCAAAATTACAAACACAAACGTGAAATTTTAGGTGAAGAAATGTTGAACAGAGTTGAACACTACGTAGCTTTGCGGGTGATTGACCAACGCTGGAAAGAACACCTTTACCAGATGGACCAACTTCGCGGTGGAATTAATCTTCGTGCTTACGGGCAAAAAGACCCTTTGCTTGAGTACAAAGGTGAAAGTTACAAACTTTTTATTGCTTTACTTGATAAAATCACTTTAGAAACACTTGGAATGGTTTTCAGAGTTCAAATCCAAACCGAACAGGAAAATCCTCCGCCTCAACCAAAACTCGTTCAGTCTCACCAAACTGCTGAAAATCACTCACTCAGGCAAGACGAAACGGAAAATTCAATCCGAACCGCAAAAGTTCCTGTAAAAGTTGAAAAAGTTCCGGGAAGAAACGAGCCTTGCTGGTGCGGAAGCGGTAAAAAGTATAAAAATTGCCACGGAAACGAAGCATAAAATTTACTTAACCTTGGAAGTTACCATCTTTCAGGGTTTTGTTTTTTTAACCAAAAAAAGAAAGATTTTTAATGAAAAAAGTTAGCGTTGTAACGATGGGTTGTTCAAAAAATCTCGTTGATTCTGAAGTAATTTTAGGAATTGTAAAAGGTGAAAAATACGAAATCACTGAAAATGCTTACGATTCAGACATAATTATTGTCAACACCTGCGGTTTCATTGAAGCTGCAAAAGAAGAATCAATTGACGCAATCCTTGAAGCAACTGCACTAAAAAATAAAGGTAAAGTTGAAAAAGTCATCGTTGCTGGTTGCCTTTCAGGGCGTTACAAAGCTGAACTTCAAAAAGAAATTCCCGAAGTTGACATTTTTTTAGGACCGCAAGACTACAAAGGAATTCAGGATTACCTTGACTTGCCTGAAAGACCTTTTTACAAAAGAATTTTGACAACTCCAAGCCATTTTGCTTACCTGAAAATTTCGGAAGGTTGCAGCAATCCTTGTACTTTTTGTGCGATTCCCAAAATGCGTGGAAATCACATTTCAAAACCGATGGAAGAAGTGATTGTTGAGGCAGAATTTTTAGCTTCGCAAGGCGTGAAAGAAATAATTTTGATTGCACAGGACTCAACGATGTACGGACTTGACCTTTACGGAAAAATGATTTTGCCCGACTTAATTAAAAATTTAGATAAAGTTCACGGGATTGAGTGGTTTAGAACGATGTACACTTACCCGGCTTTTTACACTGACGAAGTAACTCTTGCAATTGCTGAAAGCGAAAAATTTACAAAATACATTGATTTTCCGTTGCAACACGTAAACGACAGAATTTTAAAATTAATGCAAAGAAACATTACAAAAGATGAAATCCATAAAAAAATTACTAAAATGCGTTCTGTAATGCCTGAACTAACTTTGCGAACAACAGTGATTACCGGTTTTCCGACTGAAACTGAAGACGAGTTTCTGGAAATGCTTGATTTTATTGAAGAACAAAAATTTGAAAGGCTTGGAGCGTTTGCTTACTCAATTGAGGATAAAACCAAAGCAGGAAAAATGAAAGAACAGATTTCTGACGAGCTAAAAGAGGAAAGGCGTTCACGGGTGATGGAACTACAGACAGAAATTTCTTTTGCTAAAAATGTTGCGATGATTGGTAAAGAGTTTAAAGTCTTGATTGATAGTTTTGACGCTCAATCACAAAACTACGTTGGAAGAACCTTCAGAGACGCTCCTGAAATTGATAACGAAGTGTTTTTCACCGGAAAAAACCTGAAAGTTGGCGAGTTTTACGAAGTAAAAATCAATGACGCAACTGAATTTGACTTGTACGGCGAAGTGGTTCAGGCGAAAATTTTTACTTAATTTTTACCAGACTAAGTTGATAATTTCCGTAGTGCGAAAGCTCTGTAAACCCACAAACAACCAAAAATCCATCTTTTGTTTCAAGCACAAAATTCGCCGAATCAATGTGTTCTTTGCCGTAAGTTTTTTCCCAAACAAGCTCTCCGTTTTCGTCTAATTTCAAAATCCAAAAATCCGTGCTTTGGCTTTCACTTTCAAACTGTGTTCCACCAACAACTGAAAAACCTTTGTCCGAAGTTTCCACAACACAGTTTGAGCTTTCCCACTTGTCTGAACCATAATTTTGTTCCCAAATTGTGTTTAAATTTTTATCTGATTTTACAATCCAAAAATCAAAATTTCCAAGCCCTTTTGAAGTCGTTCCACCACAAAAAACAAAATTTCCGTCTTTTGTTTCAATTCCAAAATTAGCAGTTTCCTTTTTTTCGCCACCAAAATTCTTCTCAACCAACAAGTTACCATTTTTATCCAAAACCAAAACTAAAGCGTCAGTGTTTTCCACGCCTTTAGCCTGAGTTTGACCAAAAATCACAATTTTTTCTTCAGAAGTTTCAAGAACTGAGTTCCCAAACACATTTTTACTAAAAAATTTTTCCCAAACCAACTCACCTTCAGGAGTAAATTTTAGTGCGTAAACTTGATTTTCTGAAGTTCCGCAAACAATAAAATTCCCGTCTTTTGTTTCACAAACCGAGTTCCCAACGTCGTTTCCCTTTGTCCCAAAAGTTTTTTCCCAAACAATTTCACCACTTTCAAAACTTAATTTTGCAACAAAAACATCGTTTGCACCAAAGCCAAATGAATTTGTGTAACCGCAAACAATCAAGTTCCCGTCTTTTGAGTAAACAAGCGATTGTGTGTAATCCGTTCCTTCTTTTCCCCAGAATTTTTCCCAGACAACACTGAAATTTTTATCAAACTTAACAACGTAAAAATCCGTTTTTCCCGTTCCTTTGCGTTCTTTGTAGCCACAGGAAACAAAACCTTCCTTAGTTTCAATCAGGCTTTTACCAAGCTCGTCAAACCGTTCTCCAAAGTTTTTTTCCAAAACAACTTCCTGAGCCTGAAGCCTTGTAAAAAACAAAAATGCTAAAAAAATGTGTGTGATTTTCATCTGTTTTTAACCTGTTCGTGTTTTTGTTAATAAAAAACCTTCAAATTTTTTTGCTAAAGGTAAGGAAGTTTTGGTTAAAATTGCTAAAAAAAGTGAGGATTTTAGGTAAAAGTCCGAGCTAAGAATTTGGGTTCTCACAAAGAAAAGTTAGCTTTTTACTGAAAA
>JADZEA010000258.1 GCA_020850775.1 bacterium
GGAGCGAATTCAGAGATTTCTTCTTACTATCCTAACGGACTAACAAATATTCCTGCGAATACAAAAGTGAATGGAATCTGGTGGTCAATAAATGGCGGACTAAACTTCTCAAAAATTAAAGTTTAAACTTTGCCTTTTACACGGAAAGGAAAACCAAAATGCCACGGTTTCTAACTATCATTTTCATTGTTTTAGCTACTTGTTTTGCTGTTTCACAAACACCGAACAGTAAAACAGAGCATCATAAATTATTTGAACAAATTCAAAATTTCGAAAACAGTCTGGATTTTAATTCAAAAACAGAATCAATAAAAAACAAAAAACAGAACCAGGTTGCACTGCTTCCACCTTACGCTCCTGAAAACTGGGACACAATTTTGTGGGAACAACCACAAATTTTACTGACAAACAATGTTAGCGGTGGTGCGACAATGCACGGAAAAGTAGCTGTTGACGATTCGGGAAACGTTCACGTCGTAAGTAAAAAAGAAGATGATATTTTACGGTATCACAAAAGCACAGACTACGGTACTACTTTTGAACCGGCTGTAGTTATTGATTCTATGACAGGTTTGGTTAATAAAATTACTGCAACCGAAAATTATATTTATGTTTACACTTATTCATCAATTTTTTCGCCAGATTTAAGTCAACGGCTTTACGCAAGCACCAACAAAGGTGTAAGCTGGAACCCAAAAACACTGATACCATACTCAGGCGGACATTCAACTTTTGAAGCGAAAAATGATACTGTTTATGCTTACTTAGAAAGTGTACCAACAATCGTTCAGGGAAAAAGTTACGATGCAGGAGCCACTTTTTCAACAACTGGAAGTATCGGTTCAATCTACTCATCCCTTCAAATTCCGGATGTAGCTGTTGGACAAAACTCAATCATTTATGGGAGAACCGGCAACGAATCACAATTGTCTGGATCTTTTGTTTACAGAAGTTTTGATTTAGGAAACAGTTGGTTTTCTTCTTTAGACATAACTCCTTTCAATACTGATACACAAGCTCCTGATATTTTTTTTAGTAATAATACTTTCAATATTATTCAAGATTATGGCAATTCTTTTTATACTAAAAGTGAAAATGGTGGAAACAGTTTCTATCCTCACCTATCTCTTTGTATTTCAAATGCTGGTAATTGTGTCGCGGAAGTAAGACAACAAATTACTTCTTACAAAAATAATGTCTTTGTTCTTTGGAATGATAACATCACTTACCCGGAAGACAGACTCTCACTACGGTTCTCAAGAGATAATGGTAATAACTGGTCTAAAATATTAACTGCTTCTGATTTAATACCTGGTTTTGTTGGAATAGAACCAACTATTTCAATAGCTTCTGACGATAGTTTAATTTATATCGTTTTTAGACAAACAAATCCAACTACTTATGAACATAATTTTAAATTTCGTCGTGGATTTTACAAGTATCCATTGTTTGAAGCGGCAACCAATCTGAGTTTGGGTTTAGTGCCGGAAAGCACGGATAAAGATACAAGTTTAACAATAAAAAATAAAGGAATAGTTCCGCTTGTCATTTCACAAATTGATTTTCCTGCTGAAATTTCAACAAAATCAATACTTTTTCCATTTCAGATTTTACCTGACTCAAGCAAAAAAATTTTACTGAATTTCATTTCTCAATTGCCCGGAACTTACACCGATACAATCAAAATCTACACAAACCAACAAGTTGACGGGATTAAACAGGTAATTGTTAATGCAGAAATTACCACTGTTTCAGAAGAGAATAAAAATGAACCGGAAAGTTTTAATCTTTCACAAAATTTTCCTAATCCGTTTAATCCAAACACTAAAATTAACTATAAACTCAACGATAAAACCGGAAAATTAACAATTTTTAACATCAGAGGACAGTTAGTAAAAACTTTTTGGCTTAAAAATCAAACTGGTTCTGTTGAATGGAATGGCTCTGATAATTTCGGAAAACAGGTTTCAAGCGGAATTTATTTTTACAAAATGGAAGCAGGAAACTTTAGCGAAACGAAAAAAATGCTGCTTTTGAAGTAGGAAAAAATTTCTCGTTTTTCTTAATCATTTTTTAAAAGAGTTTCTGTTTTTTCAGGAACTCTTTTTGTTTTGGAAAAGCCAGCCTTTTGTTGTAATTTCATAAAAATTTTTAAAGGAAAGAAACTTGAATCTTGGTAAAGTTACAGGAACAGTTTGGGCAACAAAAAAAGACCCAAAACTTATTGGCTTAAAACTTTTGATTGTCCAAAACATTACTCTCGATGGAAAATTAAAAGATAGTTACGTTGTCGCAGTTGATTCCGTTGGTGCGGGAATTGGAGAAATTGTTTTGACTTGTGGGGGAAGTTCTGCAAGGCAAACAGAAATTACAAAAGACAAGCCAATTGACGCAGTTGTGATGGCAATTGTTGATAAAATGGATGTTGTTGAGTGAGATTTTACTGGCTTTGCACCGTCAAAGTTTGACCAATTTTTATGCTCGCATTTTTACTAAGATTGTTCCAATTTTCAAGTTGAGAAACACTAACTTTATATTTTTTTGCAATGCTCCAAAGCGAATCGCCATTTTGAACTGTGTGAGTTTTAATATTGTTAACTGTTGTTTCTTTGATAGTTTTTTGTGCAGTAGTTTTGTTAAAATTTCCAATGTTTAATACCTGACCAATTTTTACCGTTGTTTTGTTCCCAAGTTTGTTCCAACTTTGCAATTCTGCAACACTAACTCCAAATTTTTTAGCAATTTTTCCAAGCGTTTCACCACTTTTCACCTTGTAAATTTGTGGTGTTACGCTGTTTGTTTCATTTGAAACCTCATTTTTAGCAGTTGCAGAAGAGCCTTTAATTGATAAAACCTGATTAACTTTCAAAACGTCTGATTTTAAATTGTTCCAGCTTTTCAAATTTGCGACACTAACTCCATAATTTTTAGCAATTTTTCCAAGCGTTTCACCACTTTTTACTTTGTGAGTTGTTGTGTAATTTTGTGGTAAAGTATCGTTTGAGTGATTATTTTTTTGTGCAACCTGTGTTTTGCCTTTTTTCACTGTCAGAATGTCGCCAACTCTGATTATTGATTTTTTGCCTAATTTATTCCATTGTTTCAGGCTTGCAACACTAACTTTGAATTTTTTAGCAATCTCACCAAGCGCATCACCTTTTTTTACTTTGTAGGTTTGTGAAGTTGCAACTTCTTCTTCGTAAGTGTCATTTTCAGCGTAAGTATTTGAAAACCCGTCACTTGAAATGATTAGGACTTGTCCAATTTTTAAAGAACGAACATTTTTAATTTTATTTGCTGTTTGGATTGCTGCGACTGAAGTTTTGTATTTTTTTGCAATGCTTGACAAGTTATCGCCACTTTTTACTGTGTATTCAACGACTGTAATCCTTTTGTTTTCAGGGATTTGTGCATAGTTGTAAATAAAAATTTCTTTTTTTCCCAAGGGAATTTTTACCACAAAATCTTTTTCAAAAGCAGGAGTTGTTGACACTCTTAGTTCAGGATTAATTTCCTTGAATTCATCAACACTAATTCCGGCACACTCAGCAAGAATGCGAATTTCTGTGCAGGTTGGAACTGTAACTTTATCAAAATCTTGAGGTTGTTCGTAGTTTAAATCGGTAAAGCCATATTTTTTGGGGTTTTTAGCAATCAAAGTAGCAGCAATGTAAGATGGAACGTAACCTCTTGTTTCTTTAGGTAGTTCAGTTAGTTTCCAAAAGTCTTTGTGTCCTGTTTTTGCAATGTGTCTTGCAACTCTGCCTTCACCACAATTGTAACCTGCAAGTGCTAAGTACCAATCACCAAAATCCTGGTAAAGTTTTTTCAAATATTTTGCAGCCGCACGAGTTGATTTTTCCGGGTCACGTCTTTCGTCAAGCCAGTTGTTGCGTTTCAATCCATACATTTTTCCCGTTCCGGGAATAAATTGCCAAAGTCCTGAAGCGTGAGCCCAGGAATAAGCAGAAGTTTTGAAACCACTTTCAATCAGCGGAAGGTAAGCTAAATCTTGTGGAACTCCCTCTTCAGCAAAAACCCTTTTAATCATCGGTAAATATTTTGTGGAACGCTCAAGAGAATGGGAAAAACGTTCTTTTATGTTTACTGAAAGGTATTTTGCAACTTGCAAAACTTTGTCGTTGATTACAAGCGGAATTCCACCATCGGTAATTTCGCCGTAAGTTTCCAACGAGCCTGAATCATTTAAAAAATCCGGAATTTCGCTTTTGAACAAGTCAAAATCTTCTTCAATCAAAATTCCAAAGGTTAATTTAAAACTTTTGTAGTCTCTAAGTAAGTTTTGAGCGAGAGTATCCGTAGAATCAATTATGGATTCACCAAGGAGTTCAAGAGCAAGTTCAAACTTTTCCAAAGCAAACAAAGTGTCGCCAACAGCAATTGCATTTAAAGCTGCTTCGCGTTCCTCCTGAATTTTTTGTCTCTCTGAAGAGCCTTCCAATTCAAGAATCGCAAACTCTTCTTTTGATTTTACAGAACTTTGTTTTAAAAAATTTGAACAAGAGCTAAAAATTACGATGCAAAAAATAACAAACAAAAATTTAAATTGGTCTAACTTCATAGTTTTGCTAAATTTAATTTCACTTTAAAATTTTCAAACATTCTTTATTTTAAGGAAAAATATCCGTTTTTACAAAAAAAATATTTGCACGAACCTAAAAAAACTTTTTTTCTTTGGCTTGAAAAGAAAAAATGATAAAAACTTAAAAGCCAGGCTTCTTTCTAAAAAAACAATAACTTTACTTGCGATTGACTTAAAAAAATAGTAAGTTAAAAACTTTTATCGGAGGAAATTTAAATGTCAGTAACAAACTTTCTGAGCCTTTTTGATTTTAGCAAGGAACAATTGTTAGAAATGCTCTACCTTGCAAAAGATATGAAAACGAGGCTTAACAGTGCTAATTTTAACCCATTAAAGGGAAAAACTTTAGCAATGATTTTTGCACAGCCTTCAACAAGAACAAGGCTTTCTTTTGAAGCAGGAATTTTCCAACTTGGTGGAAATGCAGTTCACCTTTTACCTGAAGAAATTAACCTTCACGAAAAAGATGCTCTTCCCGACATTATTCGTATTGTTTCAAGGTATTGTTCGGGAATTATGGCTTACCTTTTCACAGACGAACAGCTTGAGCAATTAAAAAATTGTTCCACAATCCCAATTATCAATGGACTTTCTTACGAAAACAATCCTTGCCAGGTACTTGGAGACCTTTTAACAATTATGGAACACAAAAACAAAATTGATAACTTAAAAATCACTTTTGTTGGCGACGGAAACAACATTGTTAATTCCTGGCTAAACGCTGCTACAAAATTTGATTTTGAGTTTGTTTTGAGCTGTCCACAAGGTTTCGAACCTGACCAGGGAACTTGGGAAAGAGCCTTAAAAAATGGTGCAAACGTAAAAATTGAACGTGATAAATTTAAAGCTGTAAAAAATGCTGACGTTGTTTACACTGATGTTTGGGTTTCGGTTGGGCAAGAAGCTCAAACGAGAACAAGAAAAGAGGCACTTATTTCTTACCAGGTCAACGAAGAACTTGTCGTCAATGCAAAAAAAGATTTCCTTTTTATGCACTGTTTACCTGCAATCAAAGGCGAAGAAGTTACAACAAATATTTTTGAGGGCAAAAATTCTGTCGTTTTTGAGCAGGCAGAAAACAAACTTCACATTCACAAAGCAATTTTATCTGAACTTTTAAGTTAGAAAATGAATTTAGCCGCAGAAATTCTACAACACGAAAAAGTCAATGAGTGGAACGATTTTCTAAGCCAGTCCGACGCAACTATTTTTCATTGCTACGATTGGCTTTTTGCCTACTCAACCGCTTGCAAGTGTGATTTTCAGCTTTTAGTTGTCCGCAAAAATGGAAACATTGTTGCTGGTTGTGTCCTTTTTCCAAAGGAAATTTTTAAACAAAAAACTACAACTTTGCCAACACTAAACTACTACAACGGAATCATTTTCAGCGAAAAATTAGCTCCAAAAAACTCACCTGAAGAAATTAGACGAAAAAACCTCTGCACTTTGGAAATTGCTAATTTTCTAGAACAAAATTTTGTTTCAGCAATCCTCACAAATTCTCCAACTTTTACCGATGTAAGAATTTTTAACGACAAAAAATGGCAAACGAAAATTCGTTACACTTTAAAAAACAAATTTTTAGCAAAGGAAGAACTTTTTAAAAACTTAACTCACTCAAAACAAAAACAAGTGAAAAATGCACTTGAAAGTGGTTGTTTTGTGAAAGAACTTTGCGATTTTGACTTGAGCTACGATTTACAGGTGGAAGCCTACAAAAACTCAAACTCAAAATTTCGCTTTGAAAAAAACACTTTTAAAAATTTTATGCAAAGCCTCCGCGAAAAAAATTTAATTGAATCCTTTTTTGCTTTTTCAAAAAGTGGCGAACCACTTGCAACTTTCATTCTTGGAAAGTTTCAAAACCAGCTTTTCAGTTTAATTTCAGGAATCAAAACACACGACTTTGAAGAAAAAAAATTTATTGGAACCTGGCTGACTTTTGAGGTTCTGACGCAGGAAAAATTCGTTAAAAACTTCCAAACACTTGATTTTTTAGGTGCAAACACAAAAGGAATCCGTGAGTTTAAGGAAGAATTTAATGGAAAATTAGAGCCTTTTTTTGTTGTGGAATTTAATAATTCACAACTTCTAAAACCCGCAAAAAAACTCAAAAAACTAATTTTTCAGGCATAAAAAACTAAAAATCAATTTTTACAACTTGACAAACTGCTAACAAAATTCTTACATTTGTCTCACTTGCCAAAGTGGTGAAATTGGTAGACGCGCTAGACTCAAAATCTTGTGTCCTTATGGACGTGAGGGTTCGATTCCCTCCTTTGGTATTTTAAAAACTCGGAAATCAAATGGGAATGCTTCAAAGATAAAGATGCCGAACTCCGTCAGGACCGGAAGGTAGCAGCGGTAAGTGTTGGAGTCTTGTGAGGTATCTCCCTTTGGCTTCCGAGTTTTTTTTATTTTAAACTTGCCCGCTTTAAAACTTTTACAACAAAAACTTGACTTAACATTGCTTTAGATTTAATTTCATAAGAATAAAAGGCTTACACAATGAAAAAAATACTTTTTACGCTTTTTCTTTTTGCTTCTTGTAGTAAAATTCCTGTTAAAGAACCTAACGACTGGTATTTTTTGCAAAAATCTTTTCCCGCAAACGAAATCAATTACGAAGCCTTCAAACAAGCAATCCTTGAAACTCAAAGAATGAAAAACTCAAACAAAATTCAATCCTTACCTTCCTGGGTTTCTGTCGGACCGATAAACATCGGCGGAAGAGTTACAGACATTGAAGTTGTTTCAGATTCCATTTCAAACACTTACTTTATCGGTTCAGCAAGCGGCGGAATTTTTAAGTCAACCGACAACGGGAACAGTTGGAACGCAATTTTTGACAGTGAACTTTCGCTTTCAATCGGAGACATCGCAATCGACCCGACAAATCCACAAACAATTTACGTTGGACAAGGTGAAGCAAATGCCGGCGGCGGAAGTGTTTGCTACGGAGGTTTTGGAGTTTCAAAATCTACTGACGGAGGAAACACCTGGCAAAACATCGGGCTTCAAAACTCAAACGCAATCGGAAAAATTGTGGTTGACCCACAAAACTCAAACAATGTTTTCGTCGCTGCGATGGGAAGGCTTTTTTCAACAAATTCTGAACGTGGAATTTATCGTTCTCAAAATGCAGGACAAACCTGGACACAAGTTTTAGCTGTGAACGATTCAACAGGTGGAATCGACCTCGCAATCAATCCACAAAATCCAAACATTGTTTACGCAGCAACCTGGGAACGAAAAAGAAGTCTGACAGGCAGATTTTACGCAGGAATTGGAAGCGGAATTTATCGCTCAACTGACGGTGGAACGACCTGGAACTTAATGACAAACGGGCTTCCGCAACCTTCAACCAACAACGGAAAAATCGCAATCTCAATTTCTAACTCAAATCCAAACGTTCTTTACGCAACTTACTGCGACCATCCAGGTTTTTTTCTCGGAGTTTACAAAACCACTGACGGCGGAAACTCCTGGACACAACTCTCGGGAAATGGGCTTACAGGTTGTTTTTCATCGTTTGGCTGGTGGTTTAACCGGCTTTTTGTTGACCCGACAAACTCAGACAAAGTTTTCCTTTCAGGTTTAAACCTTTACTCTTCAACTGACGGCGGAAATAACTGGAACGTCTCAGGAAGTTCAATGCACGTTGACCACCACGCACTTTTCATTTTTCCAAACAATCAGAACAAAATTTTATGCGGCAACGACGGCGGACTTTACACTTCAAACGATGGTGGAAATTTTTGGACAAAAATTAATGGTTTACCAAACATCCAGTTTTACAACGTTGAAATCGATTTTTTGAACCCGCAAAAATATTACGGCGGTTCGCAAGACAACGGAACCTTAAAATCTCTTTCAACTCCAAATTATTTTTCAGCAATTTTTGGTGGCGATGGTTTTTATGTTTTAGTTGACCCAACAAACTCAAACAATGTTTTTGCAGAGTATCAGTACGGAGCTTTGAGCCGTTCTACGGATGGTGGAAATTCTTTTCAGATTGCAACAACCGGAATTAACAACAACGACAGAAAAAACTGGCAAACTCCTGTAATTCTTGATAAAAATTATCCAAACACACTTTACTACGGAAGCAACAAACTTTACAAAAGTAATAATTCAGCCCAAAGTTGGACGCAAATTTCTCCCGATTTGACAAAAGGTGCAGGAACAGGAAACACAGTTTTTGGAACAATTACAACGATTGCAGTTTCACCAGTTGACACAAACATTGTTTACGTTGGCTGCGACGACGGAAACGTTCAGGTTTCAAAAGATGGCGGCGGACTTTGGACAAACGTTTCAACTTCACTTCCTTTGCGTTGGATTACCCGGATTGTTGCCGACCCAAAAGCTGATTCAGTTGCTTACGTTTCGCTTTCAGGGTTTAGAATTGACGAGCCTTTACCACACATTTTCAGAACCGAAAATTTTGGACAAACCTGGGTTTCAATTTCATCAAACTTACCTGACGCTCCGGTCAACACGATTGTTGTTGACCCAAAAGATACAAACGTTCTTTACATCGGAACTGACACAGGAACTTTTTACACAACAAATCTTGGTGTAACCTGGGATTTTTTGGGAAATTCCCTGCCAAACGTTCCCGTAAACGAACTGAAATTTCACGAACCAACACGAAAACTTTTAGCAGGAACTTACGGCAGGTCAATGTTTACACTTGATTTGAGCAATGTTTTTCCTGAAGATTTTAATTTTATCGCTCCAACACAAACAGACATCGTTTTTGACAACATTCCTTTTACTGTAAACTGGGAAACTTCGGCAAACGGAACAGGAAGTTTGGTTACTTACACAGTAAAAATTGACACAAGCACAAACTTTGAAAACCCACTTTTTACCGCTACAACAACAGACACTTTTTTGGTAATTCCTGCACTGACTTTTTTGCTCACCGGTAATTACTGCTACGAAATTTCAGCGGAAAACGAAGAAGGATTTAAAACTTTAGCTGTTTCTCAGACAACACAAGAAAATTTTGAGTGTTTTGTAATCCAAATCGGACCCAAAATCGGCGAAAGTGAAACACAAAAACAAACCTTTAAACTCTCACAAAATTATCCGAATCCATTCAATCCTGAAACAAAAATTACTTACGAACTACCAGCAAAAACTAAAGCTAAACTAACAATTTTCAACGTTCTTGGCGAAAAAGTGCAAGAATTTTTGATTGAAAAACCAAGTGGTTCTGTTGTTTGGAACGGAAAAAACTTTAGTGGAAAACAAGTCTCGTCAGGAATTTATTTTTACAAACTTGAAACAAGAAATGGTTTCAGCCAAACTAAAAAGATGATTTTGATGAAGTAAATCTTACAAAAGCGTTTCTTTTTTCATCGCCTCAAACATTTTTGGCTCCTGTTTGGCAAAATCCCTTAACACGTTCACGATTGCTTTTGTTTCTTTTGCCGTGCTTTCAAGTTCGTTCACAACTGGTCTCAGAAAAGTCCTTCTGTCCCAAAAAATCAGAAAAACAATCGTCAGCATTCCACCAATCAAAACACTGAACATTGTGTTTGAGTCGCTTCTTAAACTGCGAAACTCTTCACGCATTTCATTTCTCA
>JADZEA010000259.1 GCA_020850775.1 bacterium
ACTTTAGATTCTTCAGTGATTTCCCAGGATTCTGCAACTGCCGGAATTACTGCTAAAGTTTTCGGTTCAAACTGAACAAGCCCGTCAAAAATTCTCAAAATTATGTTTCCCGAAGTTGTGTCTGTTCCGTGAGCAGGGTCAAGGCTTGGCGGATCAGAAGTAATTCTGAACTTGAATGTGATTTTATCGTTGTTTTTCCCGCCACCGCAAGAAGTGAACAAAAACGAAGAAAGTAAAAGCATTAAACAGGGTCTTTGTAATTTTGAGAACATTTTTCCTCCGAAAGTTTTTAGTGAAAATTTTTTCAGGTAATTTAAGTCCAAGGCTTAAAAATTTGCACTAAAAAATTTTGGCATACTGCTTGCCAAGTGTAGATTTTCAACTGACAAAAATTCGCCCTGACAAAAAAACAATACTTTTAAAGCGGATTTTTACGTATTTTCAATAAAAATAGGCGTTTTCTTGTTTTACCCACAAAGCAGAAATTAAAAATTGCTTTTTTTCTAAACTCAAAAAAAGGAGAAGAAATGAAAACTAAAACCCTGCTAACTCTAACTTTTTTGCCTTTTCTTTTGCAAACTAATCTCTTTGCACAATTTGGCTTTAGAGAACTTCACGTTTTTACAGGAGCAGCTCAACTTGAAACAACAGCTTTAGACTCAAGAGGAGCAGGTTGGGGCGATTTTAACAACGACGGCTGGCTTGACCTTTACGTTGCGAATTTTGGAAACCCGAACGAAGTTTACCTCAACAACGCAAATCCTGACCCTTTTACGGGAGCGGTTACTTTTACAAACATTTCTCTGACTTCAGGAGCGGATTTTAGTGGAAATTCGGTTGCAGTTTCAATTGCCGATTACAACAACGACGGCTACGATGATATTTTTGTCGCGACACAAAACCAAGGGCATAAACTTTTCAAAAACCTTGCTAACAACACTTTTTTAGATGTTTCTTCTAACCTTTCAATTTCTGAAAATGCTACTTCTGCGGTTTGGGGCGATGTTAACAACGATGGTTTTGTTGACCTTTGCGTAGGAGTTTTAAATGCTCCGATGCACGTTTTTCAAAATAATGTTGGAATTAGCTTCACAGAGGTTACAACAAGTATTGGAATTACAGGAGTAAAAGGCATTCAAAATATTGTGATTACTGATGTTAACAAAGATGGACTGATTGACCTTTACCTTGTAAAAGGTGCTTCAGTTCTGGACCAAACAAATGAAATTTACGTGAACATTTCAAACGTTGCGACCGGAGTTTTTGCTTTTCAACAGCAGAATGCTAATTTTGGCTCAATCGGAAGCAACGCCTCAAGTTTTGCTGCTGATTTTTCTGATTTGGATAACGACGGAGATTTTGACCTTTACATTGGAAACGATGGGCAAAATCAGTTTTTACGAAACCTGAACTCAAATTTTACAGACCAAACCACAATCACCGGAACAGGTTCAACAGCGGTTACGAAAGGTGTTTCACTTAGCGACCTTGATTTGAATGGTTTTAACGATGTTTTTATTTTTAATCAGGGTGTAAACCCCAAAATTTGGCTGAACAGTGGTTCAACTTTTACTGACCAGTTTTCGGATTTACTTGGAAGTCAGGGTTACTCTGCACCAGGAAACGAAAACGGAATTTGCCACGCAGATTTTGATAACGATGGCGATGTTGATTACTTTGTTCCCGTTTCAAACGGGATGAATTTGCTTTTTAGAAATAATTGCATCGCAAACCAAAACCCAACCGGCAAAGGACAAAACGAGGCTAACATTATTTTTTGTGGTTTTGATAATTGGCTTGGTGTGAATTTGCAGGGAACACAAAGCAATTTCAGAGGAATTGGTGCGAGAGTAGTTTTCAAAAAAACAGGTGGAAACCTTGTTCGTGAGGTTAACGGAACAGGAAATCCTGGTTCACAATCAAGCTACAGAATTGAAGTTGGTTTTGGTTCTTCTGTTGCTGTGGTTGACACAATTCAGGTTTACTGGCCAAGTGGAATCATCCAAAATGTTCTGAACGTTCCAACCAACCAAATTATCACAATCGTGGAGAAGAACTGTTTGAACCGTTTTGTTGACGTAACTTTTGAGGCAGGACTTGGTAACTCAACTACGGCAGAAGGTTTGGGAGCAGCTTGGGGCGATTACGATAACGATGGCGACCTTGACCTGATTAACATCAAGGGCGGAGATTTTTTCCTTTTTCAGAACAACGGGAACGAAACTTTTACGAGTCTTCCATCTTCGGTAACGGGACTTGTTCCTGTTGGAGGAACGACGCGAAAGGCTACGCTTTTTGTGGATTTTAACAACGACGGTTTGCTTGACATTTTGATTGGGAAAAATGTTTTTATCCATCAGGGAATGTCTGTTTCACCGGTTTACCAGATGGTTCCAACGATTAATTTTACTGATGTTAACGGTGGCGATGCTTTTACGGGACCGACAGTCGGTGTTTCTGCACTTGATTACGACAACGATTCTTTTCTTGATTTTTACGTAGCCAGAGCGAGTTTGAGTGCTGACCAACTTTTCCACAATGGCGGACCGATTCCGCCAACCAATGCGATTAGTTTTAACGATGTTGCACCAAATTTAAACCTTGTTAAAAATAATTACCTTGATTGGTTCACTCATTCGGTTACCTGTGTTGATTACGATGAAAATGGTTGGGTTGATATTTATGCGGGACACGATAATCACAATGGACAAACAAATTTAATGTTTAGAAACAATGGTTTAAATTCTTCAGGAGTGAGTTTGCCTTTTAGCGACGTTACTTACTCACTTGGAGTGCATCACAACAACACCTGGGGTTCGTGTTTTGGAGATTACAACAATGATGGTTTGATTGATATTTTTATTTCTGCAACAGATTTTTTCAGTTCACAAATTTACAATGTTTTGTACAAACACAACTTAGTTGGTTCTACTCATTCTTTTACTAACCTTGCACAAACTGCCGGAGTTGCCGGAACTGTCCCAACTCAAACCTGGGAATCCGGTTGGGCAGACATTGATAACGATGGTTGGTTAGATCTTTTTGTCGGAAACGTTAATTTTAACAGCCATCTTTACAAAAACAATCAAAACGGAACTTTTACCGATTTTGCAAATATTTTGAGCATTCCAACTTACTTAAATCAAGTTACAGGAGTTAGTTTTGCAGACTACAACGATGATGGTTTGATGGACGTTTACGTTTCTGTTCAAAACGGACCAAACAGGCTTTTGAAAAACGAAATTTGTAACGACAATAATTTTATAAAATGCAATTTAATTGGAACGACTTCTAACCGTTCTGCGATTGGTGCGATTGTAAAACTTTACACTCCAAACGGGCTTAGGCAACTTCGCCACGTAATCGGTGGAGTTGGCAGAGCAATGGAAAGCCTTGAAGTTGAATTTGGACTTGGTCAAGAAAGCACTTTTGACAGCCTTGTTGTGAAGTGGCCAAGTGGAATTTATCAAATTTTTTATGACGGACAGCTTGCAATCAACACAAAAAACACGATTGTTGAGCAAGGTTGTCAATCTTCAATCGATGCAAACCCAAACAATTTTGATTTTCCCGATGCTCCTGCCGGAACGATGACAACGACGTCTTTGATTGTGATTAATGATTCCCCTTGTTACGTTGGAATTACAGACATCAGTTTGGAACAGCAGTACAACTCAACAGTTTCGTTTTCAAAAACTGATTTTGTGATGGAGCCTTTCTCTCAAGACACTGTAACAGTGATTTACACGCACCTTTTTTCGGATTTAAACACAGTTTTAAGCATTTACTACAATGGTGGTACTCCCGTGGAAATTCCTTTTGAAGCAGGATTGATTTTGAAAAATGGTGAAATCCTTGAACCAAAACTACCTGAAACTTTTAGTCTGAAACAAAATTTCCCAAATCCTTTTAACCCAACAACTTCAATTAATTTTGAATTGCCAATAACAAGTAAAACAAAAATAACTGTTTACGATGTAAATGGAAGGCTTGTGAAAGTTTTAACGGATAAAAAACTTAACGCAGGTTACCACCAAACAATTTGGGACGGAACAGACGGAAACGGGAACAAAGTTAGTTCCGGAGTTTACCTTTACAGAATGCAAACTGAAAACTTTACCAAAACTAATAAAATGGTTTTAATAAAATAGATTTTTAAGGAGGATAAAAAATGTCCGGACAAGGTTCAGGCGGAAATGTAATTGCAGCACTTGCAAGTTTTTTTATTCCGGGGCTTGGTCAACTTTTACAAGGAAGGCTTATCATTGCAGCTGTTCATTTTATTTTAGCGTCTGTTTTATGGTTTTTTTTATTTGGCTGGCTAATTCATCTTTGGTCAATCATTGATGCGGCAAAGTTTAAACCTTAAAAATATTTTTTGTCTCTAAGTAAATCCAAACTAACGGCAAAATGAAAATTAAACTGTCAAACCTGTCAAAAACTCCGCCGTGTCCCGGAATTAAATTTGAGGAATCTTTGACTTTTGCGTCTCTTTTCAGCATTGATTCCGCAAGATCTCCAAACTGACTCACCAAACCTGTCAAAACTCCCAAAACCGCACAATCCAAAAATGTCAGTTCCGTCAGAATAAAAATTTTTGCACCAAAACACCACAAAACCGAGCCTAAAAATCCTGTTAGCGAACCTTCCCAGGTTTTTTTTGGACTAATTCTTTCAAAGAGTTTGTTTTTTCCGTAGTTTTTTCCGCCAAGGTAAGCGAAAGTATCGCAAATCCAGATTGAAGTGAAAACTAAAAGTATAAATTTTCCGCCAAAGTCGTAGTTTGCGAAGCCTTTTTCACGGATTAAAATCGCAGTGTTGAAAAACATTCCACCGTAAACAAACGCAAAAACAGTTCCGCTAACGTTTAAAAACGGGTTTTCCCTGTTTCTGAAAAGTTCAAAAAGCAGAGTGGAGAAGGTTGCTAAAAAAAGCACAAGCAAAGAATTTTGTCCCCAAAAAAAACAGTGTCCGAAGCCAAAAGTTGCGAGTGCAGCAATTGGAAAATTTGGTGAAAAGCCTTTTGCTTCAAGCATTTTACAGGTTTCCCAAACAATCAGGCAGGAAACGATTGTTGAAAATCCTGCAAAGTAAAAACCACCGCTAAGAAACACAAAAATTAAAACCGGAACAGCAAACACTGTAATTATTGCACGTTGTAGAAAATTTGACATTGGAAATCACAAAATTTAGTTGAGTTTGTTTTTTAGACTTAAAGGCTTTGAACAACAAAAATACTCAAAAAACGGAATTTCTAAAACTTAATTTTTTGCTTATCTTTGCTAAAACAAATTTTAATTCTTTACTTGCGAACAAAAATTTAAGAGGAAAAATGCAGAAAAACATAATGGAAGCAC
>JADZEA010000260.1 GCA_020850775.1 bacterium
CAGGAATATTGCATTTGCCTGAAGGAGTAGAAATGGTAATGCCTGGAGATAACATAAAAATGACAGTAGAACTTATCACCACAATCGCAATGGAAGAAGGACTTAGATTTGCGATTAGAGAAGGTGGCAGAACTGTCGGTTCTGGTGTCGTTACTAAAATTATTCAATAGGAGTCTTCTAAAGTGGCTGGACAAACAATCAGAATAAAACTAAAAGCTTATGACCATAATCTTGTTGACCAATCAACTAAAAAGATTATTGTTACAGCTAAGGAAACAGGTGCGGGAATTTCCGGACCTATTCCGTTGCCAACGAAGAGAAGTGTTTACACAGTGCTTCGTTCTCCTCACGTTGACAAAAAATCACGTGAACAATTTGAAATGAGAATTCATAAAAGATTAATTAACATCTTAAACGCAACTCCTAAAACTGCTGAAGCACTAATGAAATTAGAACTTCCTGCAGGAGTTGATATCGAAATTAAAGTTTAACTGGAAATTTGATACAATGAACGGATTAATTGGAAAAAAAATTGGAATGACCCAAATTTTTGATGCTACAGGAAATGTAATTCCTGTAACAATTGTGGAGGCTGGACCATGCTTGGTTACCCAAGTGAAAACTGTTGCAAAAGATGGTTACCAATCTGCACAATTGGGATTTGGCTCTCAAAGAAGAAATATTACCAATAAACCTTTAACCGGACACTTTAAAAAAGCAGGAATTGAACCCGTAAAAATTATAAAAGAGTTCAATTTTGCTAAAGAAAGTGTGCCTTCTTTAGGTCAGGAAATTAAAGTTGATATTTTTACCTTAGGTGAAAAAGTAAACATTAGTGGAACGACTAAAGGAAAAGGTTTCGCAGGTGTTGTAAAAAGACACGGATTTGGCGGAGTTGGTGATAAAACACACGGACAATCTGACAGAGAAAGGGCTCCCGGCTCAATCGGAGCTTCATCTTATCCTTCAAGAGTAATCAAGGGAATGAGAATGGCCGGACATGCCGGAAATGCAAGAGAAACAGTGCAAGGTCTGAAGATTGTGAAAATTGATGCTGAAAATAACCTGCTTTTTATAGCTGGTTCTGTTCCAGGTCCTAACAATGGTATTTTAGAAATAAGGAAAGCCAAATAATGCAAGTAACTATTTATAAAAATGATGGAATTCAAGGCTCTGAAACAGTTCAGCTTGCTGAAAATATTTTTGGCATTGAACCAAATGAACACGTTGTTTATCAGGCTGTAAGAACACAACTTGCCAACCTGCGCCAGGGAACTCATTCTACAAAAGAAAGAGGCGAAGTTAGTGGTGGTGGAAAAAAACCATGGAAACAAAAAGGTCGTGGTGGTGCAAGAGCAGGTTCAAACCGTTCACCACTTTGGCGTGGCGGAGGAATTGTTTTTGGACCAAAACCGCATCTTTACAAGATGACTTTGTCTAAAAAAGTAAAAAGATTGGCAAAACTTTCAGCACTTTCTTTGAAGGCAAAAGATTCTAAGGTTTTGGTAATTGAAGATTTAAATTTTGATGTTCCAAAAACATCACACCTTGCAGGAATTTTGAAAAATATGAACCTTGATTCATCAAAAGTGCTTTTTCTTACTTCAGATGTAAAGAGAAGCCTTCACCAATCAAGCACAAACATTCCTTACGTTGGTGTTGAACAGGCAAAAATTGTTTCAACTTACGCAATTATGAAAACCAAGTTTTTGGTAATTGAAAAAAGTGCCCTCAATGTTTTAGAGGAGGTTTTAGGTTAATGAAAAGATTTATTTTAAAAAGACCAATCCAAACTGAACGTGCTTTAGTTCTTCAGGACAGAAGAAACCAGTATGTTTTTGAGGTTGACGTAAACGCGAATAAAATAGAAATTCGCCGTGCAATTGAAAACAAGTTTAGCGTTAAAGTAAAAAGTATCAGAACGCTTGTCGTTAAAGGCAAGAACGTTTTGCGTTTTACCAAAAAGGTTAAAATTGCAGGACGTACTTCAGATTGGAAAAAAGCAATTGTTACTCTTGAAGATGGTAACAGCATAAACTTTTTTGGAGAGGCATAAAAATGGCACTAAAAAAATATAAACCAACGACGCCAGGACAGAGATTTAAAATCATCTCTGATTATTCTGAGATTACAAAATCAACTCCTGAAAAATCTTTGGTTGTTTCTCTAAACAGATCGGGTGGAAGAAATTCTCAGGGAAGAATTACTTCAAGGCACAGAGGTGCAGGACACAAAAGAGCTTACAGAATTATTGATTTTAAAAGAGACAAACACAACATACCTGGTAAAATTTCATCAATTGAATACGACCCGAATCGTTCAGGAAGAATAGCACTTGTAATTTATGAAGATGGAGAAAAAAGGTACATTGTTGCTCCTCACCAGCTTAAAGTTGGCGATAAAATCGTTTCTGGTGAAAACTCTGACATAAGAATTGGAAATGCTTTGCCACTTGGTAACATGCCTTTAGGTTCAGTTGTTCATAACGTAGAACTAAAAATCGGAAAAGGTGCACAACTTGCAAGAAGTGCAGGTGCAATGGCTACTTTGGTTGCAAAAGAAGGAAAGTATGCTTTACTGAAACTACCTTCTTCTGAAGTAAGAAAAGTTGATTTACGTTGTTACGCAACAATTGGACAAGTTAGTAACATTGACCATTCTAATGAAAGTTGGGGAAAAGCAGGACGTTCAAGATGGTTAGGAATCAGACCACAATCCCGTGGTGTTGTAATGAATCCACACGACCATCCACACGGTGGTGGAGAAGGAAAAACTTCCGGTGGCGGACATCCACGTTCTCCGTGGGGACAAAAAGCAAAAGGTTTGAAAACCCGTAGAAACAAAACAAGTAACAGACTTATCGTTAAAAGACGTAACAAGAAATAAGCGGAGGAATTAAGAGTTGACCAGATCACTAAAAAAAGGACCTTACATTGATAAAAACCTTGAAAAAAAGGTTGACGCAATGAACTCTACAAACAGTAAGATTGTTATTAAAACATGGGCTCGTAATTCTACAATTCCACCTGATTTTGTAGGTCATACTTTTGCTGTTCACAACGGCAAAAAATTTATTCCTGTTTTTGTTACAGAAAATATGGTAGGGCATAAGTTAGGTGAGTTTTCTCACACTCGCACCTTTAGAGGACACGCAGGAAAGCTCATTGAACGTTCTACAAAACTAAAGTAAAAATTAAAATTGGAATAATTCAATGGAAGACGTAAGTAAGAAAAAATATAGCCGAAGCCAATACAAATCGGGAGACAGAAAGACTCAAGCCCAAGCAGAGAGAGACAAAGTAGGAATTGCGGTTTTGAGAAATTTTAAAATGTCTGCTCGTAAAGTAAGAATTGTTGCTGATTTGGTAAGAGGCAAAAAAGTTGAGTTTGCAATTGGCGTTTTAAAAAATATGAAAAAGTTTGCGGCAAAACCAATTGAACGCACACTAAAATCAGCGATTGCAAACTATAAAAATCACGAAGGCAAAGAACACGTTGATGATGAAAACTTAAAGGTTGAAACTATCTTTGTTGACGGCGGATTTATGATGAAAAGAATGCGTTTTGGTGCTCAGGGGCGTGCCGCTTACATCCGAAAACGTACAAGCCATTTAACAATTCACGTAGCAGAAAACGCTTAAGGAGGAAAATTGGGACAAAAAGTAAATCCAATTGCATTTAGACTTGGTGTTATCAGAAGTTGGGAATCAAATTGGTTTGATGAAAAACATTTCAGCACAACTCTTAGTGAAGATTTGTTTTTAAGAAAATACATTCTTAAAAGACTTCCAAAAGCAGGAATTGCGAGAATTGGGATTGAAAGAACATCTAAAAAAGTAACACTTGACCTTGAAGCAGCGAGACCTGGTTTGATAATTGGTAAAAAGGGACAAGAAGTTGACCTTCTTAAAGAAGAGTTAAAAAGAATTACTAAAAAAGATATTCAACTAAACGTTAATGAAATTAAAAAACCTGAACTTAACGCAAAACTTGTTGCTGAAAACATTGCAAGACAATTAGAAGCGAGAGCTTCATTTAGAAAAGTGATGAAAAAAGCTATTCAAACAACAATGCGAATGGGAGCAGACGGAATTAGAGTAAGTTGTTCAGGAAGACTTGGCGGAGCAGAAATGGCAAGAACCGAACAGTACAGAGAAGGCAGAGTTCCTTTACATACTTTAAGGTCAGACATTGACTATGCAATTGACACTGCAAACACAACTTTTGGATGCATTGGCATTAAAGTTTGGATTTGTAAGGGTGAAGTTTATTACCGTCAGGATAACAATTAAAACTGAAGGAGACTTTTAAAAATGTTAATGCCTAAAAAATCAAAGTTCCGCAAAACGCATAGAGGTGAGAACAGTGGAATTGATTATCGTGGAACAGCCGTTAATTTCGGTGATTTTGGCTTAAAATCTCTTAGCCTTGGATGGATTACAAGTCGTCAGATTGAAGCTGCACGTCGTGCAATGACACGTAAGGTAAAAAGGTCAGGAAAAATTTGGATTAGAATTTTCCCTGATAAAGTTATGACTAAAAAGCCAGCTGAAACAAGAATGGGAAGCGGAAAAGGAAGTCCGGAATTTTGGGTAGCAGTTGTAAAGCCGGGCAGAGTTTTGTTTGAAATTGAAGGAGTAAGTGAATCATTGGCAAGGGAAGCAATGACTTTAGCTTCAAACAAGTTACCAGTAAAAACAAAATTTGTAGCACGATTAGAGGATTAGTAATGAAAGCTAAAGATTTGAAAACTCTTCCAAAAGAGGAACTAAAAGAAAAATTGGAACAAACTTACGAAGCACTTGAAAATTTAATGTTTCAGAAGGCAACTCGTCAGCTTGAAAACACGGCAAAAATCTCTCAAACCAAAAGAGAAATTGCAAGAATTAATACTGTAATCAGTGAACTTAAAATAAGGTAATTTTTGCTATGGAAAACCTAACAAGGAATGCACGAAAAGTCCGTATTGGAGTGGTTGTAAGCGATAAAATGGACAAGACAGTATCTGTTCTTGTTGAAAGAAGAATCAAAAATCCTTTGTACAAAAAATATTTTAAGCAATCAAAAAAATATCTTGCTCACGATGAAGGAAACAGTTGTGGAATTGGCGATAAAGTAAAAATTATGGAAACTCGTCCTCTTAGTGCAAGAAAAAGATGGCGTTTAGTCGAAATTATTGAAAAGGCTAAATAAAATTCTTATATTGTTAATCTTTATTTTGTGAAGATAGTTTGGAATTTAAAAATTTGTATTTTAGGAGTTTAAAATAAAATGATTCAGCAAGAAAGTCGCCTTGTAGTTGCTGACAACACTGGAGCAAAAACAGTAATGTGTATCAAAGTTCTTGGTGGAACCGGAAGAAGATACGCATCAATTGGAGACGTAATTGTCGTTTCAGTGAAGACGGCTATTCCTAACGGAAGCGTTAAAAAAGGTGAAGTTCACAAGGCAGTAATTGTAAGAACTGCAAAAGAATATCGCCGTAAAGATGGTTCTTACATCAGATTTGACCAAAATGCGGCAGTAATTTTGGACGCGAAATTAGAACCAAAAGGAACTCGTATTTTTGGACCTGTTGCCCGTGAACTAAGAGACAAGGCATTTATGAAAATTGTTTCAATGGCTCCGGAAGTTATCTGAGAAACTAAAAAATTTAAGGTTTTTTTGAGATGAAAATTAAAAAAGGTGATACCGTAAAAGTCCTTTCAGGGAAAGACCGTGGAAAAACGGGTAAGGTTTTACGCACATTTCCTTCCGAAAATAAAGTTGTTGTAGAAGGCATTGGAATGGTGAAAAAACACTTGAAGCCAAGCAACACTCGTGCAGAAGGAGAAATTTTAGAAATTGAAGCAAGAATTAATGTTTCTAAAGTTATGCTTCTTCACGATGGAAAGCCAACACGAATTGGTTTTAAGTTTGTTGAAGAAGATGGAAAACTTGTTAAGAAAAGAATTGCTAAAAAATCAGGAGCTGTGATTTAATTATGGGAAACTCACGCTTATCAAAAAAATA
>JADZEA010000261.1 GCA_020850775.1 bacterium
GAGAAGTTTCTTTTCTGTTGAAAAAAAGGAAAAAAGTAATTGGTGGTAAAATAATTCCACAAACTACAACCAACCACGAAACAATGTTTCCAAAAGTGTTCATTTTTGCAAGTGAAATCATTCGCCAACCAACGTAACCGTAACCAACACTCAAAATGCTAATCATAAAAGTTAGAAGTTTCATTTTTTTAATCTTTCTGTTTTTGTCGCCTGATAAATCGTTTAAAGGTAAAAAATGTTTCGTGAAAGCTTTTTAAAAACAAATTTTTCCTAAAACTACTTTGTGTTTTGCTCCTGTAACTTGTGGAAGGTTTGAGGCATTACCAAACAATGTTTCGTTTGCAAGAACAGCAAAAGCAATTGCTTCCTTTGCCTCAAGTGAAATTCCTAACTCATCGCTTTGTTTCACAGGGATTTTTCCAAGTGCCGTTTGCAAGTCGTAAAGCAAAGTTTTGTTCAAAGCTCCTCCTCCGGAAATAAAAACCTCATCAGGTGGAAAAGGCAAAAAATTCAGGTAAGAAGAAGAAATTGACCAGGAAACGAAGTAAACAAAAGTTCTTGCAAGGTCAAGAAAACTGTCAACGTTGTTCATCGTGATAAAATCGTGGACAAAATCTTTTCCGAAATTTTCACGTCCGCAGGATTTTGGTGGTTTTTGTGAAAAGTAAGAGTTACCAACCAATTGTTCAACCCATTTTATCCGAACTTTCCCACCAATTGAAATTTTACCGTCTTTGTCAAAAGTAAATTCTCCGTTTGTCGCAAGAGTTACGGCTTCGTCGATGATTGCGTTTCCTGGTCCTGTGTCAAAAGCAATTACTTCTTCAGAGCCGTCAGCAGCAAGAAAAGTTAGGTTGGACATTCCGCCAATATTTTGTAAAACTCTGTGTTGTGTTTGGCTTGTGAAAAGCAAAGAATCTACAAAAGGAACAAGCGGTGCGCCAGAACCGTTTGCTGCAACGTCTCTGACCCTGAAATCAGAAATTACAAGTGAGTTTTCAAAAAATTCTGCCAAAACAGACGCTTCGCCGATTTGCAAAGTTGAGTTTTGGTGGATGTGGTAAATCGTTTGTCCGTGAGAACTGATTAAACCAATTTTTTCTTTTTGTATTTTATACTTTTGAAGAAAACTTTTGAGGAACTCAACCCAAGTTCTTGAAAGTGTAAAATTTAATCTGCAAATTTGTTCAGAAGTTCCGTCAAAGGCAAGATGGATTTGCTTTTTTGTAAAAGGGCTGTACCCGTAAGTTTCAAAATGCAGGAGTTCAACTTTTGTTTCTTTTCCAAAACCCTTGATTTTACAAAGTGCAACATCAAGCCCGTCAACCGAAGTTCCTGACATTAAACCCAAAATCAAGCGTTCCTTTGAGTTTCTAAGCTGTTTAATTTTTGTGAACCAATCCATTTTTTTTACAGAAATTTTGGAGAAGAAAAATGAGAACCCCAAAAAATGAAGTCCCCATAAAAAATTAAAATCTTGAAATTAGTTTTGCTTCAAAGCCTTTAAAAGGAGGTTCCTCACGACAAACTCCACCAATGCAAACAAAACCGCCTTGCCTGCTTCCGAAACCTAAAGTCAAATCGTGATTTTCCAAAATTGTGAAGGCAACTTGTCCGAAGTTCCAAAAATTTGTCTTGTTTTTGGAAGAAATATTGTTGTTGGTGAGTTCTTTTTTACGCAAAATTTCACTGAGAAGGCTAAAAGTAATTCCGTGAGTTGTGTACTCAAGAGTCAGAAGTTCATCGTTACTTTTGCTAAAATCTGTAAGGCTTTTAATTTGTTGGTGTTGCAGTTCAAAATGAAGTTCTGAACTTTCACCGATTGTGTAATCACACTCAAAAACAGGCGTGATGGTTTCAGCGTTGCTGCTGACTAATTCTTTTGATTTTCCTAAACCAAAACCTGCTTGAAACTCATCGTTAAAATCATAATTAACTTGTCCGTAGATTTCTTCCCAAACGGTTTTTCCGTTTACTGAGCCGTTTCTTTTGTAAAATTCCGAGCTTTCGTTCTGGGTTTTTGTTTTGCTTGTGTTTAAAATTAAAGTCATTTTTTCCAAAGGAGTTGAGTTAATTTCAAACTGGTAGCCTTTTTCGTCGTTTGCGTCAAGCCTCAATGGATGTCTGTTTAACAAAGTGTAGTGATGCTGGCGAATCAGCGAAGGAGGTGTGTTGTAAAATTCTGTTGCAGTGTTTTGCTGTGAAATCCTGAAATTATCGTAGTTTTTCCATTCTGCCAACAAAGAACCAATTTCAAGTGAGAAAACTCCTGAAAGGTAAAGTGCGTTTCCTTTGTCGTAAGCACTGTTTTTTGTCGGGTCGTTTGACGGAGTTTTTCCTTGTCTTGTGTTCCACTTGTGTCCGAACTCTCCGTAAAAATCAAAGTAATCGCTTTTAAATTCTGTTCTTCCTGAAGAAGCGACTAACCTTTGAAATTGTGCGTTAGCTTCTGGTTGAAATTGATTGGAAAGAAGCGTTGCTCCAAAACTTAATTTTTGGTTAAACAAAAAATTTTCGGGGACTTTCAAAACAATGTCTGCTGCGTGAAGGTTGTCCTGTCTTTTTTCTAAATCATTTTCAGGTGAGCCGGACAAAGCAGTCAGGTCTAAAAATGAATTTTTCACTCTGAACTTTACGCCTTCAAGGTTGTTGTCGTAACGGATGTCTCTTTGTTCGTAACAGTTCAGCAAAAGTCCTCTGCCAAACAAAACGTAGTAGTTTCCGAGTGTCATTTCAAAATGGTCTGTAACAAGCCCGATATTTTTGAAGGCAAGGTCAAAATCAATGTGTTCTGGAGTTGTTTCAGGATTGTTTGGGTCGTCAAAAGGTTGAAAAACGTCAAACCTCAAAGCACTTGTAAAAATGCCTTTGTTGTAGTTCAGGTTTAGCCAGTTTTCAAAGGTCTCACGGTTTTTGATGTCTTCCTGTTCACGTTCAAGAGTTCCGAATGAGTATTCCATTTGGTTGCTGATTCTCAAGCCTTCAGGTAAATTTTGTGCAAAAGAAATCCCAAAGATTGTAAAAATAAATCCTGTTGTAAAAATTTGTTTCATTTTTCTTGTTTCAAAACTCCTATTTTTGGGCAATTAATTTTTTGACTAATTCTTCAACTTCTTTTTCGTCGCCAGGTTTAAAACCTGTGTGAGAGAAAAGAATTTTCCCATCTTTATCAAGCAAAAATGTGTAAGGAATTTGGAAAACCTGAAAAGCATTTTGAGCTTTTTTCTCAGTGTCCAGGAGAATTGGGAAATTAAAACCTTTATTTTTTGCGAAAGGTTTTACTTTGGCAACGCTTTTGGAATCATCGGCAGCGATTCCAATAATTGTCAAACCCTCTTTTTGGTAAGGCTCTAAAATTTCTTTAAATTTTACAAGTTCTTTTATGCAAGGCTTACACCAGGTTGCCCAAAAACTGATTAAAACAGGTCCTTTTCCATAAAAATCTTTTAAAGCAACTTCTTTTCCGTTGATGTCCTGAAGCGAAATTGCGGGAGCAGTTTTTCCTGTGAGTGATTTTTCTTCTTTTTCGGCTCCGTTAACAAGCAAAAAACTTCCGCAAAGCAGAAGCAAAACAAACAAATTTTTTCTCAGCATTTTAAATCCTTAATCTTTTTAGTGTTAAAAGTTAATTTCAATTTTTTAAAGGCAAAATAAAAGATTGTTTAGAAAAATGAAAACAAAAAAAGTGGTGAGTTTTGCCCACCACTTTTTTACTGAAACAAAATTTGAGGCTACTTTAAGAAAAGCATTTTTTTAATTTCAGAGAAACTTCCTGCTTCAATTTTGTAGAAGTAAGTTCCGCTTGAAACTAAATTACCTTTGTCGTCTGTTCCGTTCCAAACAATTTCGTGGCGAGTTCCAACGCCTTTGTTTTCGTTGACAAGAGTTTTAACAATTTGACCTAAAGCATTGTAAACAGTTATTTTAACATTACCACTTTCTTTAAGTGTGTAGTTAATTTTTGTTTCCGGGTTGAAAGGGTTTGGATAGTTTTGGCTGATTGAGTACTCAAGCGGAACGTTGTTTTGGTCTTCAATTCCTGTAACAACTGTTGCAAAAAGAGCAATGTTTTTCGGAGTTGTAAGGCTGTTTGCGATTGCAAGGGTTGCGCTTTTGCTTCCTGCTGCAGTGGCGTTAAAATCAACAATTATGTTTTGGCTTTGTCCTGCTGTCAAAGAAAAAGGAGGTGTAACATTGCTGATTGAGAAGCTGCTTGCACCGGTTCCGGTAATGTTTAGAGAAGTGATGTCGAGAGTTCCGCCACCAATGTTTGAGATTGTAAGTGTTTGAGAAGCAGAAGCCTGACCACCAACTAAAGGAACATTTTGGTAGTAAAGATTTGTAGCACTTAAAGATATTAGAGGTTGGATTCCGAGCCAGCCAAGAATGTTGTTCATCAGAAGTTCTCTGTTGTAGTTGCTTGAAATCGCTTCAAAAGGGAAACCGAGGTAAACGACTTTTGAGTTGTTGTTTCCTGTTTTTGCAACAGCTGCTGTTTGTCCTGTGTAAGTTCCGCCAACGTAGGTGAAAATTGTTGTTGTAACAGATTGAGCAAGTGGATGAATTGAAAGAACATCCGGATAATTATTGTTACCGGCACCAGTTCCACCACTTAAAAGCATTCCGTTAAATCCATCGCTGATTGGGTTTCCTGAAACGCCACTTACAGAGTTTACGTTTGCGTCGTCATAAACGTAGTTTACACCAAGGTAGTTGTTCAAAAATGCAGTTCCGCCGGCAATTCCGTTTGTATCGATGTTGTAAGCAATGTCTTGACCGATAAGAAGTAATTTTCCACCGTTGTCAAGGTAAGCTTCAATATTAATAATATCTTCAGCAGTTATGGCTGAGCCGTAATCATCTCCGGTAAACCAAATTACAGCCTGGAAATTTGCCATCAAACTGTAATCAATTAGTGTTGCACCGCTTCTTATTGTTCCGGCAGCGATTGTGGAAGGGATTGCTGAAACGATTTGGTTTTCATAAGTTGAGCCGGCGTCGTCATCAACAACAAGCACGCTTGCTCCGGAA
>JADZEA010000262.1 GCA_020850775.1 bacterium
CTTTACTTGCGAACAAAAATTTAAGAGGAAAAATGCAGAAAAACATAATGGAAGCACTTGTTTCACTTTGCAAAAGGCGAGGTTTTATTTTTCAGTCAAGCGAAATTTACGGTGGTTTGAATGGTTGTTGGGATTACGGTCCGCTTGGAGTTCTGATGAAAAACAACGTCAAAAATGAGTGGTGGAAAGAAAACGTTCAGGAACGGGAAGACGTTGTCGGGATGGATTGTTCAATTTTAATGCATCCGGAAGTTTGGGTTGCTTCGGGACACGTTGGAAATTTTAATGACCCAATGATTGACTGCAAGTCTTGTAAAAGCCGTTTTCGTGCTGACCATTTGACCGAAAGAGTTTGTCCGAACTGTTCTTCAACAGAGTTTACAGAGGTGAAAAATTTTAACCTGATGTTTCAAACCAAAGTTGGTGCTTCACAAGAAGATTCTTCAATTGTTTACCTTCGCCCTGAAACGGCACAAGGGATTTTCGTGAATTTTGATAACGTTGTAAACACCTCAAGACAAAAAGTGCCTTTTGGAATTGCTCAAATGGGGAAATCTTTCCGTAACGAAATTAATCCACGAAATTTTGTTTTTCGTGTTCGTGAGTTTGAACAGATGGAACTGGAGTTTTTTTGCCATCCAAACGAGGCTGACGAATGGTTTAAGTTTTGGGTTGAAAAAAGGTTCGCCTGGTACAAAAATCTTGGAATAAAATCAGACCGTTTAAAACTTCGTGAACACGAAAAAGACGAGCTTGCTCACTACGCAAAAGGTTGTTTTGACGTTGAGTACGAGTTTCCTTTTGGATTTTGTGAGCTTGAAGGAATTGCTCACAGAAGCGATTTTGACCTTAGCCAACACACAAAACAAAGTGGAAAAAGCCTTCAGTTTTTTGACGAAGAAAAAAAGGAAAAATTCACACCTTTTGTGATTGAATCGTCAGCGGGAGTTGACCGTTCACTTTTGACTTTTCTTGCTGACGCTTACGATGAAACAGACCCTCAGCACGTTGTTTTGAGGCTTCATCCAAAACTTGCTCCGATAAAAGTTGCAATTTTTCCACTGACAAAAAAAGACGGGCTTCCTGAAATTGCACAAAATTTGCGCAAAGATTTGGCAAAATATTTTAATGTTGTTTACGAAACTTCCGGCTCAATCGGAAAGCGTTACTACCGTCAAGATGAAATTGGAACGCCGTTTTGTTTGACAGTTGATTACGATTCGCGTGATAAAGGAACTGTAACAATTCGCCACAGAGATTCGGGCAATCAGGATTTGGTAAGCATTGATAAAGTTGTTCCATATTTTTTAGAAAAATTATTTTAATTTATAAAGTGAGGGTTTTAGTTTGAACCCTCACAATTTTACAAGGTTTTTATGAAACTTTCTGTGAGCATTGTAACTTACAACTCTGAAAAAACAATCCAAAATTGCCTTGTTTCACTGCTAAAATTTTCGCAGAAAATTGAAATTTTTGTAGTTGACAATGCTTCGGAAGATAAAACTGTTGAACTTGTAAAGAAGCACTTTCCAGGTGTAAAACTACTTGTAAACTCAAAAAATTTAGGTTTTGGAAAGGCACAAAATCTCGCTTTGAGGCAGGTAAAAGGGGATTTTGTTTTAATTTTAAATCCTGACACTGTTGTAAAAGAGAGTGTTTTGGATTTTTTACTGAACAATGCTTTTGCGAAAGAAAGTGTCGGTTTTGTTACTCCAAAACTTATTTTTGAAAATGGTAAAATTGATTTAGCTTGCAAAAGAAGTTTTCCAACTCCGGAAATTGCTTTTTACAGAATTTTTCACTTTGAAAAGTTGTTTCCCAAAAAAACAAAGTTTTCAAACTACAACCTAAACTTGCTTTCTGAAAATGAAAGCTACGAAGTTGAGGCAATTTCAGGAGCTTTTATGCTTTGTAAAAATACTTTGCTGGAAAAGATTGGGTTTTTTGACGAAAGTTTTTTTCTTTACGGCGAAGACCTTGACCTTTGTTTGCGGGCAAAGGAACAAGGTTTCAGGAATTTTTACTTTGGAAACTGTGAGATTTTGCACTTAAAAGCTGTTAGCAGCCAAAAATTAACAAAGCTAAAACCACTTTGGGAATTTTACAGGGCAATGTTTCTTTTTTACAACAAGCATTACAAGGAAAAATTTTCATTTGGTGTAACTTTGTTTGTTTACTTTGGGATTTTTTTTGTTTTCTTGTTAAAGTTAATTTTTAATCCAATCAGGTTTTTGAAAAAAAAATATGCGTGAAAGACTCAACCAATTCAAGTTAATCCTAATTATTTTAGACTTTTTTACAATTAATTTAGTCTTTAATGCAGCACTTTTTTTTAGGTTTGATTTGCAGGTTGGAGGAATTCCACCTGCTCCTTACAATCCACCTTACTACGCGCTTTTAAGCATAATTTTCACAGTTTTTGAGATTTTTGTTTTTTTTAATTTTGGGCATTACTCACAAATTCCGACGAAGACTTTTAGCCGGATTTTTAAAAGCGTGTTTTTAAAAGTTTCAGGAGTGTTTTTAGTTTTGCTTGGTTTGCTTTTCTTTTTCCGCGAGATTTCTTATTCACGATTGACACTTGGCTATTTTTTGATTTTAAATATTTTTGCAATTACTTTTTTTCACACGTTTTTAGGCTGGTACTATCGTAAAAATGTTTTTTCAAAAGTTGGAAAAACGAAGTTTGCAATCATTGGAAAAGAAACAAGCAGCTTTCTTGAAAAGTTGAAAAAAGACACAACACACGATTTGTCTTTTGCAGGTTTTTTAAATAGCGAAGAAAATTTGGAAGAATTGCATAATTTTTTAGAAAAAAATAAAATTCGGCTCGTAATTATTACTTTAGCAGAAAGTAACAATCAAAAAATAATTGATTTTTGCCGTGGAGAAGGTATAAAAGTTAAGATTTTACCGGCTTTTCCGGGTGTTTTTAGTGAAGCAAAAATAAAGGTTGAACACATTGGAGAGTCAGTTTTACTTGATTTGGAGACAACACAACTTGCACGTTTTAGAAATAGGTTTTTAAAAAGAGTTTTTGATTTTAGTTTCGCATTTTTGATTTTAGTTTTGCTAATTCCATTGATTTTAACTATTATTATTTTAATAAAATTAACATCAAAAGGGCAAGTATTTTTTAAACAGGAAAGGCTTGGACTTGACAACAAAATCTTTACACTTTACAAGTTTAGAACAATGTTTGAGCAAAGTGAGACGAATTCAAACACGGTTTGGACAACTGAAAACGATGCCAGAGTTACACCTTTAGGCAGGTTTTTGCGGAAAACTTCGCTTGACGAACTCCCACAGTTTTGGAATGTTTTGAAAGGACAGATGAGTGTTGTTGGACCAAGACCGGAAAGACCACACTTCGCAAATC
>JADZEA010000263.1 GCA_020850775.1 bacterium
TAACAATTTTTTCAATTCTATCCACTAAAATTTTTATCGGCGAAAGCTCGTATCTTCCAATGTAATCTAAAGTTACATCGCAAAATGAACACTTTTTCCAATAACAACCGTGTACAAGCGTCAACTTGTTCCACCTTCCGTCGCTCCAAAGTCTGTGCATCGGATTTAGTGTCTCAAAAACTGAAAGGTAACAATCAAGTTTCAAACCTTCGTAGCTTGGAAAACCTGTTTCGCTGTGCGGAAAATCCCTGTCAAAACTTCCGTTTAAAAATTTTACTTCTCCGTTTTCACGCAAAAAAACCCGTTTCAAAAGTCCTTTTTCACGTTTCCCTTCAAAAAATTCCAAAAGATTTAGCAAAGGTCTTTCGCCGTCGTCAAGAGTTACAAAATCTACAAAATCAAAAAACTTTGCTTCACTAAGTTCTCTAAGTTCTGTGTTTACAAAGCCTCCGCCAAGTAAAATTTTAATTTGCGGGAAATTTTGCCTGATAAATTTTCCACAAACCAAAGCTCCGTAAAGATTTCCGGGAAAAGGAACCGAAAAACCAACAACGCCAGGCTGAAAAGTTTGCAAATGTTTTTCTAAAAGCTCAAGTAAAATTTTGTCAACAAAGTTTGTTTCTTGCAAAAGTGCTTTTTCAAGCGGCTCAAACGAAGTTGCTGAAAGCGATAACTTTTCTGCGTAACGGCTAAACTCAAAAAAAGGCGAAACAGTTCCGCGAATAAAATCCGCAAGGTCTTCAAGGTAAAGTGTAGCTAAAAACCTTGCTTTGTCAGTAATTCCAAGATTCCCAAAAGCAAAATCAAGCTCTTCAAAAACTTCAAAACGTGAGCCTTCAGGCAAAAAATCACTGTTGCAAATTCTGTTTGCAAGTGTTGAATCTTTTCCCTGTAAAAACTTAATCGTCGGCTCAATCGTCTCAAGGTAAACATTTTCAAGTTTCAAAATTCGCTGAAAAGCTACAAGATTTTCTTTTGGGGTTTTACTTTTAGCTTCTTCAAAGATTTTCCTGAGTCCGTTTTTAGAAAAAATTTCCAAAACAAGCTCAATTCCAAGGTCGGTTTGAAAAACTGTAAAACCTTTTTCCTTTAAAAAATTTGTGAGGTAAGCAGTTGCCGGATAAGGCGTGTTAAGTTGTGTTAATGGTGGAGTTACGAGTAAAATTTTTTGCATTTTTTTACTTCTTTTTAAAAGTTCAAATTGAAAAAACTTTGGATTTTCAGGCAGAGATTTTGGTTTTAGAAAGTAAAAAACCGCCAATCAAAAATAAAATCGCAATTGATAAAATTCCAAGTTGCGGACTTCCCGTAATTTTCCCGATAGTCCCAAGCAAAACCGGTCCTAAAATCGCTGCAAATTTTCCAAGTAAGTTGTAAAAGCCAAAAAATTCTGCTTCTTCATTTTTTGGAACAAGTCTCGCAAAAAATGAACGGCTCAAAGACTGAATTCCACCTTGAACACTCGCAATCAAAAAAGCTAAAACAAAAAACTTTTTGATTTCAAAACCTGAAAAATTGTAAGGAACAAGGTCAAGTTGTGTAGCTAAAACAGTTACGCAAAGGTAAATAAAAATTGCAATTAAAATCAAAGGTTTTGGGCTAAATTTTTGTCCAAGCCACCCAAAAAGCAAAGCAAACGGAAAACCTACGAACTGAACCATTAAAATTGCAGTGATTAAATCAGAAGTTTCAAAACCAAGATTTTTCCCGTAGTCAACAGCCATTGTAACAATCGTGTCAACTCCATCAATGTAAAACCAGTAAGCAACAAGAAAAAGCCAAACTGTTTTTAGTCTGGAAATTTTAGAAAAAGTTCCTTTAACTTGTTTGAAACCTTCTTTTATTGATTGGAAAAGAGTGATTTTTTTGTTCGTTTCCGGTTCTTTCACGAAAAAAAACAAAGGTAAGGAAAACACAAACCACCAAATTGCAACTAATAAAAATGAAATTTTTACAGCTTCCGCCTTTCCGTCAAGCCCAAAATTTTCAGGGTTTTGAACCATCAAAATATTAATTAAAAGTAAAATTCCACCGCCAAGATAACCTAAAGCGTAACCAAAAGAAGAGATAAAATCCACGTTTTTTTCGCTGCTAATTCCAACTATCAAAGAGTCGTAAAAAACATTTGAAGCAAAAAAACCGACACTTGCAAAAATATAGACAAAACAAGCTAATTGCCAGTTTCCTTCAGCAACAAAATACAGACTTGCAGTAGAAAAAATGCCAATTAACGCAAAAATAAAGAGTGATTTTTTTCTTGCGTTTCCTTTGTCGGCAAAAGCACCAAGTATTGGAGCTAAAACTGAAATGATTAAACTTGCGGCAGAAACAGAAATTGCGAGCCAGAAAGTTGTGTCAGTTGCACTTTGGTTTGACCAAAAATCTTTGAAAAAAATTGGGAAAAAAACAGCAATTACAGTCGTTGAAAAAGCAGAATTTGCCCAATCGTACAATGCCCAACTAAAGATTTGTTTTTTCATTTTTTTCGTTTTTTTAAGTTAGTTTAGCCAAGGAACAGTTTACAGACAATTTTCCCACTTCAGAAGCAAGGATTTTTCCCGCTCTTCACTCAAACCTGCACGCCACTTCCAGCTTTTTTCACGTGTTTTTTCCCAGACAAGTGTCTCTCTGACCGTCTCCGTTAAAGTTCTAAACTTCAAACCCTCAGCAACTGCTTTTTGCGAATTGACTTTGTTAAAACCTTCGCCTTCAGATTTTGGAACCCAAAGTGGCAGTTCTGAGTAAGCTTCAACTTCATTTTCAACTAAAAATTCATCGCTGACAGGAACAAAACTTGCGTTGCTTTTGCTAACTTCTTTACAAGTTTTTACAAGTTCGCCAAAAGTAATTCCATCGTTTGTTGCGTTAAAAGTTCCGGTTTTTTGTTTTTCAACCATCGCCAAAATCCACTCCGCAAGGTCTTTAACATCAATAAATTGAGCTAAACTTTCAAGATTTGGTACCAGAATTTTACCACCTTTTGCAATTCTTGAAGGAAAATAAGTGAAACGGTCTGTTGGGTCGTGTTCACCGACGATTAATCCCGGACGAATGTTCAAAAAACTGTTTGGAAAGGCTTCTTCAACCACTTTTTCGCAAAGGAATTTTAATGCTCCGTAAGTTTCACCTGTAATTTCTTCGGTTTCTTTTTTGAGCGTTGCAACGTTAGAATTTTCATCAATTCCAATTTCTGAAAAATCAGCGTAAACCGAAACACTTGAAATAAAAGTGTAGTGAGCGGCGGAATTTTTCAAAAAATCAGTTGAAATTTTCACGACTTTCGGAACGTAACCACAAGTATCAATTACTGCGTCAAAAGTTTGTCCTTTGAGTGCTTCAAGGTTTTCTTTTCTGTCTCCGCGAAGTTTTTGAACTTGCGAAAAAAGGTCTGCGTTGTGAATTCCACGGTTAAAAATTGTTACTTCGTGTTTGCGTTTCAAAGCAACTTCAACCAAGTGCCTTCCAAGAAAAATAGTTCCGCCGATAATTAAAATTTTCATTTAAAACTCCTTTTAAAAACTTCCGGTTAAAAAATAAGACAAAACCACAATCAAAATTATTGCGGTAACAACACGCCAGTCGTAATTTTTTTTTTGCGGAAACTCGTAGTTGCAAATTGTGCAATGAGTTTCGTTTTCCCCGACTTCAAAAGCACAGCTTGGACATTCTTTTTTTTTCGGAAGTTTGTAAACTTTAGCGTTCATTTTTTAGCCTTTTTTTAAGTCTTTTACAGCCTGAACAATGTCTTTTTTACCAAAAATTGCCGAACCTGCGACAAAAATATCTGCTCCGGCTTTTGCGATTTCGCTGATGTTTTCAGCACAAACTCCACCGTCAACCTGAATTTTTACGTTTCTTGTGTCAATCATTTTTTTAAGGTTTTGGATTTTTGTGAGCGTTTGAGGAATAAAACTTTGTCCGCCAAAACCTGGGTTCACACTCATCACAAGGACTAAATCAATTTCATCAAGCAGGTATTCTAACACGTTTAACGGAGTGTGAGGATTTAGCGAAATTCCAGCCTGAACTCCGTAACTTTTTATTTTTTGGATAGTTCGGTGAAGATGGATTGGAGCTTCTGCGTGAACGGTAATCAAATTTGAACCTGCTTTTACAAAATCTTCTATAAAATCATCAGGATTTGTAACCATCAGGTGAGCGTCAAGGAACGAGTTGGTAAGTTTACGAATTGCTTTGACAATTATTGGTCCGAAAGTCAGGTTTGGTACGAAGTGTCCATCCATCACGTCAAGGTGAAACCAGTCTGTTCCACCGAGTTCAGCGAGTTTGATTTGTTCACCAAGTTTGGAAAAATCTGCTGAAAGAACCGAAGCAGCAATAAAAAAAGACATAAAAACTCCTTTTAGTTTGGGTAAAAATTACGAATTAGGATTTATGAAAGCAAGCAAACATTAAAAATTTAAAAATCAATTCGTAATTTTTGGTTTTTTTGTTAAATTCTCAAGGTTTGAAAAAATTGAAGAATTAAAAATAAGGAGAAATTAATAATGAAAATTACAGTTGTTGGAGGCGGGTTTGTTGGAGCAACTACAGCACAAAGGCTTGCTGAAAAAGAACTTGCAAGCGAAGTTGTGATTGTTGATATCGTTGAAGGAGTTCCACAGGGAAAAGCTCTTGACATGTGGGAATCTGCTCCAATTGAACATTTTGACACCAAAATGGTTGGTACAAACGGCTACGAAGAAACTGCCAACTCTGACATTGTTGTCATCACGGCAGGAATTCCAAGGAAACCAGGAATGACCCGCGATGACCTTGTAAATACCAACACAAACATTGTCAGGAACGTTACTGAAAACATAATGAAATTCAGTTCTAACCCAATAATAATTGTTGTTTCAAATCCACTTGATGTAATGACTTACGTTGCACTAAAAGTTAGCGGGCTTCCACCACACAGAGTTTTTGGAATGGCTGGAGTTCTTGATGCGGCGAGATTTCGTTCTTTCATTGCGATGGAACTTGATGTTTCAGTAGAAGACGTTGATGCTTTTGTTCTTGGTGGCCACGGAGACACAATGGTTCCCGTTCCACGTTACGCAACAGTTGCAGGAATTCCACTTCCCGAATTGCTTTCACAGGAAAGAATTGATTCGCTTGTTGACAGGACAAGAAACGGCGGAGCAGAAATTGTTGCTTACTTAAAAACAGGAAGTGCCTACTACGCACCTTCAAGTTCAGTTGTGGAAATGGTTCGTTCAATCGTGAAAAATAAAAAGAAAATTTTACCTTGTGCAGCTTACTTAACAGGCGAGTACGGACAAAAAGACCTTTACGTTGGCGTTCCTGTCAAACTTGGAACAAACGGAATTGAACAAATTATTGAAATTAAACTTACTGAAAAAGAACAGGCAGAACTTAATAAGTCTTGTGATTCTGTCAGAAGTATGCTTACAACAGTAAAAATTTAATTTTTCAGGATTTTTAAAGCCTTCAAATATTTTTAGCTTTGAAGGTTTTTAAATTTTGTTGTTTTGACTAAAAATCAATACTAAATAAATTACCGGGTTAAAAATGAGTGAAGATAATTTTGCTCCTGTTTCAAAACAGAGCCTTAACAGAACTATTTTTGATATTCTTACATCAAACTCAATGACTTCTATTTTTTCGAACTCTGCATGGCAACCTCCAACAGACGTTTGGGAAACTGAAAAAGAAATCAAAGTTTTGGTTGAACTTGCCGGAATTTCGCAAAAAGAGATAAAACTTAGTCTTGAGAACACAAAATTGGTAATTAATGGAATCAGGAAAGAAAACGAGGTTCACGAAATTAAAACTCAAGTTCATCAGATTGAAATTGGTTACGGTTACTTTGAACGGGTAATTGACCTCTCAATCAGAATAAATAAAAAACAAATTTCTGCAAATTACCAAAACGGTTTTTTAGAGATTTTAATTAAAAAGCCAGAAAATCGTACAACAACACAAAAATCTAAAGAGATAAAAATTTCAGTTGAAAACTAATGTTTTTATCTGATTTTAAAAACCCTTAGATGCTATTTTTTTAACAAAGGATTTTTTGTAGATGGAAGATAATTTTCCAATTCAAATTGTTGGTAAAGATAACGTTGATAAAATTCCTGAAATTATACCAATTGTACCGCTCAGAGGAACAATTCTTTATCCGGGAACTCTACTTCCTTTGGCAGTTACGAGAAAACCATCAATGGATGCAATTAA
>JADZEA010000264.1 GCA_020850775.1 bacterium
TTGCGAAAACCAACGACGTGAAACTTGAAGTTTTCAACGCAAAAGGTGAACTTGTCCGAACTTTAGTCAGTGAAAAACAAAACGAAGGTTCACACACTTCAAACTGGAACGGAAAAGACGAAAGCGGAAAAACGGTTTCGTCAGGAATTTACTTCTACAAGCTAACGGCAGGAAACTACACGAAAACGAACAAGATGATTTTGCTGAAGTAGGGTTTTTAGAAAACAGACTGCTTAGGCAGTTTTTTAAAAGGGCAAGCTGAAAGGTTTTGCCCTTTTTTTGTTCTGAAAGCGTAACTTTTGCCTGAACACGGATTTTTGGGATTTTCAGGACAGGATTTTTCTGAAAGCGTAAGCCCCGCTAAGAAGCGTGGATTCCGCAACTTTTTTCCGCGAAGTTTTTTTCAAGCGGGTTTTACGCTTCTTAGCGGAACTCACGCTGGTTGTCTCACTTTTTGTCTGAACACGGATTTTTTCATGATTAACGGGATTTTTCGACACTGAAAAATTTTTAGTTTGAAAAAAAATCTTTTCTTGCTTAATTTTTTCATTAACCAACAAGAAAGTTATCAAATGAAGTATCGTATTTTAGAAAAAATATCTTCAGGAAACTTTGGAACGGTTTTTAAAGTAAAAAAAAATCATTCTGACAATTTTTTTGCACTTAAACTAATTCACGAAAATTTCAGAACACCAAATGATCTAAAAATTATCAGAAATGGGTTTGAAGCGGCTAAAAAAATTTCGCATCCGAATTGTGTAAAAATGGTTGAGTGGATTGAAAATGCTGATAAAATTGGTTTTGTGATGGAATTTGTAGATGGAAAACCAATTCAAATAGAAAAAACCGATTTAAATACAATAGTAACAAGAATTAATCAAATTTGTAACGGACTTGAAGCACTTCACCAAAATGGAATCATTCATCGGGATTTGAAACCGTCCAACATCTTGCTGACAAAAGACGAACAAATCAAAATTACTGATTTCGATTTTATCAAGTTTGCCGATTCTTCTTTGCTTACACAAACAGGAGCTTTCCTTGGAACTGTTAAGTATTCTACACCAGAACAGTGTCAAAACTCATCAAAAATTGATTACAGAAGCGATCTTTACTCACTTGGAGTAATATTTTATCAAATGGTTACAGGAAGACTTCCTTTTGATGGCAATTCCTTGGCAGAAATCGCTCTTGCACACATCCGAACTCCGTTAATTTCTCCAAATCAATTTTACCCACAGCTTCCGGAAGTCTTAACTAAAATAATTACAAAGCTTTTGGAGAAAAACCCTAACGACAGATTTTCTTCAGCTAAAGAAGTTAGTGAAGAACTCAGGAAGTTTCTCAGAACAAAAGCAAAATTTGAGTTTACCGGTGGTTTTTCTCTAAACCATTGTTTTATCGGAAGAAATGATGGCTTAGAAACACTTTTTAGAAATTTTTCAGTTAGTTCTTCCGGTAGGCTAAAAACGGTTCTAATCACAGGTGAAAAAGGCTCAGGAAAAACAAAATTTTGGCAGGAATTTAAAATTGGACTTCCAAAAAACGAATCCAACCTGCTGCTTGAAACAAAGTGCAACGAAACAGGAAATTTTCTTGAACCACTGCAAAATATTGTAAATAAAGCACTTGAGCAAATCTCAAACCTACCTGCCAAAGAACAGGCAAAAATTATCGGACCTTTTGGTAAAGAATTGGCAAAAATTTCGCCTGAAATTGATAAGCAACTGTTTTTTAAATATTTACCTGCTTTAGTTTCACTTGATGAAATTAACACTGAATTCAGGCTTTTTGAAACTGTTTGTGCTTTGCTAAAAAATATTCTGAAACCTCAGCAAACTTTAGTAATTTTTTTTGATAACTTGCATCTAATTGATTCTCTTAGTCTTAAGTGTTTGGTTTACCTGACGCAAAAACTTTGGGGAAATCCTGTTTTGATTGTTGGAACGCTTGAAAAAAGTTTTTTTGAACAGATAAATTCGCATTTTGATTTTGCAGAAAAAATAGAAATTAGAAATTTTAATTTTGATGAGACGCGTGAATTTCTGACAAAAATTTTAGGAAAATTTGACCCTGTCAGCACATTTTTTAGCAATATTTTTTATAGGCAAACTGGTGGTAATGTTTTGTTTTTACAGGAATTACTGTTTCATTTGATACAAACTAAAAAATTAAAAATTTCTGAAGGTGAATGGGAACTTACTGAAAAAGAAATCACAGAAATAAAGTTACCTGATTCAATTGATGAAATTTTAACTAAAAAAATTGCCGTTTTGCCAAAAGAAACAAAAAATTATTTAAAAACAGGCTCGCTGCTTGGTAAACTTTTCACGTTCAAAAATGTTGCAAGCGTGCTTTTGGTTGACGAACATTTAGTTCAAAAGTCGCTAAAAATTTCTGTTCACGATGGAATCTTAGAAAGCAATGTGGCAGGACATTTTGAATTTTCAAATGGATTTTTGAAGCATTTTATTTTAAAATCAATCAAACCCGCAGAGAAAAAAAATATTCACAAAGCAATCTGTAAGTTCTTAAAAAACAATTTCAATGAGGCTGATGTTTTAGAAGAATTGGCTTTAAATTATTATGAATCTGCTGAATTTGATTTGGCGTTAAAATATTATTTAAAATTCTTTGATAAACTATTGAAAATTCAGAATTTTCCTAAAATAACAAGAACAGGGAAGTTGATTTCTAAACTGTTTTCAGGCATAACTGACAATGAAATAAAAGCTAACTTTTACTTTACTTACGCTTCAGTTCAGTCTGATTTACGAAACACTCAGGAATCAATCCAGTATTTTAAGAAA
>JADZEA010000265.1 GCA_020850775.1 bacterium
GTAAACAAAGTCCTTCAGTACGAAAAAACACCATTCACAAACCCAAACATTGACTGGTACAAAAGAGGTGTAGTCGCTGCCAACGATGCTTACGTCTCACAAAAAGACACAAAAAGAAAAGTCAGACAAAAACTTCTTGACTACGGAAATTTTACAAACGTTGACACTTTTTACGTTGAAAACGGTGCCCAAAAATCACAGTTTATCGCTTCTTTCGTGAGCGGAGTTGGCTACGTAAATTATCGCGGCGAAGGCTGGGTAGATGGCTGGAGTGCAATGAATTTTGGTGTCAGCGACGCAAACAATCTGACCGTAAACGGAATGACTCCAATCGTTACAAGCATTGGCTGCGGAGTTGCACAATTTAACGGCGGTTCAGATTGTCTCGGACAAGCATTAATCTTTCGCGGAACGGGAACCAACACAGGAACAAACCTTGGAGGCGCAACTGCCTTCTGCGGACCAACCTGGAACACACACACAAGCTGGAACAACAAAACAGACCTCGGACTCTACAACGCAATGTTCCAACTCCACCACGACCACTTAGCTTCAGCTTATCTTTACGGAAAAATGTACATGTTTTCAATCCTTGGCAATAACATCACAACCGAAACAGCCTTTAACCAGTACCTGATTTTTGGCGACGCAGAGCTTAACATCAGAACAACAACTCCAAAAGCGGTTTCAATTTTAACTTCTTCAACAGTTGTTGCAAACTCAACTTTAAACGTAATCGTGAACGAAACTACAGGAACTCCACTCGGCGGAATTCGTGTCTGTGCTTACACAAGCGATGGAAGTGTTTACTTTGTTGACGAAACCAACAACGTAGGCGAACTCGCAATTCAGGTTGGAAACGCAACACTGGGAAGCACACTTTACGTTACAGTTTCAGGAAAAAACATCATTCCCGTTCAGCAAACCTACACAATCACAAATCCTGCTCAGTTCGTCAGTTTTACACAAATTTCAGTGAACGATGCCACCAACGGAAACAACAACGGAAAAATTAACCCCGGCGAAACTGTTGAACTCGGAATCGTTCTTCACAACTACGGGACACAAACAGCTTCAAACGTTGTTGCAACACTAACAACAAACGATACTCTGACTACAATCCTGCAAAACTCAGTGAACTACGGCGACATCCTTTCGGCAACCGCTGCTCAGCCTCCTTCTAACTTTATTTTGCAGATTGACCCTGATTTCGTAGAGTACCACGCAATCAGTCTCTTACTTTCAATCACCGACGGAACAAACACCTGGACAGAACCAATCAACATCGCTTTGGGAACGCCAAGCCTTGTCATTGAAAACGTAATTATTGAAGACAACAGCACTTTTCACCCAAACAGCCTTGACCCGGGAGAAAATGCTACAATCAAAGTTGTTTTAAAAAATCAAGGTTGGGGTTCCGCACAAAACTTCAGCGGAATTTTAATCACAGGAAATTCAAACGTTTCAATTACCGATTTTAATGCAACTTACGACTTAACACTTGAGCCGGACTCAACAGGCGGAAGTTCAATTTCTGACGCTTTTCAGGTAACTGTTCCTGCAAATTTTCCGATTGAAACAAGCGTTGAGTTTACTCTTTACATCGCAAGCGGAACAGGAAGCTCTTACCCTTACTCGTTTGCTTTACCTTTCAGCCTGACAATCGGGCAACTTTTCCCTAACGACCCTTCGCTTGCTGATGCTTACGGTTACTCAATGATTGAAAACGTTGACACAAACATTCTTGAAGCACCAACTTTCAACTGGGTTGAAATCGCAACTCCTTCAGGCGGTCCGGGAACTCAAATTGCTTTTAACACAGCAGTTTCTGACCAAACTTTAGTGCAAAATCTTCCGTTTCCGTTCAAATTTTACGGGAACACTTTCAACCAAATTTCAGTCAGCACTGATGGTTTTGCAATGCTTGGTTCAAACACTGCAAACCAATGGCAAAATCAGGACTTGCCTTACGCAGACAATTTAACAAACATGGTTTGTCCGTTTTGGACAGATTTGTGGGACAACCAAAACGGCGAATCGGGACGAGTTTACAAGTACTACGACACAACAAACCATATTTTTATCATTGAGTGGTACCAGCTTCACCACTACAGCGGAACTCCGAACCCTGCTGAAACTTTCCAGATTATTTTAAAAGATCCGGCTTTTTACACAACTGTAACAGGCGACGGAGAAATCCTTTTCCAATACCAAAACATTGATTTAACCAAACAGGAGTACACAACTGTCGGGCTTGAGAACGCGACACAAACAATCGGAATCCAGTACAAAGGTAAAAATTCAATTTCTAACTCTTCCACAGGGCTTGAAAGTGGAAGGGCAATTCTTTTCACGACAAATCCTCCGACAGTCGTTAGCGCAGAAGATAAAAACCAGGTTGCTACAAATTTCAAACTTGCTCAAAATTATCCAAATCCTTTTAATCCAAGCACAAAAATTGATTTTTCAATTCCTTCAAGAGAAAAAGTTGAGCTTGAAATTTTTAACGTTCTTGGTCAACAGGTAAAAACTCTCGTTTCAAAATCTTTACCTTCGGGCAATCACTCAATTTTGTGGAACGGAACGGATAAAAACGGAAATCTTGTTTCAAGCGGAATCTATTTTTACAGAATTAAAGCGGGTGATTTTACCCAAACAAGGAAAATGACTTTCTTAAAGTAGGATTTTTTCAGGTGAGAGGTTAGCTTTGAGTGAAGCTCTCACTTTTTTAAAATGTTCTTTTGTTTTTTTAAAAAAGTTGTCTATCTTTACACTGTAGCTGCAAGATGGTTTGCAGTAAGTTTGGTTTTCATAAGTGAGAATCTTGAACAAGCAAGGTTCTCATTTTTTTATTTTCCCTTCAATTTTAGCTAAAACTTCCGTTTCACTCATCGTGTCTAAGTCTAAAAATTCAATTTCTTTAATTTTTTTAAACCAGGTGATTTGCCTTTTTGCAAAGTTTCTTGTGAATTGTTTTGTTTGCAAAACAGCTTCTTCAAGGCTTAATTTTTTTTCTAAAAACAAAAGAATTTCATTGTAACCAACCGTGTTCCTAAGTCTTTCAGAGTTGCCAAACCCTTGTTTTACCAAAGACTTAACTTCCTCTAAAAAACCTTCACGAAACATCTCGTCAACGCGAAAATCAATTCTTTTGTAAAGTTTTTCGCGGTCTCTGACAAAGCAGAACTGCACAAAATCAATTTCATTTTTGATTTGGTTTTCAAAGTGGAAAGAGATTGTTTTTCCTGAAACTTCAAAGACTTCCAAAGCACGAAAAATGCGGATTTCATCGTTTGCTTCAATAGTTTTTGAGTAGTTTGGGTCAACTTCCTGAAGTTTTTTGTAAAGTTTTTCAAGCCCAAAGTTTTCAGCTTTTTTTTTCAGGTTTTGGCGAATTTCCTCGCTGCGAAAATTTCCCGTAAAAATCCCTTCGGTCAGCGCTTTTACGTAGAGTCCTGAACCACCGGCAACGAGTGGAATTTTGTTTTTTGCGAGTAATTTTTGAACAACTTCAAGAGCTTCTTTTCCAAACAAACCTGCGCTGTAGTAGTCATTAATTTTTTTGTGATTTACGAAGTGGTGTTTAATTTTTTTCAGTTCTTCTTTGGTTGGTTTAGCGGTTCCGATGTTCATTTTTTGGAAAATTTGCCGTGAATCTGCGGAAATAATTTCAGCACCAATTTTTTCTGCAAGTTTTAGTGCGATTTGAGTTTTTCCGACGGCTGTCGGACCAACGATTACCGGGATTTTCTTCATCAATTTTTCTGTTAGTTTAACCTTTAAAACTTTGCTAACTTTACAAAGACTTTTTACTGAAAATAAAACTTGAATTTAACACAAACAAAAAATAAATTGGCTAATCACTTTTTAGTGCGAAAATTGGAGATTTTTAATGGCAAAGATAACTTACATTGAAGCAATTTCAATGGCTTTACGTGAAGAAATGCGTAGAGATTCTTCCGTTTTTTGTCTCGGGGAAGACATCGGGGTTTACGGCGGAGCTTTTAAAGTAACAAAAGGTTTTCTTGAAGAATTTGGTTCTGACAGAGTTTTAGACACACCAATCGCAGAATCAGCAATCATCGGAGCAGCAACTGGTGCAGCGATTATGGGGATGCGGCCCGTTGCGGAAATGCAGTTTGCTGATTTTATCAGTTGTGGTTTTAACCAACTCGTAAACAACGCCGCAAAAATGCACTACCGAACAGGAATGAAAGTTCCGATGGTTGTACGGCTTCCAACTGGTGGCGGAGTTCACGGCGGACCTTTTCACTCACAAAACACGGAGGCTTGGTTTTTTCACACACCGGGACTGAAAATCGTAGCTCCTGCAACACCTTACGACGCAAAAGGCTTGTTAAAAGCTGCAATCCGAGACGACAATCCGGTTCTTTACTACGAACACAAATTTCTTTACAGACGTCCCGAAATCAAAGAAGAAGTTCCCGAAAATGATTACGTTGTGGAAATCGGAAAAGGAAAAATTTTCCGTGAAGGGAAAAATGCTGTAATCATCACTTACGCTTCAATGGTTCACGCTTGCAACAAAGCTGCTGAAAACCTCGCCAAAGAAGGGTTTGAAGTTGAAGTTTTAGATTTGCGTTCACTAATGCCTTTTGACAAAGAACTGATTTTAAACTCAGTCCGAAAATGCAACAAAGTAATGATTGTCCACGAAGCAACAAAAACAGGTGGAATTGGTGGAGAAATTTCTGCTTTCATCAACGAAGAAGCCTTTGAAAGCCTTGACGCTCCGATTGTTCGTGTCGCTTCAATCGATACTCCGGTTCCTTTTAGTCCACCTTTGGAAGAATTTTTTATGCCTAACGAGAAAAAAATTACTGAAGCATTAATTAAGTTGGCAGAGTTTTAGCTAACTTCCCAAACTTAGTAACAAAAAGTAGCAACCCTTTAATTTTTTAAGAGTTTACAAACCAAAAGTAAACTCTTAAACCCAAAAATGAATTGGTACAAAAATGAAAAAACTCACCCTTTTCCTGATTTTTCTGTTGGTTTCCAATGTTTTTAGTCAGTTTGGACAAAACAAAGTTCAGTACAGAACTTTCTCGTGGAGTTTCATTCAGTCAAAACATTTTGATGTTTACTACTACGAAAATGGAAAAGATTTGGCAGAGTTTGCAGCTGTTGCGGCGGAATCGGCTTACGTTTCAATCAGCAAAACTTTCAACTACCAAATTACCAAACGAATCCCGATTGTGGTTTACAACTCACACAACGAGTTTCAGCAAACAAACGTTTCTTTGGAATACCTTGAGGAAGGAATTGGAGGTTTTACAGAAATTTTTAAAAACCGTGTCGTTTTGCCTTACGAAGGTTCTTACGAAGGTTTTCGCCACGTTTTGCACCACGAGCTTGTCCACGCAGTTGTGAACGATTTATTTTTTGGCGGAAACGCACAAAGCATCGTTACAGGTGCTTACACAAACCTGCCACTTTGGTGGAACGAAGGACTTGCAGAGTTTGAATCGCTTGATTGGGATACGCAAACAGACCTTTACCTACGCGACGCTGTAATTAATAATTACCTTCCGCCAGTTGAGTACCTTTACGGATTTATGGCTTATCGGGGCGGACAATCCATCTGGAAATTTATTGCAGAAAAATACGGAAGGGAAAAGATTGCCGAAATAATTGCAAAAACACGACTTACTAAAAGTATTGAAGGCGGATTTAAGTCTGCAACGGGACTTGACATTAAAACTCTTGACGAACAGTGGAGCAAAAACCTCAAAAAAATTTATTGGCCCGAAGTTACGGACAGACTTGAGCCAACAGATTTTGCAAAAAAACTTACTGACCA